>NZ_JBEGHG010000011.1:0-155073 GCF_040675865.1 Burkholderia sp. LMU1-1-1.1 | reverse complement strand
CCGCTGCCGCCGCGCCGGCGCCGGCCGCCGCCGCTCCGGCTCCGGCTGCGGCACCTGCACCGGCCCCCGCGCCAGCCGCTTCGGCCGGCCCGGTCGAAGTCAAAGTGCCGGACATCGGCGACTTCAAGGAAGTGGAAGTCATCGAAGTGATGGTCAAAGTCGGCGACACGATCAAGGTCGATCAGTCGCTGCTGACCGTCGAATCGGACAAGGCCAGTATGGAAATCCCTTCGTCGCACGCTGGTGTGGTGAAGGAAGTGAAGATCAAGGTCGGCGACAAGGTCGCCATGGGTTCGATCGTGCTGGTGGTTGACGCCACCGGTGGGGCTGCCGCTCCAGCCGCTGCTGCGTCGGCGCCCGCTCCTGCCGCCGCCGCAGCACCTGCGGCGGCAGCTCCAGCGCCTACGGCCGCTCCTGCCGCCGCGCCGGCCGCGTCGCAAGGTTCGGTCCAAACCGGCAAGCTGGCGCACGCATCGCCGTCGATCCGCAAGTTCGCCCGCGAACTCGGTGTCGACTTGCTCAAGGTACCGGGCTCCGGTCCTAAAGGCCGTATCACCCAGCTGGACGTGCAGAACTACGTCAAGGGCGTGATCGCCGGCACCGTGGCTGCTCCTTCGGGCGCCGCCGGCGGCGGTTCCGGCGTTGGCGGTGGCGGCAACTTCAGCGTGCTGCCATGGCCGTCGCTGGACTTCAGCAAATTCGGTCCGACCGAACTGCTGCCGCTGTCGCGCATCAAGAAGATCAGTGGCCCGAACCTGCACCGCAACTGGGTGCAGATCCCGCACGTCACGCAGTTCGACGATGCCGATATCACCGATCTGGAAGCATTCCGCGTCGAGACCAACAACGCTAACGCCAAGAACAAGGACGCGGCCAAGCTGACCATGCTGGCCTTCGTCATCAAGGCATCGGTCGCCGCGCTGAAGAAATTCCCGTCGTTTAACGCCTCGCTCGACGAGAAGGGCGAGAACCTGATCCTCAAGCAGTATTACAACATCGGCTTCGCGGCCGATACGCCGAACGGCCTGGTGGTCCCGGTGATCAAGAACGCGGACCAGAAATCGGTCTCGCAGATCGCCAAGGAAATGACCGACCTGTCGCTGCAAGCGCGCGAAGGCAAGCTGAAACCGACCGACATGCAAGGCGCCAGCTTCACCATCTCGTCGCTGGGCGGCATCGGCGGCACGCACTTCACGCCTATCGTCAACGCGCCGGAAGTGGCGATCCTCGGCCTGTCCAAGGCGTCGATCAAGCCGGTATGGGACGGCAAGGCCTTCCAGCCTCGCCTGATGATGGGTACCTCGCTGTCCTACGACCACCGTGTGGTCGATGGCGCGATGGGTGCTCGCTTCTCCGTGTACCTGAGCGAAGTGCTCGGCGACATGCGCAAAATTCTGCTGTAAGGAGCGACTATGACCACAGAAGTGAAAGTGCCGAACATCGGCGACTTCGCAGAAGTTGAAGTGATCGAGGTGATGGTCAAGGTTGGCGACACGATCAAGGTCGATCAGTCGCTGGTGACCGTTGAATCGGACAAGGCGAGCATGGAAGTCCCTTCGTCGCACGCGGGTGTGGTGAAGGAAGTCAAAGTCAAGGTTGGCGACAAGGTCAAGGAAGGCGTGTTGCTGCTGGTGGTCGAGGAGGCCGCTGGTGCGGCCGTTGCGGCCCCGGCCCCGGCGCCTGCCGCTGCCGCACCTGCCGCGGCTCCCGCCGCCGCTGCGGCAGCTCCTGCTCCTGCAGCCGCCGCGCCGATCGCCGCGCCAGCCGGTAGCAGCTACTCCGGCCAGGTCGACATCGACTGCGACATGATGGTGTTGGGTGGCGGTCCTGGCGGTTACTCGGCCGCGTTCCGCGCCGCAGATCTGGGCCTGAACACGGTGATCGTCGAGCGTTACGAAACGCTGGGCGGCGTGTGCCTGAACGTCGGTTGCATTCCGTCGAAAGCGCTGCTGCACGTCGCATCGGTGATCGACGAGACGTCGCACATGTCCAACACCGGCGTCACCTTCGCCAAGCCGACCATCGACATCGACCAGGTACGCAAGTACAAGGAAGGCGTCATCAAGAACATGACCGGCGGTCTGGCCGGCATGGCCAAGGCCCGCAAGACGCAAATCGTCACCGGTGTCGGCCAGTTCCTGAGCGCTAACCACATCGAAGTGACCGCCGGCGACGGCAGCAAGAAGGTCGTGCAGTTCAAGCAGGCCATCATCGCCGCCGGTTCGGCGGTGGTGAAGCTGCCGTTCGTGCCTGAAGATCCACGCATCGTCGATTCGACCGGCGCGCTGGAGCTGCGTCAGATCCCGAAACGCATGCTGGTCATCGGTGGCGGCATCATCGGTCTGGAAATGGCCACCGTGTACTCGACCTTCGGCGCACGCATCGACGTCGTCGAAATGATGGACGGCTTGATGCAGGGCGCCGACCGCGACGCGGTCAAGGTCTGGCAGAAGTTCAACGAGAAGCGCTTCGACAACATCATGACCAAGACGAAGACGGTCGGTGTTGAGGCGCTGCCGGAAGGGATCAAAGTCACCTTCGAAGCCGCCGAAGCCGGCGCCACCGCGCCAGCGCCGCAGATCTACGATCTGGTGCTGGTCGCGGTCGGCCGCAGCCCGAACGGCAAGAAGATCGCCGCCGACAAGGCTGGCGTGGCCGTCAGCGACCGTGGTTTCATCCCGGTCGACAGCCAGATGCGCACCAACGTGCCGAACATCTTCGCCATCGGCGATCTGGTGGGCCAGCCTATGCTGGCGCACAAGGCGGTGCACGAAGGCCACGTTGCGGCGGAAGCCGCAGCCGGCCAGAAGTCGCACTTCGATGTGAAGGTGATTCCATCGGTGGCCTACACCGATCCGGAAGTGGCATGGGCCGGCATCACCGAGGACGAAGCGAAAGCCAAGGGCATCAAGGTTGAGAAGGGCCACTTCCCTTGGGCAGCCAGCGGCCGCGCCGTGGCCAACGGCCGCGCCGAAGGCTTCACCAAGCTGCTGTTCGACGCTGAAACGCACCGTATCATCGGCGGCACCATCGTCGGCACGCACGCCGGCGACATGATCGGCGAGATCGCCCTGGCGATCGAGATGGGCTGCGACGGCACCGACATCGGCAAGACGATCCATCCCCACCCGACCCTGGGCGAATCGATCGGCATGGCCGCCGAAGTGTACGAAGGCGTCTGCACCGACCTGCCGCCGCCGCGCAAGCGCTAAGTTATCGCATCATCACAAAACCGGGACTCGTTCCCGGTTTTTTTATTGTCAGGTTCCACATGTCTTCGTTTCCCTCCATTGTCCCGCTGCTGGTGTCGGTCGCGCTTTACACGAGCATCAACAAGCTGGCCGCTTTCCTGTACAAACGCGCGCGCCTGAGCTGGCGCGACGCCTGTATTTTCAGTTTGATTTTACTGACGGTGCTGGGCGCCGCCACGCTGCTCAATCGTCTCTCCGGCAACGTCGTGCCGATTGCGGTGCTGGTCGTCGCGGGTCTGGTGATACAAGCAGGTATCGGCGCCTGGTTCCTGGCGCCGCGCGCGCGAACCACCGCCGGCGCGCCGTTGGGCAGCAAGGGCGGGGCGGTGCTGGCGCTGATCGCCTATGGGTTGATGGGTGGGGTGGCCCTGTTGGCCGGACTGGCTATGAACAGCCTGAATATTTGATCAAACGGCTGCCGGCGCGGAGGCGGAGGCGGGCAAGCCGAACACACGGTCGAAGGCCAGGCTGAAAAGGAAGGTGTAGATCATGAAGAACACCACCAGGCCGACGTCCAGCACCAGCGCCTCCCACAGCGTGATGTTGAGCCACCAGGCGAACAAAGGCACCAGTATCACCACCAGGCCGCCTTCGAAACCCACGGCGTGCGCCACCCGGCGCGCGACGCTGCGCCCGCGCGTGGCTTGACGCGCTTCCCACGCCTCGAACACGCCGTTGTAGATGAAGTTCCACACCACAGCGACGGTGGACGAGGCGATGGCGGCGACGCCGGAATGGGTTGCGTCATGCCCCGCCAGCAGCATCAGGAAGCTGCTGGTGAGCACCACGGCGAATAATTCGAACAGCGAGACATAGACAACTTTTCGTTTCAAACCTTGCATGATATTTCCTCTAAAAACTATTGCCTGCATGGTAGTTGAGTATTTCTGATTGAAAAAGTCGACAGCTATCAATTTTTCTGACAGCATGTCACATGGCCTTTTCCAGTGACAACGTTTTGATCTTCCTTGCCGTGATCGATCACGGTTCATTTTCCGCTGCCGCCCGCGCGCTGGGGCGGGTGCCGTCGGCTGTCAGCATGGCGATCGCGCATCTGGAGGCGGAGCTCGATCTCCAGCTGTTCGAGCGGACTTCGCGCGATGTGCGGCCCACCGAGATGGCGCGCGCGCTCGAAGCGGAGGCGCGGCAGATGGCGGGGCAGTTGCGGCGGTTGAAGGCGCACGCGCTGTCGCTGCACCAGGGATTGGAGCGGCGCCTGACGCTGGTCATCGCGCCGGAGTTGCTGTCGGCCGCGTGGGGCGATCCGCTGGCGCGGCTGGCCGAAGAATTCCCATCGCTGGAAGTGGAGGTGCTGTCGGCGCCGCAGGCCGACGCGCGGCGCATGCTGCACGACGGTTCGGCGCAATTGGCGCTGTTGTACGAGCGTCCGCAGGTCGATGAGCACGAGAGCTTCCAGGAGCTTGGCAGCGAGGTGCTGGTGGCGGTGATCTCGCCGCGCCATCCGCTGGCGCGCGAGCGGAACGGGCATTTCCGGCTTGAGGATCTGGTCGATATCCGGCAGATCGCGATCGTTAGTCGAGAGGCGCACGAGGAGGATATGCGGGTGCTGGTTTCTCGCAAGCTGTGGCGCACCGATAGCCATTTGGCCACCTTGGGCATGGTGCAGGCGGGGTTGGGGTGGGCTTTTCTTCCTCGGAGGCTGGTGACGCCGATGCTGGAGGATGGGGAGTTGATCGGCATCGACTTCGCCACCATGAGCAATCAGTTGCGGTTGTGGGTGGATGTGGTGTGGCTTAACGACCGGCCGCTGGGACTTGGCGCCAAGCGGCTGATCGCGCTGATGAAGGACATAGCAGGGCTTGAGGCGCGGCCGGGGCATCCATAAGAGCCACGTAGGGCGGATTAGGCGGAACGCCGTAATCCGCCAATCTATGAGCCGTCGAGACGCATGCATTGGCGGATTACGCTGCGCTAATCCGCCCTACGTGTTTTAGACGAGTTTTAGATGAGAGGTCATCGCGTTAGCCGATATAAAAGGATCGCGGTGCGGATCGTTGCGCGTTCGACCGAGGCGATTTCCAGATCCTCGTCCGGCGAGTGGGCGCCGTTGCCGGTTACGCCCAAACCATCCAGGCTGTCGATCAGCGGCGCGATGAACTGGATGTCGCCGGCGCCGCGCTGGCCCGGCGGCAGCGCGGGAATCTCGCCCAGGCCGGCGTCGCTGCTGGCCTGCGAGTACGTCTTGAGAATGGCGATGTTGCCGGCGGTCGGCGCCATCGGCGGATAGGCGTCGTGGAAGACGATGCTGGCGCTGGTGCCCGGCAGGTTCTGGCCGACGATGGCGCGCATCTTGGCGCGCGCGCGGTCGCGCTGTTCGTAGCTCAGATAGCGCAGGTCGCCCTTGACGGTGGCGACGCGGGAGATCACGTTGGTCTTGCCGGCGGCCTGGCCTTTGTCGCCGATGGCATCGACGTCGACATCGGTGCCGCCCAATATCAACCCCGGGCTGAAGGTCAGATCCGGCTCGATCACCTGCTGGCGGAAGCCGTCGAGGATGCGCGCGGCCTCGTACACCGCGCCGTAGCCGGCTTTCTCGCTGAAGATGCCGCTCGTGTGGCCTTGCTTGCCCTTGACCTCCAGCTCCCACGACGACGACGCGCGGCGGCCGATGGTGCCGGTGTCCTTGCCGTCCTTGTCGCGCACCGTGCCCTCGAAGGCGAGCGCGATGTCGCTGCGTTTGGCGGCGGCCACCATGTCCGCGCGCGAGACTTCGATCGGCTCGCCCGCGTCCTCCTCGTCGCCGGTGAACATGACGGTGATGGTGGTGTCGTCCAGTGCCCCGACCTTGTGCAGCGCCCGCAGCGCTTCGATGATGACGACGTCGCCGCCCTTCATGTCGTTGACGCCCTGGCCGCGCACGCGGTCTCCTTCGCGCTTCCACAGCTGCACCGGGCTGTCTTTTTCAAACACCGTGTCGAGATGGCCGATCAGCAGCAGGCGCTTGCCCCGCTTGCCTTCACGCGTGGCGACCAGGTGGCCGGCACGCCGCACGGCCGGCGGCATCTCGATCCAGCGCGTGGCAAAGCCCAGTTGGTCGAACTGCTCGCGAAACAGCTTGCCCACCTCGCGCACGCCTTCGTGGTTCATCGTGCCGCTGTTGATGTTGACCGAACGCTCCAGCAGTTGCAGGCCTTGGGGCGCGTGGGCTTTGACCTCGGCGATGATTTTCTGCTCGGTGGGGGAGAGCGCGGCGGCATGGGCGGGGCCCGAAGCGGCCAGCGACAAGGTCAGTGCGGCAAGGGCGAACGGTGTCATTTTCATCGGGGTTCCGGGTGGCGCGATCGGTATCAGTTGTTAGCAATTGTAGCCGAGGGCGGTTTTGGGCGGCCACGGTCGCCGCGCGGCGCGGGAAGCTGGTATATTCCCATTGCAGATTTTTTTAAAGGATAACCATGTTTCGCTTGAAATTCGTTTTCGCCGCAGCCGCCCTGATGGCCGGTGCCGCCTTTGCCTCGCCTACCGCGCCGAAAAACGGCGCCGAGTACACCACCCTGAAGGCGCCGCAGCCGGTGCAGGCCGAAGGCAAAAAAGTCGAGGTCATTGAGTTCTTCATGTACCACTGCCCGGCGTGCTACGCGCTGGAGCCGGCCATGAACGAGTGGGTCAAGAAGCAGGGTGACAACATCGTGTTCCGCCGCATCCACTTGCCGCTGACCGGCGCCAACGATCCGGAGGCGCATCTGTTCCTGACCCTGGAGGCGATGAAGCTGGAAGAGTCGATGCACGCCAAAGTGCTGAGCACCTGGCACGTCGAGCGCCAGCGTCTGAAAAGCGACGAGGACAACATCAATTGGGCTGTCAAGAACGGCATCGACAAGCAGAAGTTTTTGGCCGTGTATAACTCGTTCGCGATCATCACGCGCTTGAAGAACGCCGGCCGCGTGGCCGCCACGTATGAGGTCAACAGCACCCCGACCTTGATCGTCAATGGCCGCTACCTGACCAATCCGACCATGGTCGACAGCAGCAATCCCGGTCAGATTCCGCGCCAGCAGCTGAACCAGGCCACTTTGCAGGTGCTGGACGCGCTGGTGGCGATGTCGCGCAAGTAAGGAATGGCGGCGAGCGCCGAATTCGTCGCCCACATGCGCGAGCAGTTCGCGCCTTTGGGCGGTGTGACCGATGCAGTGTTTTTCGGTGGGCGCGCGTTTAGCTGGCGCGGTAAGCAGTTCGCTTGGGTGATGGGTAGCACGCTGTATCTGCGCGCCGGTGATGCGACCCGCGCCGAGTTCGAGGAACACGGGGCGGAACCGTTTTCTTATTCGACCAAAAAGGGAGTTGTCCTGGTGCGCAAGTTTTATACGGCGCCGGAGTTTTTGATGGACGATGCGGAGCAGATGCTTGCCTGGGCCCGGAAAGCGGTTGCCGCCGCCGCGTAAGCGATCATGCGGCGCCGACGGAACCTGGCGGATTACGCTGCGCTAATCCGCCCTACGTGTTTTCGCGTTTTTCAGCCGTACCGTGTCTTGGCTTAATTGACCGTGAAGCGGGTCGGGATTTCGATACCGCCCGTGCGCGCGGCCTCGGCGTAGGCCTTCAATTCCTGGATCACGGCGTCCAGCTGCTCCTGTCCAGGATTGGCCTGGAAATTCTTGATGCGCTCGTTCATGAGCGTTACTTGTTTGCTCCAGTCCAGTCGATTCAATTTGCTCATGTGTGCTCCAATTTAAAAATCAAGTATAGAACAAACTGCAAAGTTGCACAGCTTCTAACGTAGCACGCTGCGCAGGAACAGATCGAGCCCCTCCGCCGCGCGCTGGCGCAACTCGTCCGTCGTCGGCGGCGCTTGGTTCGGGTACAGCAGGCGCGTCATGTGGTCGCCGAGCAGGCAGTTGGTCAGGTGTACCGCCAGCATTTCCAATCCCAATTCCGGCCTGAGTCGGGCACTGATCTCCGGCCGCACGAACAGGCGCTTCAGTTGTTCGCGCGATTGTCGCGGCCCTGCCTGATAGAACGTGTCCGCCAGCTCCGGCGTGCTGAGCGCCTCGGCCACCACCATGCGGTGCAGGCTGACGAACGACGGCAACGACACCAACTCCAGGAAGCGCAGCGAAAAGTCGCCGAGGATCTCCTCCAGCGGACGCGGGTCCGTTTCCATGCTGGCCATATCGGCGAAGAAGTGCGCCCGGCCCTCGCTGATGATGGCGCTCAACAGCCCCGCCTTGCCGCCGAACTTGACGTAGATCGTCCTTACCGCCACATGGGCTTCGCGGGCAATCATTTCAAGACTGACCTTGCTATAACCCTTTTCCAGGAACAAGTGCTTCGCCGTGTGCAACAGGGCCAGATGGCGCGCCTCCTTGTCGGCCGCGCGCGGGCGTCCCGCAGCCTTGCCGAAGCAGGGCGATGTGGGATCGGCGACGGCCTCGTCGGGACAGTCCGGCTCCGCTGAAGCGGTGGTTTGTAGGTCGGAAATTTTCATGGCGGCTAATGATAACGAATGCGACCATGCTAGTCCAAAAAAAAATGAAATGCAATCGTTTCATTTCTTGACTTTGGAATTGAACAGGCGAATAATGACCTTATTCCATTTCATTTATGCGGAGCAACACATGTCCAATCCACAAGAACAACAAAAAGTGCTCAGCGCCGTGCCACCAGCACAGGCCGCTGGCGCTCCAGCCTCGACAGCCGCCGCGCCCGCCGGTCCGGCCAAGCCGAACCGCAAGGTGCTGGTCATCGCAGGCCTGATCGCCATCGCCGCCCTGGCCGCCGGTGGACGCATGTGGTACCGCAGCCATTATTTCGTCGAGACGGAAAACGCCTATGTGGCCGGCCACGTCACGCCGGTGTCTTCGCGCATTTCCGGCGTCGTTACCAAGGTGCTGATCGACGATAACCAGATCGTGCGCGAGGGCGACGTGATCGCCGAACTCGATCCGTTCGACCAGGGCGTGAGAGTGGAGCAGATCCGGGCGCAGATCGCCAGCGCCGAGCAGCAGGTGGTGCAGTCCGAGGCCCAGATCGTCCAGACACAGGCCCAGGCCAGCGCCTCGGCGGCGCAGGTGGCGCAATCGCAGGCGCAGCTGGTGCGCGCCAACCAGGACGCAGAGCGTTACGGCCAGCTGTATAACAGCCAGATGAAGGCCGTCTCGAAATCGGAACTGGACACCGCCGTCGCCGGCCGCGCCAGCGCCATCGCCGACCTGGCCGCGCGCAAGGACAGCGCCTCGGCCGCCAAAGCGCAGATCGCGGCCGCCCGTTCGGCGCGCGACGTGCTCAAGGCGCAGGTGGACGTGCTGCGCGTGCAGCTCAAGGACGCGCAGCAGCAACTGGCGTACAACCGGATCCTGGCGCCGGTCGGCGGCCGTATCGGCAAGCGCACCATCGAGGTGGGCCAGCGCCTGCAACCGGGCCAGCAGATCGCCGCCATCGTGCAGGACAATGTGTGGCTGACCGCGAACTTCAAGGAAACCCAGTTGGCCGACCTGCAAAAGGGCCAGGAAGTCAAAGTGAGCATCGACGCGATGCCGGGCAAGGAGTTGATCGGCGCCGTCGAGAGCTTCGCGCCGGCGTCCGGCGCGCAGTTCGCGCTGCTGCCGGCCGATAACGCGACCGGTAACTTCACCAAGATCGTCCAGCGCGTGCCGGTCAAGATCGTGTTCAAGCCGGAGGACATCAAGGCCTTGAACGGCCGCCTGGTGCCGGGCATGTCGGCGATCGCCGAAGTGGCGGTGAACCAGAAGGATGACGCCCGGGCGCATGCCGCGGCACCGTCCAAAGTCGCGGCGCACTAAGGAGCCACTCCATGGCCAGCACCACGATCGATACGCCGGGCGGCGGGAAGCCGCTCGCCCCTCCGCAAGCACCGGTGATGCCAAGCGAGAAGGTCTCCGCCCGCACCTGGATGGCCGTCGCCGCCGGCATGATGGGCGCCTTCATGGCGGTGCTCGACATCCAGATCACCAATTCGTCGCTCAAGGATATTCTCGGCGCGTTGTCCGCCACGCAGGAAGAGGGCTCGTGGATCGCCACCGCCTACCTGGTGGCCGAGATCATCATCATCCCGATGACCGGCCTGCTGACGCGCGTTTTCGGCCTGCGTAATTACATGATGGGCACCACGGCGTTGTTCCTGGTGTTTTCCACGCTGTGCGGCTTCGCGTGGAACTTGCCGAGCATGATCGCCTTCCGCATGCTCCAGGGCTTCACCGGCGGCGCTTTGATCCCGATGGCGATGACCATCGTGATGACGTTGCTGCCGCCGTCGAAGCGCGCCACCGGCATGGCCATCTTCGGCCTGACCGCGACCCTGGCGCCGTCGATGGGCCCGACCCTGGGCGGCTATCTGAGCGAGATCTATGGCTGGCCGTCGATCTTCTTCATCAACTGGGTGCCCGGCCTGCTGCTGATCGGCGGGATCGGACTTGGCCTGGAAAAGCAAAAGTCGCAGCCGTCGCTGTTGCTGACCGCCGACTGGCTGGGCATCGCCTTCATGGCGGTGGGCCTGGGCAGCCTGACGATTTTCCTCGAAGAGGGCAACAGCAAGGATTGGTTCGATTCGGCCTTCATCATCACGTTCGCGGCGATGTCCATCGTCGGCCTGCTCGGCTGGGTGGTCAACAGCGCGCTGCGCCCGCAGCCCTTCGTCAATCTCGGGCTGTACGGCCAGCGCAATTTCGCCGCCGCCACCGCGCTGTCGATGGCGATGGGTATGGGCCTGTATGGGTCGTCGTTCCTGCTGCCGCTGTATCTCGGACAGATCGCCGGCTACTCGCCGATGCAAATCGGCGAGGTGATCATGTGGTCCGGCCTGCCGCAGCTGTTCATCATGCCGTTCGTGGCCAAGCTGTCGTCCAAGATCGACAATCGCATCCTGTGCAGTTTCGGCCTGCTGCTGTTCGGCGGCTCGTGCCTGATGAACGCCTATATGGACGCCACCACCGGCTACGACCAGTTGCTGTGGTCGCAGGTCGTGCGGGCGTTGGGCCAGCCCTTCGTGATGCTGACGTTGTCGAACTTCGCCATGAACGGTATCCAGCCAAAGGACATGCCGTCGGCATCGAGCCTGATCAACATGACCCGCAACCTGGGCGGCTCGATCGGCATCGCCCTGCTGGCGACGGCGCTGACGAACCGCGAGCATTTCCATTCGCAGCGCATCGGCGAGTCGGTGACCAACTTCGCCCTGGCCACGCAGGATCGTCTGGCGGCGTTGACGCAATCGTTCATCGGCCAGGGTATGGACGCCAGCACGGCGTCGGACATGGCGCTCAAGGCGGTCGACGGCATCGTGCGGCGCGAGTCCTTTGTGATGGCCTACAACGACGGCTTCTTCCTGGTCGCGATGGTGCTGTTCGCATGCATCGGCGTGCTGTGGTTCTCGGATAAAGTCAAAGCCCCGTCGGGCGGTGGCGGCGGCGGTGCGCACTAAGCCGGCGCACGCTAACACTAACTAATTTGTGAGGTAACACCATGTTCAATTCAGCTTTGAAGCGCTTGACGCTCGCTGTCTCCGTCACCCTGGCAGTGAGCGGCTGCGCCACCGTCGGCAGCGATTTCACCGCGCCGAAAAACGTCGCGGACGCGTCGTTCCGACATCTGCCGCAATCGGGCGCCAGCGAGGCGCATCTGCCGGCGCAGTGGTGGACGGTGTTCAACGACGAGACCTTGAACGGTCTGGAACAAACCGCGCTGCGCGACAATCCGAGCGTGAAGGCCGCCGCGCAGCGCCTGGTGCAGGCGCTGGAGCAGGCCGGCGTGAGCCGCGCCAGCCAGCAGCCTTCGTTGAGCGTGAACACCTCGGTGGCCAATTCGCGCACTTCGGCGGAGACCTCGCAGGGACTGGCGCTGGGCGGACGTTCGATCAAGGGTAACAACTACACGGTCGGCGCGTCGATGTCGTACGAGCTCGATCTGCTGGGCCGCGTGCGCCGTTTGGTCGAGGCGTCGGACGCGCAGGCGCTGGTGGCCGAGGCGGACCGCGACGGCGTGCTGCTGGTGCTGTCGTCGCAATTGGCGACGACCTACTGGCAGCTGCGCGGCCTGGATGCCGAGATCGCGATCCTGAAAGGCGCGCTCGATACGCGCCGCGAGAGCGAGGAGCTGGTGACGGCGCGCTTCGACGCCGGCCTGTCGAACGAGCTGGATGTATCGCGCGCGCGCATCGAGTATGCCAATGCCAAGGCCGATCTGCAGGAAGTGCAGCGTCAGCGCAACCTGCTGGAACATAGCCTGGCGACCTTGGTCGGCGCTTCGCCGTCGGCGATGCTGACGGCGGCCAACGCGAATGCGGCCGCGCTGCCGCAGCCGCCGGCGATTCCGGTCGGCCTGCCTGCCAGCTTGCTGGCGCAGCGTCCGGATTTGGCCGGCAGCGTGGCCAACCTGCGCGCGGCCAACGCGCAGATCGGCGTGGCCGAAGGCGCTTTTTATCCTTCTTTGACCTTGACCGGCAACTTCGGTTACGCGTCGGAGAGCCTGCGCAAGCTGGGCGAGGGCAGTGCGCGCCAGTTCAGCGCCGGTCCGCTGGCGCTGTCGCTGCCGATCTTCGACGGTGGCCGCAACAAGGCCAATCTGGCGATCGCCAAGGCGCGCTATGAGGAGGCGCTCGCCAATCACCAGACCACGTTGCTGACGGCCTTGCGCGAGGTGGAGGATGCGCTGTCGGATGTGCAGCAGCGCCAGTTGCAGGGCGAGGCGCAGTCGGCATCGCAGGTGGCGGCGGCGCGCGGTTATCTGGTGGCGCGTGCGCGTTATGAGCGGGGTGTGTCGACTTACCTGGACGTGACGGATGCGCAGCGCAGCGCGCTGACGGCCGATCGGGCGGCGGTGCAGATCAATACGCAGCGCTTGCTGGCGGCGGTGTCGGTGGCGCGCGCGCTGGGCGCGGGTTGGCAGCCGTCGGAGCGGCTGGCGGCGGTGGCCAATTAAGTTCTACGGTTACGCGATGAGGCCAGCGGCGGTGCGCCGCTGGTCCTGAGCGTTTTGGAACAGAACTACGAAGTCAATGGACCACGGTGACACGTAGGGCGGATTAGCGCAGCGTAATCGGCCATGCGTGCGCCGCCGACGGCCCATGCATGGCCGATTACGGCGTTCCGCCTAATCCGCCCTACGTGTTTCCATTGGATTTTTGGGTGGTGGCCGGGGTCCAGGTTGGGCCGAATCGCTCCACGATGAAGTCGATGAAGGTGGTCAGTTTTGGCGTGGCTTGCCTGTCGCGCGGGTAGACCAGGTTCATCGGACGCGCTGTCGGCATGTAGTCGCACAGCACCGGCACCAGCCGCCCGGCGGCGATGTCCTGCGCCAGCAGCACCTCCGCCTGCATCACCAATCCAAAATCCTGTAACGCGGCCATTCGCAAGGCTTGTCCGTTGTTGGCGCGGAAGCGGCTGGCCTCGATGTTGCGGTTGCCGGTCTGCCCCTGCAGGCGCCAGCGCATGTTGAGCGACCACGCCATGAAGTCCAGGCACTCGTGCCGCGCCAGGTCGTCCGGCGTTTGCGGCGTCCCGTGCTTTTCCAGATACGCGGGGCTGGCGCAAATCGCCATCGCGTAGTCGAACAGCGGCCGCGCCACCATCGTCGAATCCTCCAGCCGGCCGATGCGGATGGCGGCGTCGTATCCTTCCTCCACCAGGTCGACCGTGCGGTCGCTCAGGCTCAAATCCAGACTGACCTCGGGATGCCTGCGCAGGTAGTCCGTCATCGCCGGCGCGATCCATTCGGTGCCGAAGGATACAGGGGCGGTGACCTTGAGCCGTCCGCGCGGCACGCTGCGCATCGCTTCGGCGCCGGTTTCGGCGGCGGCGATCTGCGCCAGGATGGCCCGGCATCGCTCGACATACTGCGCGCCGATCTCGGTCAGGCTTTGGCGGCGTGTGGTGCGGGTGAGCAGGCGCGCGCCGAGCGTCGCTTCCAGCTGCGCGATGTGCTTGCCGACCATGACAGGGGAGATCTTGAAGTTGTCGGCGGCGGCCGTGAAATTGCCGGCGTCGACCACCGCGACAAAGATCTCCATGCTGCGCAGTTTGTCCATGATTGCTAACCATACGTTTGTAATGAACTTAATCTTAGCTCATTTATTCATCGTGTGATCGCCGCGATACTGGTCTCACTTAACCAGACAGGGAGTGGATCATGAAAGTAGTCGTTATCGGTGCCTCGGGCACGGTGGGCAAATCGGTGGTGGAGGAATTGGGCAAGCGTCACGAGATCGTGACGGTGGGCGTGGGCAGCGGCCAGTATCGGGCCGACTTCACCGACATCGCCCAAGTCCGGGCCGCGTTCGAACAAATCGGCAGGGCCGACGCGGTGGTGGTGGCCGCCGGATCGCTGCATTTCGGCCCGCTGGCCGACTTCACGCCGGAGCAGTTCCAAGTGGGCCTGAACAGCAAGTTGATGGGACAGGTGAACGTGGCGCTGGTGGCGCGCGAGTATCTGAACGACGGCGGTTCGATCACGCTGACCAGCGGCATCGTGGCCGGGCAGCCGATCCGCAACGGCGCCAGTGCGACGATGGTCAACGCGGCGGTGGAGGGCTTCGTGCGCGCCGCCGCCATCGAGCTGCCGCGCGGCCTGCGCATCAACGCCGTCAGCCCCACGGTGCTGGAGGAATCGATGGGCAGCTATGGCCCGTTCTTCATCGGCTTCGAGCCGGCGCCGGGCAAGCGCGTGGCGCTATCGTACGCGCGCAGCGTCGACGGCGCGCAGACCGGCCAAGTCTACCGCGCCTGGTAAGGGGCTGCCATGAAAGTGATCTTGATTGGTGCAACGGGCACCATAGGTTCCGCCGTTGCCGCAGAGTTGGGACAGCGCCATGACATCGTCGGCGTCGGCACGCGCAGCGGACAATATCAGGCCGATATCGCGGACATCGCCCAGGTGCGGGCGTTGTTCGCGCGGGTCGGCACGGCAGACGCGGTGGTGGTGGCCGCCGGCGCGCTGCACGTCGGGCCGTTCGACGAGCTCACGCCGGAGCATTTCCACGTGGGCCTGAACAGCAAGTTGATGGGGCAGGTGAACGTGGCGCTGGTGGCGCGCGAGTATCTGAACGACGGCGGCTCGATAACGCTGACCAGCGGCGTCGATACCGATCATCCGATACGCGGCGCGGTGGCGGCCAGCACCGCCAATGCGGCGGTGGTGGGCTTCGTGCGCGGCGCGGCGATCGAGCTACCGCGCGGGCTGCGCATCAACGTCGTCAGCCCGACGGTGCTGGAGGAGTCGATGCCGGTGTTCGGTCCCTTGTTTATCGGCTTCGAGCCGATCGCCGGCAGGCGCGCCGCGCTGGCCTACGCGCGCAGTGTGGACGGCGCGCAAACGGGACAGGTGTACCGGGCCTGGTAGGGACGTGTGGATTACAATGTGACCCTCACTCCACCCGAGGTTCGAATGAAAAAAATCCTGCTCCCATTGGCGTTGGCGCTTGCTTGCGCCACCGCCTACGCCGCGCCAGCCGACGTGGCCGACCTGAACAAAATGAGCAAGCGGTACGCGCCGATCGCGCTGACCGCCGACACCAGCAAACTCTCCGCCGGCGACAAGAAGGCCATCGTCAAACTGATCGAAGCGGCCAAGATCATCGATGTGCTGCAACTGCGCCAGCGCTGGTCCGGCAACGAGGCGCTGTGGGCCGCGCTGAAGAAGGACAAGACCCCGCTGGGCCAGGCGCGCCTGGGCTACTTCTGGCTCAACAAGGGGCCGTGGTCGATCCTCGACGGCCACGAATCGTTCCTGCCGGCCGAGATCGACGGCATCAAGATTCCCGCCAAAAAGCCCGAAGGCGGCAACTTCTATCCGGGCGACGCCAGCAAGGCCCAACTCGAAACCTGGATGAACGCCTTGCCGGCCATCGACAAGGAACAGGCGCAGTGGTTCTTCACGACGATACGCCGCAACGCCGACGGCCAGTTCACCACCGTCAAATATTCGGACGAGTACAAGGCCGAGCTGCAGCAGGCCGCCGCGCTGCTCAAGCAGGCCGCCGCCGCGACCGACAACGCGTCGCTGAAGAAATTCCTCGAACTGCGCGCCGACGCTTTCCTGAGCAACGATTACCTGGCGTCCGACTTCGCCTGGATGGATCTGGACGCGCCGGTCGACGTCACCATCGGCCCGTACGAGACTTATAACGACGAGCTGTTCGGCTACAAGGCCGCGTTCGAGGCCTACGTCAACATCCGCGACCAGAAGGAGACGCAAAAGCTCGACTTCTTCGCCAAGCACATGCAGGAGCTGGAGGACAACCTGCCGCTCGACGCGCAGTACCGCAATCCCAAGGTCGGCGCCATCGCGCCGATGGTGGTGGTCAACCAGGTGTACGGCGCCGGCGACGGCAACATGGGCGTGCAGACGGCCGCCTACAACTTGCCCAACGACGAGCGCATCATCAGCCAGCGCGGCTCCAAGCGCGTGATGCTCAAGAACGTGCAGCAAGCCAAGTTCAAATCGACGTTGACGCCGATCTCCAAGCTGGTGCTCAAGCCCGCCGACCAGAAGGATGTCGATTTCGACTCGTTCTTCACGCACATCCTCGCGCATGAAATCACGCACGGCCTGGGGCCGCACGTCACCAAGGTGGACGGCAAGGAATCGACGCCACGCCAGGACTTGAAGGAGGCCTATTCGACCATCGAGGAAGCCAAGGCCGACATCACCGGTCTGTTCGTGCTGGCCTATATGATGGACAAGGGCCAGCTGGCCGGCACGCTGGGGCAGGGCGAGGCGGCCGAGCGCAAGCTGTATACCACCTTCCTGGCGTCGGCCTTCCGCACCTTGCATTTCGGCCTGACCGATTCGCACGCGCGCGGCATGGCGATCCAGGTGAATTATCTTCTTGATAAGGGTGGCTTCGTGTCGCACGGCGACGGCACCTTCGCGGTGGATTTCAAAAAGATCAAGTCCGCGGTCATCGACCTCGACCGCGAGTTCCTGACCATCGAAGCCACCGGCGACTATGCGCGGGCCAAGGACATGATGACCAAGTATGTCGTTATCCGCCCCGACGTGCAAAAAGCGTTGGATAAAATGAAATCCGTGCCGAACGATATCCGTCCGGAATTCAAGACGGCGCAAAGCCTGCTGGCGAAGTAAGTCCTCACCTTGCTCAAACGGGGACCGTCCGGTCCCCGTTGTTAAACCGCCTATAGAATGGCGTTTCATACAAATAGTTACACTTTGCCTACGTAGAAAAAAACTTCCGTACGGCAATAAAAGTTTCCGTGGTCGTGATAAAGTTGGTTTGAGGAAACCAAATCATGATCACGCGCCTACTTATCTCCCTGCTGCTTTTGTGCTCCAGCCTCGCTTCCGCAGCGGAGCTGACCGACATGGAAACCCGCTGGCTCACCGCCGGATCGGCCATGCTGAAGTACGCCAAAAAAGAACTCAAACTGCCGATCGACATCATCGTCCAGCCCACCGGCAAGCCGACCGACGTGCCGTTGGCCCTGGGCTTTCAAGATGGACGTTGCAAGCTGGTGCTGACGATGCGCAACCGGACCAACGTCGAAGACGTCCTGTCGACCGTGCCGGCCGAGCAACGGACGCTGATGATCGAAGCGATGTTCGCGCACGAAGTTGGCCACTGCTGGCGCTACGTGCAGGGCCAGTGGCACGAGATGCCGGCCGGTTTCGAGGAGCATGCCGACACCGCCGCGCACAACCACGCGCAGGAACTGGAGCAGACCCGCCGCGAGGAAGGCTTCGCCGATCTGGCCGCGCTGGCATGGATACAACAGCGCCACCCGGAACAGTACGGCGCCGTCGCCGCGTGGATGCGCCAGGTGCGTCAACCGTCGCCGGCCAGCCCCGTCGTCGGCTCGCACACCACCATGGAGTGGCTGCAACTGGCGCCCACCGGCGACGCCTTCGCCGCCGAATTGCCGTTGTTCGAGCAGGCGGGCAGCCTGTGGCGCAAGGGTTTGCTGAACCAGGACGTGCGCCAGGATGCACGCCTGGAATCGCGCCAGGCCTCGCTGCAGCGCTAGCGGCATCGAAGTCACTCTGGCGTCGTTCATAGGCCACAAAATAGCATTTCCCTAACTCTGTTCGTTCCCGCACAGAGCTTTCTCTGTCGTCGGCGTTTAATGTGTCCACCAACCACCACAACAAAGGGACACATCATGAAAAAGCTCCTCTTCCTGGTCATGGCCGGTGCCGCCAGCGCCAGTTTCGCCGCCACTCCAGTCAACGACACGGTGGCCTACAAGGCAGCCACCAACAAGGCTGCCAACGATTACAAAACCGCCAAGTCCGCCTGCGACGCTCAGTCCGGCAATGCCAAGGACGTGTGCGAAGAGCAGGCCAAAGTGGCCCGCGCGACGGCCGAGGCCAACGCTACGATGCAGTACAAGAACGATAAGAAATCGATCGAAAAAGCCCGCACCGAGCTGGCCGATGCCCAGTACGGCCTGGCCAAGGAGAAATGTGATGCGCTGGAGGGCAACGCCAAGGATAGCTGCCTGAGCACCGCCAAGTCGCAGCAGGTCGCCGCCATCAACGCCGCCAAGGCCGGCAAGGACGCCGCCGACGTCGCCCAGACCGGCATCGACTGCAGCGCCATGACCGGCACCGACAAGGCATCGTGCGAAGCCCGTTCGAAAACCGAACTGGCCAAGGATGCGGTCGCCGACACCGTGATCACCACCAAGGTCAAAACCGAACTGATGGCTGAACCATCGCTCAAATCGCTGGACGTCAAAGTGGAAACCAACAACGGCGCCGTGGCGCTGAGCGGCTTCGTGCCGTCGCAGGCTGAAGCGGACAAAGCCGTCGATGTGGCCCGCAATGTCAAAGGCGTCACCGATGTGAAGAGCTCGCTGCGCATCAAGTAAGAGATAGTCTGTCTTACCCCCTGATAGGGGCCTCCGCCGAGGCCCCTTTCTTTTCCTTGCATTCATTATGACCATAATTTAAAATGGCCGGACTCAGCGGATTCACCCCGCCGCTTCCATCCTTGCAAGGAGCACCATGTTCGCACTATCCCTCTCCAACTGGCTGCGTCGGCGCGGCTTGCACTATTCGTGGGTGATCGTCGCCGTCACCTTCCTGACGGGGCTCACTTCGTCGGCGGCGCTCGGCCTGCCCGGCGCGCTGCTGCAGCCGCTGGCGACGGAGTTCGGCTGGAACGTCGAACAGATCTCGTCCGCGCTGGCCGTGCGCTTTGTGCTGTTCGGCTTGATGGGGCCGTTCGCCGCCATCCTGATGGAGCGCTTCGGCCTGCGCCACGTGGTCGTCACCGCGCTGACCCTGGTGGCCGCCGGCATGGCGCTGGCCACGCAAATGACGCAGTTCTGGCACCTGGTGCTGTTCTGGGGGATCATGCTCGGCATCGGCTCGGGCATGACCGCGCTGGTGCTCAGCGCCATCGTCTCCACCCGCTGGTTCGACAGCCACCGGGGCCTGGTGGTGGGCATGCTCACCGCCAGTTCGGCCACCGGCCAGCTGGTGTTCCTGCCCATCGGTGCCTGGCTGATCGAACGCTTCGGCTGGCGCATGGCGGTCATTCCCGTGTTCGCCGCCTGCGCGCTGGCCGCCGTGCTGGTGCTGCTGCTGATGCGCAACCGGCCGAACGAACTCGGCCTCACTCCCTACGGCGCCGCGCCGGGCACGCAAGTCGCGCCGCTGGCGCCGCCGATGCACGTCACTTTCGCCACGCCGTTCAAGGTGCTCGCCAGTGTCGCCGGTAATCGCGTGTTCTGGATCTTGTTCGGCACCTTCTTCATCTGCGGGCTCAGTACCAATGGTTTGATCCAGACGCACTTCATTTCGTTGTGCGGCGACGCCGGACTGGCCGCGGTGCCGGCCGCATCGGTGCTGGCGATGATGGGTGTGTTCGATTTGGTCGGCACCATCGGCTCGGGCTGGCTGTCGGACCGCTACGACAACCGCAAGCTGCTGTTCATGTACTACGGCTTGCGTGGGTTGTCGCTGTTCTGGTTGCCGTACTCGGAGTTCACGTTCTACGGATTGTCGCTGTTCGCCATGTTTTACGGCCTGGACTGGATCGCCACGGTGCCGCCGACGGTGCGGCTGGTCGCTTCCACCTTTGGCAAGGAGCGGGCGGGGATGGTGTTTGGCTGGGTGTTCGCCGGGCACCAGTTGGGCGCGGCGGTGGCGGCGTGGGGCGCGGGCAGGGTGCGGACCATGATGCTGACGTATAACCCGGCGCTGTTCGCGGCCGGGGCGGCGTGTTTGATCGCGGCCGGGGTGATTCTGCTGATCAGGCGGCCGGTGGTGGCGGCCGTGGCGGAGGTCAAAGCGGCTGCATGATGTGGTGGCGGCGGCGCGTGCATGGCCGATTACGCGCTGCGCGCTAATCCGCCCTACGTGTCTCCGTGGTCTGGCGAAGGCGCGGGTGATGGCGGCTGCTTGATGTACTGTTGGTAGCGCATGCATTGCGCCATGTAATCAACCTGTCACACCGGGGTGCCACAATGCGCACCACCCAATACAGACAGATGGAGATTGCATGCGCAACACCTTGAACGCCCGCCGGCCGCTGATCGCGGCCGCCGCCATGATGTCGCTGTTATCCGCATGCGGCAGCGACAGCGTCCCGACCACCGACCCCATCCCGGCCGACGGCTACACGTCCACCCCGGTCGCCTTCATGAGCGACGTGCACTTCGAGAACATTTACGGCGACTTCAAAAGCAGCCAGTTCTCCGGCATCCCCACCAAGGACGGCAAGAACGCCACCATCCGCACGATGTACGCGCAGCTGACGTCCACCCGTCTGTTCAACGAAAACTACTTCGCCTTCCGCGCCGCGCTCGACGATGCCTACGGCAAAAACATTCGCCTGGTCGCGCTGCCCGGCGACATCTCCGACGACGCCCAGCCGATCAACATCGACGGCCTGGCCGACATCCTGCGCGAGTACCAGGCCAAGGGCATGCGCTTCTTCATCGCTCCCGGCAACCACGACCCGAACGAGCCGTACGACGACGATGAAGCCGGCAAGAACGACTTCCTCACGCGCGACGGCAAGGAACAAAAGATCTACGCGCCCAACAACGCCGCCTGCAAGGCCAAGGACCCGACCGTGGTCTGCACCGCCCAACTGACCGAGCAAGGCTACGAGCGCCTGCTCACCAAGCTGGGTGACTTCGGCTACATGCCGAACAAGTCCGACGTCTATTGGGAAACCCCGTTCACCAAATACGCGGACGGCAAATACAGCTTCGACGCCGCGTCGGCCTCGTCCGCGCTGACCAAGCGCCAGTTCGAGATCTGCGCCGAAGGCGAGGGCGGCAGCTACAAGGCCGCCGGCGAAACCAAGCTGGGCAAATCCTACACGCGCTGCACCAACATCATCGACGCCAGCTATCTGGTGGAACCGGTCAAGGGCTTGTGGCTGCTGGCGGTCGACGCCAACGTCCACATCCCCAACGGCAAGTTCGACCCGGCCAATCCGACCGCCTTCGCCGGTTTCGACGGCGCCGGCAACGCCGGTTGGAACAAGGTGCTCACGCACAAGATCCATCAAATGGAGTGGATCAAGTCGGTGGCCGCGCGCGCCAAGGCGCAGGGCAAGCAGTTGATGGCGTTCTCGCACTATCCGACGATGGACTTCTACGCCAACCAGACCGACGCGATGAAGGCGGTGTTCAAGCCGGGCGCCTTCCAGGCCGCGCGCGTGCCGGATGCGGCCACCACCAGGGCGCTGGCCGCGACCGGCCTGCCGCTGCACATGGGCGGCCACATGCACTTCAACGGCACCAACGATTATCAGGACGCCGCCGGCAACTACCTGGTCAATGTGCAGTCGCCGTCGCTGGCCGTGTTCGGGGCCGCGTACAAGATCGTCAGCTACCAGAGCAAGGAGCTGATCGATGTGCAGACGGTTGGCCTGAACAACGTCGCGCGCTATAACGAGCTGTTCCCGTTGTATCAGACCGAGTACGACTACCTGCAGGGCAGCGTGCTGACCGGCGACGTCGCCAAGCGCTGGAACCGCAATATCCTCGACACCCGCTCGTATGGCGAATTCACCCGCACCTACTTCGGCGAGCTGTCGCGGCTGCGTTTCATGGACGAGTACTGGCCGTGCGAAATGAAGCAGGCGGCGACCTCGCTCGACGCGCGCCAGATGCTGATTTTGTCGCAGTTGCAGACCAGGGTGACCCTGGCGCAGTTGAAGGACAATCCGGGTGTGGTGCCGTTGACGGCCGCGTGTGCCGCCAAGGGGACCGCCGCCGAGGGTGGCGTGGCGGCGAGTCAGTTGACGGCCGATTGGGCGGCGGCGACGGCGAAGGCCGAGCAGCTGGCGTCGGCGGCCAATCTGAAGCTGGACGACTTTGCCAAGATCAGCGCGTATGAGTTCTATGGCGACTTCCATCGGACGGTGTACGCGGGTGAGCTGGCGTTGCGCGACATGGGCGCGCAGCGGGTGGCGCAGTACAAGGTGCTGATGGCGGCGTTCCCGGCATCGCCGGCGGCCATTGTGAAGATCGGCGATTTGCCGTCGGACCAGAACCCGGTGAACGTGCTGTTCCAGTATCAGTTCAAGCAGGTGTTCGGGATTCTGAAGGGGCTGGGTTCGGGCAAGCCGAGCGATAGCTTCCGTATCGACCTGAAGGCCAAGACGTTGACCAACACCAGTGCCACGGGGTTGAGTTTCAATTAACCCGCACCGCCATGCAGGGTCGTACCCATCGGGTACGACCCTTAAGCGTCAGCGCCAGCGTATCGCGGAAAGCATACGGGTCGGGTTTACTTCAAATACTTCGCCAGCCAGCCGTGTACCTCGCTGTAGAAGTACCGGCTGTTATCCCCTTTCAAAATCCAATGGTTCTCGTCCGGGAACACCAGCAGCTTGCTCGGCACATTCAAGCGCTGTTGCGTGGCGAAATTCATCAGCGCATTGTTGGCCGGCACGCGGTAATCGAGCTCGCCCACCGAAATCAAAATCGGCGTCTTGAACCCCGTTCCTTTCTCGTGATTCCCCGCCTGCATCACCGGGCTCTGCTCGCGCCACACCGGCAAATTGCCCCACACCGGCCCGCCGCTGTTGACCTCGCGCCCGAAGATGCTATCGCTGGTTCCCCACTGCATCACCAGATCCATCTCCCCCGCGTGCGATACGATCGCCTTGTAGCGCGTGGTGGTCGCTTGCAGCCAGTTGGCCAGATGGCCGCCGTAGCTGGCGCCGCCCGCCGCCAGCTTGGCGCCGTCGACGAAACCGTACCTGCGCACCGCCTCGTCGACCGCCTCGTTGACCTCGTCGCCCGGGCCCTTCAGCGGATCGCCCTGGATCGCGCGCGCGAATTCCTCGCCGTAGCCGGTCGAGCCCTTGTAGTCGGTCAGCAGCACCACATAGCCCGGCTGCGCCAGCAAGTGGTAGTTCCAGCGCAGCACGAACTGGTCGCGCCACATATTGGCGGCGCCGCCATGGATCACGGCGAACAGCGGATATTTTTTCGCCGGGTCGAAGCCGGCCGGCTTGACGATCATGTTGTGGATCATGCGTCCGTCGCTGGCCTTGAACCAGAAGTGCTCAGGCGCCTGCCAGTCGATGGCGGCCGCGCGCTCGGTGTTGAACGAGGTCAGGCGCTTCGGCGCGCCGTTGCCGAAGGCGTACACCTCGGGCGGATTGATGGCCGATTCCCACACGCCGACCAGCGCCTTGCCGCCTGCGCTGAGTGAGCCGATCGAACCGGTCGGCAGCGACGGCTCGGCGCGCAAGTCGCCGCCAGCGTAGTTGATCGAGTGCAGTTGCTCCAGACCGGCGTGCTCGAAGCTGAACACCACGCGGTTGCTTCCGTCCGGCAGCGCGAAGCGCGAGATCGAACGGTCCAGCGACGCCGTGAGGATCTTCGGCGCCGGATCGGCGATCGGCCAGGCGAAGCTGGCGATGCGGCTGACATCGTAGATCTTGCCCGGCTCCTCCGCCTCGGTCAGGCTGAACAAGGTTTTGCCATCCTTGCTGAACTTGAGCGCGCGGTAGCTGTGCTTGTCGCGCGTCAGCTGTTGCGCCTCGCCGCCGGCGGCCGGCACCGAGAAGATCTGCGTGTAGCCGGCCGCGCGCGCCGCCTCGTCGCGGTTGATCGATGCCGAGAACACCACGGCCTGGCCGTCCTGCGACCAGATCGCGTCGAGCGACTGGCCTTCGTCGCCCTGGCCGCCGCCAAAGCCCGGCAGTGCCGCCAGTTTGGTGCCGGACAGCAGGTCGCGCGGTTTGGCGCCGACCGCCGCCTCCATCACGAACAGGCGCACCTGCTTGTCGTCGAGCCATTTGTCGAAGAAGCGCGGCGGGAAGCTTTCGTACGCGCGCACGTTGTACTTGCGTTCCTTGCGTTCCTTGGCGATCTTCTTGATGTCGTCCTCGCCGGCCGCGCCGGGGAAGGTATCGCTGACGAACAGCAGTTGCTTGCCGTCCGGGCTGAATTTCGGCTGGCGCGCGCCCAGGGTCAGCGTGGTCAGGCGCTGCGCCTCGCCGCCGGCCGCGACGTCGATGCGGTAGATCTGGCCGGAGTCGTCGCCGTCGCGCTTGGCCACGAAGACCAGCTGGCGGCTGTCCGGCGACCAGTTCGGCGCGCCTTCGCCACCCTTGCTGAAGGTCAGGCGGCGCGCCGGCGTGTCGTCGGTCAGCGATTTGATCCACAGGTCCGACCATTGCTCCTTGCTGTCGTAGGCCGGATCGGTGACGGCGAACACGGCCCACTTGCCGTCCGGGCTGGCGGTCGGCGCGCCGACCCGTTTCATCAGCCACACGTCCTCGTGGGTGATCGCGCGTTTGGCGGGCGCGTCGGCCGCGAGGGCGTGGCCGCCGAGCGTTGCGGAAAGAAGCAGGGCGAGTAGGGAAAGGCGCGGTGGGGTCATGGCGTGGTCGTTAAAAAGACAAAACGACGATAGTCGCCAAAACTGCGGTTGCTGTCAATCAAGTTTCTGTGGGCCGCGCTTTTGGTCCGTGCTAGCGATCAATCCCATTTCTTCAGCAGGCGGGCCAGCTCGCCGGTTCTTTCCATCTGTTCGACGGCACGGCGCACGCGGGCCGTCACCGCCGGATCGACGTGCGTGCCCATCGCCATATAGGTCTCGGTCTGGTACATCACCTGCGGCAGGATCCTGACCTTGGCGCCGTAGCCGGAACGCTGCACGAAACTCTTCAGTCCCGGTCCCCGGTGCAGGAAGAACCGGCCCCGGCGCGCCACCAGCTTTTGCAGATTGTTCATGGGATCGGCCGCGCTGGCGCTGAAGCGCAGATTGCCGACGCGTTCCAGCGCCTCGGTGGTGCCGAAACCGCGATTGGTCAGTATCACGCCGTTCGCCCCCAGTTTGCGGACATCTTCCCAGTTGCGGATGACGACGGGGTCGTCGGCGCGCGCGAGCAAGTGGAAGCGCAGCGGCAGCAGCGGCAGGTCGATATAGTTGTATTGCACCTCGCGTTCGGGCGTGCGCTGGATCGCGCACAGCGCGTCGTGCTGGTGGTTGACCACCTCGGCGTGGGCGCGCACCAGCGGCAGCCACTGTTGGTCGCCGATGAAGACCAAGCCCGGATCGATGCGCTCGATGGTGCGGAAAATATCGATGCATACGCCGATGATGCGGCCGTCGCCGGCATCGATGAATTTGGGATCGGTGCCCGCCTGCGCCGCCACCCGCAGCGTGACGACCGGTCCGGCGGCAGCCGCTAGTGCCGGAATCGATGTCGCCAGCGCCAGATGGAAGGCGAGCAGGGCGCGTGCGCGCCGCATCAAGCCATTTCCTTCCGTAGGGTTGTCCACACGTCCATTCGCGTTCCAAGATCGTTTCTACATTTATTTTTGGAAAGTATAGCAGTGCGCAGATTTTATGAACACGAACGCGATTATTCAGGTCGCGTCGCAGGCTCGCCATGCCAAAGAAAGGTGTCGAGTTCGACGGCGCCGTGCGCAAGCACGCCTTCCGCCATCAGCCTCGCCGCCTGGCCGGGGATAGTGGCGAGCAATTGGCCGCGCGCGGTAACGATGCGGTGGAGCGGCAAGCCGTTGGCGAGGCTGCGTTTGATGTAGCCGGGAATGGCCCGGACAAAACTGTTGTCGGCGCCGATCGCCAGCGCGACATCGCTGTAGCGCACGACCCTTCCGCGCGGTATCGTCGCTACGAAATCGAGGAACTTTTGGTAGACCGATTCTGGCAGGGCGGGATAGCGGCCGGGGATCAATTCGAGGGCGTCGCCGCGTCGCAGCTGGCCGCCGCCGACGACCACGCCGAGGATGCCGCGCCGGCCGATCATGCCGGCCAAATCGGCGACCAGCGGCAGCAGTTGTTTGCAGGGTTCGCAGTGCATCGTCAGGCGGATCTCGACGCCGCCGGCACCGGTCAGCGCGCTGCCGGGCTGGAAGTCGCCGGGCGTGTCGGTCGCGATGACCAGGTTTTCGCGCAGCGCGCCGGGAGGCAGGGCCAGGGCCTCAAGCTCCGATGCGACAGTCACCAGGAGCTGGCGCGGACTGAGTCGGTGGGCGTTGAGGTCGCCCATGATGCCGAGCCCCGCAACCAGTGTCAGCGTGTCGGTCTCCTCCATGGGCTTGCCGTGGCGGGCTTTGACGAAGAGATGTTCTGCCTTGGCGGTCATGGCCACAGTATAACGTGAGGTCTAGATCATGATGGCCGGCAAAGTCCACCACAGGAACGTGGTATTTTTTAATAGACAATTAAATAATTTAACTTTAGCATGGCTTCACTGCCGTGCCGCGTCTGGCGCGTCTCTCCCTCCAGTCATGCCGGGCCGATATGCTTTTCAATTCGTTCAGCTTTATTCTGCTGTTTCTGCCGATAACAGCGCTGGGCTACTTTGCGTTGGCGCGGCACAGCCAGGTCCTGGCCGCCGGTTGGCTGGCGGCGGCCTCGCTGTTTTTCTACGGCTGGTGGAGCGTCGAGTACATTCCCTTGCTGCTCGCGTCGATCGGCTTCAATTATCTGGCCGGCCGGCGCATCGGCCATGGCGACGGTCCGGCCAAATTGCGCTGGCTGGCGCTGGCCGTCACCGCCAACTTGCTGCTGCTGTGCTACTTCAAATATGCGGACTTTTTCATCTCCGGCGTCAACGCCCTCGGCGGCACCGAGTGGCCGCTGTGGCATGTGGTGCTGCCGATCGGAATCTCGTTCTACACATTCACCCAGATCGCTTTCCTGGTCGACACCTACCAGGGCAAGGTGAAGGAATACCGCTTCGTCCATTACCTGCTGTTCATCACTTATTTTCCGCACCTGATCGCCGGCCCGGTGCTGCACCACGCCGAGATGATGCCGCAGTTCGAACGCAAGGAAAGCTACCGCTTGTCCGCCGCCAACGTCGCGATAGGCTTGAGCATCTTCGCCATCGGCCTGGCCAAGAAGGTGCTGATCGCGGACAACTTGTCGCCGCATGCCAACTTCTTCTTCAACCAGTCGGACCCGCAGGGATTGCTGGTCGCGTGGGGCGGCGTGCTGGCCTACGCCTTTCAGCTGTACTTCGATTTTTCCGGCTACTCGGACATGGCGATCGGCATCTCGCGCATCTTCGGCATCCGCCTGCCGCTCAACTTCGATTCGCCGTACAAGTCGGTCAACATCATCGAGTTCTGGCGCCGCTGGCACATGACGCTGTCGCGCTTTCTGCGCGACTACCTCTACATCCCGCTGGGCGGCGGGCGCCGGGGCAACGTGCGCCGCTACCTGAATCTGATGCTGACCATGCTGCTGGGCGGTTTGTGGCATGGCGCCGGCTGGAACTTCGCCGTGTGGGGCATGCTGCATGGCGCCTACCTGATGATCAACCACGCATGGGCGGCGCTGGCCGCGCGCCTGCGCCTGCGTACCGGCGCGCTGCCGTGGCGGCTGGCGGGCGTTGCGCTGACCTTCGCCGCAGTGTGCTTTGCGTGGGTGTTTTTCCGGGCCACCGATTTTTCGCGCGCGGTGACGATCGTCGGCGCCATGTGCGGCAACGACGGCGTCGAACTGCCGGAATCGCTCGCCGCCCATCTGCACGCGTTGCGGCCTGTGCTGGACAAGCTGGGCGTCACCTTTTACGTGGGCGGCGGAACACGCTTCGTGCAGACGTGGCTGTGGGTGCTGGTGGGGGCGGCGATTTGCTTCACGATGCCGAACACGCAGCAAATCATGCGGCGCTACGAGCCCGCGCTGGACTACAGGGCGACGCAGGGCGGCTCGCCGACCTTGCCGTCCGTGCCGCTGGCATGGCTGCCGAACCGGCGCTGGGCGGTGATGGTGAGCGTGCTGATGCTGGCCTGTCTGTTGTCGCTGGGCCGCCCGGCCGAGTTCTTGTATTTTCAATTTTAGGAAGCGCGCATGGGCGAGGACCGCAGCTACGCCGGGTTTATCAAGTGGATGGCAGCCTCGCTGCTGGCCGGCGTGCTGCTGACCGTGCTGTTTGTCGTGGTGGTCGATCCTTATCGGCTGTTCCGCCTGGTCGATATCGCCGGCTTCAACGCCGTCAAGCCGCGCCCCGATCATTACCAATCGGAGATCAAGCTGGCCGGTGCGCGGGCGCTGCGGCCGGCCGTCGTTTTGATGGGCAATTCGCGCGTCGATGTCGGCATCGATCCCGCCAGCCGGCAACTCGGTGGGGCAAAGCGTTCGGCCTACAACCTGGCGATACCGGGAACCGGTGTTGGCACTTCGCGCGAACAATTCGACCGCTTGCGGGCGGCCGGCGCGGCGCCGTCGACCTTGCTGCTGGGGGTGGATTTTTTTGATTTCCTGCTCGACCCGAATAGCGTCGAAGCGCCGGCTAAAAAGCCGCCGGCCGGCCTGGCGGGCCTGCGCTGGAAGATCGACACGGTGTTTTCGCTGAACGCCTTGTTCGATGCCGCGACGACGCTGAGGATACAAAACGATCCCGATGCCGGCACCATGACCGGTCGCGGCTTCAATCCGCTGTTCGACTATCTGCGCTTCGCGCGCCAGGACGGGTACTACAGCATTTTCCTGCAGCGCGCGCAGGTGAACGCGCGGAGCTTTTCGCTGGCGCCGCACGCCATTGTCCGAACGCGCAGCGACAGTTCCGCCGAATGGCGCGACTTGGGCGGATTGCTGGACGCCGCTGCACGCGAAAAGACCGAGATCCACCTGATCATTTATCCGTATCACGCGCAACTGATGGCAATGCTGGAGCAGACTGGCTTGTGGCCTGTGTTCGAACAATGGAAGCTGCGGCTGTTGCGCGAAGTTGCCCGGCTCAACGCGGCCCATCCCGAGGCGCGCGTCGTGCTGTGGGACTTCAGCGGCTACGGCGCGCTGCAATGCGAGGCTATCCCGGCCAAGGGTGACCTTGTGCACGGCACGCGCTGGTACTGGGAGTCGGGGCACTTCAAGTCCGCGCTCGGCGAGCGGATGCTGGAGAGGGTGTTCGGCGCGGCGGGAGCGGAGCCCCAGCCCGAGGAGTTCGGTTATCGGCTGGACGCGGCCAACTGGAACGAGAACCGCGACCGCATCGCGCGTGAACGCCGGGCCTGCCTCGCCGCAGAACCGGCGATGTTCCGCGACGCTGCCGCGATGGTCGCGGCTTTCCAGGCGCGGCATCCGAACAAACCCAATGGGGTCAGTGCCGACATTCGGACAGGAGCTCTGCCGTACTGAGGTCCAGTCCGTGTCCGAATGTCGGCACTGACCCCGCGCGGGGTTGGGACGCAAAAAAAGGCTAGGGAGACCATGCTCGCTAACCTTCGTTTGTACTGCTGAATTCGGTGGTAGGCCGTGCGGGATTCGAACCTGCGACCAACGGATTAAAAGTCCGCTGCTCTACCAGCTGAGCTAACGACCCCCGAAAGAGGCCGTATTATATACAGCCCCCGGAAAACTGCAAAGGGTTTTCTGAAATCATTTTATTGTTTCCTTCATCCCCAGCGCGGCCGTGACCTTGAGTACCTCGTCGGCGGTGGTCGCGCCCTCCTGGATCTTCATCGCGCCGGCGATGCGCAGCGGCTTCATGCCGTCGGCCACGCTTTGGCGCCGCAGCGCGTGGATGTCGGTCTCCTCGCGCACCTGTTCGCTGAACTCCTGCGTGACCGTCAGCAGCTCGTAGAGGCCGGTGCGGCCCCGGTAGCCGGTCTGGCGGCATTCCGGGCAGCCGACCGGCCGGTAGATCGTCGCCGGCTTCGGCAGCGCCCAGTCGCCGACGATGCTGTGCCAGATCTCGTCCCCAAGCTCGCCATCGGCGGCCTTGCAGTCGGCGCACAAGGTGCGCACCAGGCGCTGCGCCATGATGCCGATCAGCGTCGCCTCCAGCAGGTAGTAGGGCACGCCCAGCTCCAGCAGCCGCATCACGGCCGACGGCGCGTCGTTGGTGTGCAGGGTCGACAGCACCAGGTGGCCGGTCAGCGCGGCCTGGATCGCCATCTCGGCCGTCGCCAGGTCGCGGATCTCGCCGACCATGATGATGTCCGGGTCCTGCCGCATCAGCGCGCGCACGCCGTCGGCGAACGACAGGTCGATGCCCGGCTGCACCTGCATCTGGTTGAACGCCGCTTCGACCATCTCGATCGGGTCCTCCACCGTGCAGACGTTGACCTCCGACGTCGCCAGCGCTTTCAGGGTGGTGTAGAGGGTGGTGGTCTTGCCCGAGCCGGTCGGCCCCGTCACCAGGATGATGCCGTGCGGACGCTTGGTCAGCGCGTCCCAGCGCTCGGCATCGTCGAGCGGGAAGCCCAGTTCCGGCAGTGTCTTGACCACCACGTCCGGATCGAAGATGCGCATGACCAGCTTTTCGCCGAAGGCGGTCGGCAGCGTCGACAGGCGCAGCTCGACCTCCTGGCCGCCGGCGGTGCGGGTCTTGATGCGGCCGTCCTGCGGGCGGCGCTTTTCGATCACGTCCATGCGCCCGAGCAGCTTGATGCGCGCGGTCATGGCGATCATGACCACCGCCGGCACCTGGTACACCTGGTGCAGCACGCCGTCGATGCGGAAGCGGATCGCCGCCATCTCGCGTTTCGGTTCCAGGTGGATGTCCGAGGCGCGCTGTTCGAACGCGTATTGCCACAGCCAGTCGACGATGTTGATCACGTGCTGGTCGTTGGCGTCGACCTGCTTGTTGATCTTGCCCAGCTCGACCAGCTGCTCGAAATTGTTGCGCAGCGATAGGTCGTTGCCGTTGGATTTGTTGGCCTTCTTGATCGACTTGGCCAGGCTGAAGAACTGGCTGGTGTATTGCGCGATGTCGAGCGGGTTGGCGATCACGCGGCGGATCGCGCGGCGCGAGACCTTGGAGATCTCCGCTTCCCATTCGATCGAGCAGGGGTCGGCGGTGGCCACCACCAGCGTGTCGTGCGTGAGCTCGACGGGCAGGATGTTGAAGCGCGCCGCGTAGCTGGCCGACATGACGTCGGCCACCTTGGTGAAGTCGATCTTGAGCGGGTCGATGCGGATGAACGGCAGGCCGGTGCGCTGGGCCAGCCATTCGCACAGCGCGTCGAGCGTGAGCATCTTGTGCGGCGGTTGCGCCGACAGCAGCTTGGCGTGGGCCACCGCGCATAGCGGGTGCATCGGGCCGACCGTATTTTTCAGGATGGCCTGGCTTTGCGCGTACAGTTCCTTGACCTCGGTCTTGCGGATCATGCCGTCGGCCAGCAGCCAGGAGTAGATCTGCTGCAGATCGAGTGGGGCGGGTTTGGTGGCTGGCTGGGCGGAAGGCATCGTTGCGGTCACTTTCAAAGTTGGGCGGAACGGTCCTGCAACTGCGACTGCTTGCTCTGATTTCTTCTAAAACACGTAGGGCGGATTAGGCGGAACGCCGTAATCGGCCATGTATGAGCCGCTGGCAGCGCATGCATGGCCGATTACGCTGCGCTAATCCGCCCTACGTGTTTTAGATGTACTTGTCACACGGTAGCCAGGCTTTGCGCTAATCCTTTGACCCATGACTTTGCCGGGAGTTTGGTCTCGGTGACGATTTGCGCGGCGCGCTCGGCCAGCGCGTCGACATCGATCGCGCGCTTGCGCTTGAACGCGATGGCGACGACGTTGCCGTCGTGGACCTCCGGCAGGCACACCACTTGTTCGAACGCGAACTTGATCGCCTTGATGTTGCGCGCGTAGCTCGGGTGGTCGCCGAACAGGTTGACCGTCATGATGCCGTCGTCCTTCAAACAGGCGTTGCAGGACTGGTAGAACTCGGCGCTGTCGAGCACCGGCCCGCGCGCGGTGGCGTCGTACAAGTCGACCTGCAGCACGTCGAGCGCGCCGGCGTTGGCTTCGTCGTTGACGTAGTCGAGCGCGTCCATTTCCAGCACGCGCAGCCGGGCGTCGTTCGGCGGCAGCTTGAACATCGAGGCGCAGATGGCGATCACCGACGGGTTCAGCTCGACCGCCGTGACCGAGGCCGACGGGAAGCTCGCGTGGCAGAACTTGGTCAGGGTGGCCGTGCCCAGGCCCAGCTGGGCGATGGCCGCCGGCTCCTTAAGCCACAGCATCCACGCCATCATCTGTTGCGCGTACTCGAGCTCCGGCCAGTTGGGCTTGCGGATGCGCATCGCGCCCTGCACCCACTCCGTGCCGAAGTGCAGATAGCGCACGCCATCCTGCTCCGACAAGGTCACCGGCGCATATTTGGCCTTGCGCGCCGGACGGGAGGATTCTTCTTTTTCGATGGATTTACGTTTGATCAGCATGGGATGGGGTTGGGGGAGGGGAGCGGGAAGCCAGTCTGCATTATCCCGCGTTGCCTTACTTCAAGGCAAGCCAAAAACGGCAATGCCGGTCGATGGACCGGCATTGTTGGATGTTGCGGAGGATTCAGGCGATCAACGCTGCATCGGCTCGACCACCACGCGCAGGCGCACGCGCTCGCCCGGATCGTACGACATCACGCTGGTGTAGTTGCGGCCGCGATAGTCGTAGGTGACTTCGTAGCCCGAGGTGCGCGATTCCCAGTGGTCGACGGTGCGGCACTGCTTGACCTGCTGTTCCTGCACGCCGCCGCTGTTGGGCAGGTTCTGGTTGTCGACGCGGTCGCCGACCACGGCGCCGGCGATGGCGCCGGCGGCGGTGGCCACCGAGCGGCCGCTGCCGCCGCCGACCTGGTTACCGGCCAGACCGCCGATCAGGCCGCCGATGATGGCGCCGCCCACGCCGCGCTGCGGCGCCGGCTGCTGGACTTGAACGTATTCGGTGCGGCATTCCTGGCGCGGGCGGTTGATTTGTTCCACTTGCGGGGTGACGCGCACCACCCGGCCGAAATCCTCGAAATCGGCGGCCTGGGCGAAAGGCAGGGCGCTCACGCAAAGTGCGGATGCGATCAATTTGGCTTGCAAGTTCATTTGGTACCTCGTTGTCTGTCAGGGGTGTCTTATCAGGGATTCTGATATTGCATGCTTCCTATGGTATTCCCGTTGGCGAGCCGGGACCAGTGGCTAATCGGTATCTGTGGCAACAAATTGTAACAGCGGCCAAGGCTTGCCGTCGGCGCGCCCTAAGCCGGTCAGCAACCATTCCGAGTCGAAATTGTGCGGATTTGGGGCCAAAACGGCCCGCAAGTCTTCTATTTTTAACAAATATTGCGTGGGCAATCACATTCGTGTTGATCTGGAAGGAACAACACGTTACCCTAATATGCGTATGGGATTCGAGAAAGATGTTGAATCAGCCACGGCAAGCTTAGACCAGCGGGCCGTGTTAAGTGGACAGGTGCTCAAATTATTTACTCATTAATCAACAAGTTAGGCACTCACGACAGCAAAGTGGACACACCGTACATACCAGGTCAAATGGCGGAAAACGAGACGCTGCTGATGACCGTGCCGCCCAACCTCGTGCAGTCGATCCGCGCCTTCCGCGTGGTCGAGTTGCAGGAGGAGGCGGCCCGCCTGGGGCACCACTTTCTGTACGCGCACTGCAACGCCGGCGCGACCAAGCAGCAGGTGCTGGGCATCATCGCGGAATCGTTTCTGTTTCCTAAAGGTATAGGCAAGAATTTTGACGGGCTGCGCGAGACGCTGACCGAGACGATGTTCAAGGCCGGCACGCAGGAAGGTTTCCTGGTGGTGCTGGAGCAATTGCCCAATACCCAGAAATTTGACAAGGAAGCGCGGGAAACCCTATTGGACGTCTTCCGCGACGCTGCCGATTATTGGGCCGAAAAGAAAGTTCCGTTCCGGGTGTTTTACTCCTTCGAGTAAGCCGGAATCCCCCTCCGCATCCCGCTTCGAGCCAGGGGCGGATGCTTGCTGCGCCGCAGCAATTCTCGGCATTTTCTGGTCCGGTCCGTGTGGACAAGGTACAATGTCGGCCTATGAAAAACATCGTCATCCTTATTTCGGGTCGCGGCAGCAACATGGAAGCGATAGTCCGCGCGGCGCAAGCCGAGCGCTGGCCCGCCCGTATTGCCGCCGTTATCAGCAACCGCGCCGACGCCTCCGGGCTGGCGTTTGCCGCTGAACACGGAATCAAGACGGCTGTTGTTGCCAATAAAGACTATGCCAGCCGCGCCGAGTTCGACGCCGCTTTGCGGACCGTGATCGACGGCTTCGCGCCCGATCTGGTGGTGCTGGCCGGTTTCATGCGGATTTTGACGGAGCCTTTTGTCGCGCATTACGCCGGCCGTATGCTCAACATCCATCCATCGCTGCTGCCGCTGTTCCCCGGCTTGGCGACGCATGCGCAGGCGCTCGCCGCCGGCGTGGCCGAGCATGGCGCGACGGTGCATTTCGTGACGGCCGAACTCGACCACGGGCCGATGGTGGCGCAGGCCGCCGTGCCCGTGCTGCCCGGCGACACGGTGGAAACCTTGTCGGCGCGCGTGCTGGAACAGGAGCACGTGATTTATCCGCGCGCGGTCCGCTGGTTTGTCGAGGACAGGTTGACGATGGCGCAGGGCGAGGTCCATGTGGACCATACAAAATAAAATTTAACCAAGGAATTCCATGAGATTGCCACCAGCGATACTCGCCAACGCCGAAGAAGTGTTGCGCGAGATTTTGCGCTTTGCCGCGCCCGCCGACACGACGTTGTCGCGCTACTTTAAAGACCACCCGCGCCTGGGCGGCCGCGAACGCGGCGCCATCGCCGAGTGCATCTACAACGTGCTGCGCAACAAATCGTTTTATACCGATTTCTCCGAAGCCGGCGGTGGCGCCACGATGCGCCGCCTGACCCTGCTGGGCATGGCCGACGCCGTCGGCGTCGACTCGCTGGGCGGGCTGACGGAAGACGAGGTCGCGTGGGTCGAGCGCATCCTGCAGATCGACCGCAAGGTGATGCACAAGTCGAGCCGCTCGAACATGCCGAAGTGGTTGTTCGACAAGCTGGTCGAGCAGATGGGCGAAGAGGAAACCCTGGCGCTGGCCGACGGCATGAACCAGCCGGCGCCGCTGGACCTGCGCGTCAACGCCATGAAAGGCACGCGCGAGGAAGTGGCCGCCGGTCTGGCCGAGGCGCCGATCCGCAGCACGCCGACGCCGTATTCCCCGCTGGGCCTGCGCGTGCTGCAAAAGCCGGCGCTGCAAAACCTGCCGCTGTTCAAGAGCGGCCATATCGAAGTGCAGGACGAGGGCAGCCAGATCCTGTCGGCCATCGTCGGCGCCAAGCGCGGCGAAATGGTGGTGGACTTCTGCGCCGGCGCCGGCGGCAAGACCTTGGCGCTGGGCGCGACGATGCGCAACACCGGCCGCCTGTACGCGTTCGACGTGTCCGAGAAACGTTTGGCCAAGCTGAAGCCGCGCCTGGCGCGCAGCGGCCTGTCGAACGTGCATCCGGTGCAGATCGCGCACGAGCGCGACGCCAAGATCAAGCGCCTGGCCGGCAAGATCGACCGCGTGCTGGTCGACGCGCCGTGCTCGGGCCTGGGCACCCTGCGCCGTAATCCGGACGTCAAATGGCGCCAGCAGCCGAGCGCGATCGGCGAATTGCAGGTCAAGCAGGCGGCGATCCTGGACGGCGCCGCGCGCCTGCTCAAGGGCGGCGGCCGCCTGGTGTACGCCACCTGCAGCTTCCTGGAAGACGAGAACGACTTCATCGCCAAGCAATTCCTGGACACCCACGCCGACTTCGAGCTGGTGCCGATGAGCAAAGTGCTGGCCGAGCAAAAGATCGACCTGGAAATGGGCGACTACCTCAAGCTGCTGCCGCACAAGCACCAGACCGACGGCTTCTTCGCCGCCGTGTTCGAACGCAAGCCGATGCCGAAGAAAGTGGCGCCGGTGAAGGACGAAGAGGAAGCGGCCGACGAGGAGTAATCCTCGTTTGCAGCAACAAGTGAAAGACCGGGAGATTGACCTTGCCCGGTCTTTTTTAACATCCATACGACCGGCCCCGGCGTTTACGCTACGCTACGGCCTCCAGCCACACTCAGCATTAGACATGTCCAGACAACAGCCGCTTTTCAATCTGATCGAAGACCTTTCCGGCGACCTGCGCGACCCGGCCCTGCTATGGCAGATCGCCGCGATCGTCGTGTCGGTGGCGCTGGGATGGACGTTGGCGCGGCTGCTGCGCAAGTACACGGGACGCGATGAAAGCCGCAACGACATCATGCGCTTCGGCGTCGAGAGCGTCGGCCGGGTGGTGCCGCCGATGCTCGTGGTCGGCTTGCTGACGTTGTCGCGCATCGCGCTGCTCGAGTTTTACAAGCATCCCAACAATCTGCTGAAGGTGGCGATACCGATCTTCGGCTCGCTGGCGGTGATCCGCTTCACCGTCTACCTGCTGCGCCGCGTGTTCGCCCGCCGGGGCGAGATCAGCCCGACCATGCTGGCGTTCGAGAAGATCTTCCAGTTGCTGGTGTGGCTGGCGTTCGTGCTCTACATCACCGGCCTGTGGGACGATGTGTTCCTTTATATGGACAACACCATCCTGCCGATGGGTAAATACAAGGTGTCGATCGCCGACGTGCTGCAAGCGATCGTGTCGGTGATCGTGATGCTGATGCTGGCGCTGTGGGCCGGCACCGCGCTGGAGGAGTGGCTGATGCGCCTGCAGGGCATGCACACCAGCCTGCGCGTCGTGCTGTCGCGCACGGTGCGCGCCGTGCTGATCCTGGCGGCCGTGCTGGTGAGCCTGTCGCTGGTCGGTATCGACCTGACCGTGCTGTCGGTGTTCGGCGGCGCGCTCGGCGTCGGCCTGGGCCTGGGCTTGCAGAAGATCGCGAGCAACTATGTGTCCGGTTTCATCATCCTGCTCGACCGCAGCCTGACCATCGGCGACATGATCACGGTCGACAAGTACAGCGGTAAGGTCACGCAGATCAACACCCGCTACACGGTGTTGCAGGCGCTGGACGGCATGGAATCGATCATCCCGAACGAAATGCTGGTGTCGGGCGCGGTGCAGAATTCTTCGCTCTCCAGCAGCATGGTCAACATTTCCACCAAGGTATCTGTGGCCTACGACACCGACGTCGACATGGTGCTCGCACTGCTGGAGGAGGCGGCGTTGAGCGTCGAGCGGGTCAACAAGGAACGGCGGCCGTCGGCCACTTTGCTTAATTTCGGCGCCGACGGTCTCGATTTGCAAGTCGGCTTCTGGATCGACGACCCTGAAAACGGTCGCGGCGGCGTCACATCCGACGTCAACCGTGCGATCTGGCGCGCGTTAAAGGAACACGGCATTTCGGTACCGTTCCCGCAGAGGGAAATGCGCATTCTGGGGGCGTTGCCACCGGCGCTGGGCGGCGAAGAAAGCACGACCGTGCCAAAGGAAAACCCTGTGACCGCTGGAAATCCTTCCTCAAATCACCTTTGATTCAGCGTACAATTGCAGGTTGTTAGCACGACTAATGGACTTCCTGCGCCTGTCGAAAACGCAATATTTGCGGAGCCACCGCGATGCGTGACACGCCCACTTTGGAGTATTAATGAGCTTTAGTTTAAATGCGGTACTGGATTTTCTGTCTAACGGGGTCACGCGGTTTAGCGCCTGGGAAGTGTTTTTCTACACCTTGGCCGTTACGCACATCACCATCGCCAGCGTTACCATTTATTTGCACCGCCACCAGGCGCACCGCGCGCTCGAGCTGCACGCGATTCCAAGCCACTTCTTCCGTTTCTGGCTGTGGCTGACCACCGGCCAGGTCACTAAGGAATGGGCGGCGATCCACCGCAAGCACCACGCCAAATGCGACACCGAGGAAGATCCGCACAGCCCGGTGACCCGCGGCATCAAGAAAGTATTCTGGGAAGGCGCCGAACTGTATCGCGCCGAATCGAAAAACCTGGAAACCATGGAAAAGTATGGCCATGGCACGCCGACCGACTGGATGGAGCGCAATGTGTACACCCGCTTCAGCTGGCTGGGCGTGGTCGCGCTGCTGTTCATTAACTTCGCGCTGTTCGGCGTCATCGGTATTTCCGTGTGGGCCGTGCAGATGATGTGGATCCCCGTGACTGCCGCCGGCATCATCAACGGCATCGGCCACTACTGGGGCTACCGCAACTACGACTGCTCCGACGCGGCCACCAACATCATCCCGTTCGGCATCCTGATCGGCGGCGAGGAACTGCACAACAATCACCACACGTTCGCGACGTCTGCCAAGCTGTCGTCGAAGTGGTACGAGTTCGACATCGGCTGGGGATACATCCGCGCGCTGGAAATCATGGGCCTGGCCAAGGTCAAGAAGCGCGCGCCGGAGCCGAAGTTCGCCAAAGGCAAAGTGGAAGCCGACTTCGACACCCTGCAATCGGTCATCGCCAACCGCTACGACGTGATGGCGAAGTACGCCAAATCGATCAAGGCCGCCTGGCACGAAGAGCTCGAGCACCTGAAGACCAAGGCCGAACTGGAATCGCGTTTCCTGAAGTCGTCGCGCAAACTGTTGCAGCGCGAGCCGGGCAAGCTGGAAGCGCCGCAGCAGCAACAACTGGTGGAATTGTTCCAGCACAGCAAAGCGCTGGAAACCATGCATAACATGCGCGTGGAACTGGGCGTGATCTGGGAGCGTTCGCACTTCACGCGCGACCAGCTGCTGCACAAGCTGCAGGACTGGTGCAACCGCGCCGAAGCGTCGGGCATCAAATCGCTGCAAGAGTTCTCGTTCCGCCTGCGCAGCTACGCATAAGAAGCTTCAGCACCAACATCAAAGGCCCCGGACGTCAAACTCCGGGGCCTTTTTTACATCCGGACTCAACATTCGGGGTCAAGTCTGACATTCGGACACAGGCCCAACATTGGATGTGCGTTTGAAGCGCAAAACGGTGCCGAGGCATGTCCTAGGGTTGAGCACGTGTCCGAATGTCAGACTTGACCCCGGAGTTGCGGATATTTGAAGCGCAAAACGGTGCCGAGGCATGTCCTAGGGTTGAGCACGTGTCCGAATGTCAGACTTGACCCCGGAGTTGCGGATAAGGCTCAGCACGTGTAGAAATGGTGGACCTGACCCTAATGCCGCTAAGTTAAGCGTTCATCTAAATCACGTAGGGCGGATTAGCGCAGCGTAATCCGCCAAGCGCCGTCGGCGGCTCATGGCGGATTACGGCGTTCCGCCTAATCCGCCCTACGAAAATCGCCTTAACTTAGCGGCATTAGGACCTGACCCCGGAGTTGCTGCTGAGCAGGGACGTAAAAAAACCGCCGGGCTTGCGCTGGGCGGTTTTTTCGGAAGCGAAGATCGATTACTTGATCTTGGTTTCTTTGAACATGACGTGCTTGCGTGCTTTAGGATCGAACTTCATGATCTCCATTTTAGCAGGCGTGGTGCGCTTGTTCTTGGTGGTGGTGTAGAAGAAACCCGTGCCTGCGGTCGATTCCAGTTTGATTTTGTCGCGGCCAGTTTTTGCCATGGTAGCTCCTAATTAGACTTTTTCGCCACGGGCGCGCATGTCGGTCAGGACGGCATCGATGCCGACCTTGTCGATGACGCGCAGACCAGCGTTGGACAGACGCAGGGAAACCCAGCGGTTTTCAGATTCAACAAAAATACGACGGTTCTGCAGGTTAGGCAGGAAACGACGTTTGGTTTTGTTGTTTGCGTGGGAAACATTGTTGCCGACCATCGGCTTCTTCCCAGTAACTTGGCAAACACGTGCCATAACGCACTCCTTAAAAGACATTCCACAATTGGAAAAACGAGAGTATATCCAAAAAACTTAGCTTTTTCAATGACTTGTGAAAAACAATTGTGTCTTGATCATCTCAATAAATTTAACAATTGTGACTGTGCGCGGGATTTCCGGTCTTTCCCCTATGTAAACCTTGGCTGGATAGGGGGAAGTTCACATCTGGCCGTGCTCGGCGAACGAGTGAACCTGGTGGCCCGCTACCACAAAATGGTCGAGGATGCGGATATCGACCAGGGCCAGCGCCTGCACCAGCGCCCGGGTCAGCAGCAAGTCCGATTCGCTGGGATCGGGCGTGCCGGATGGGTGGTTGTGTGCGAGCATGACGCTGGCGGCGTTGCGCGCCAGCGCTTCCTTGACCACCTCGCGCGGGTAGACGCTGGTGTGCGTCAACGTGCCGCGAAACAATTCCTTGCTGTCGATTAGGCGGTTTTTGACATCCAAGAACAGCACGTGGAACGATTCGAAGGACTTGCCGCTGAATAGGAGCAGCAGATAGTCCTTCACCGCGCGCGGCGAACCCAGGGTGGTGCCGGCGCGCACTTCCTCCAGTATGGCCCGGCGCGCCAGCTCCATCACCGCTTGTAGCTGCGCGAATTTGGCCGGCCCGAGGCCGTGGATGGCCGAAAACTCCTGCAGGCTGGCGCCGAACAGCCGTTGCAGTGATCCAAAATGGTGCACCATGTGCTGGCCGAGTTGCACCGCGTCCTGTCCAGGAACGCCAATGCGCAGGAATACCGCCAGTAACTCCGCATCCGTCAGTGCACTCGCGCCTTCGCGTATCAGCCGTTCGCGCGGCCGCCGTTCGGCCGGCCAATCATTGATCGTCATGGGTATCCTCCGCACAGAAGACCCCATTGTGGTCAAAGCGGAAATTGAAATACTGATGGGAGTCTGATCAAACGCGATTTGATCCCATGTTACTTCATTCGTTCCCATTGCTTATAGACCTGGGCATCGTTGCGTTTTCCGATTACCAGCACCTCGACCGTATCGTCGGTAACTGCGTACACAATACGGTATTCGCCGGCATCGACCCTGCGTTCGCGGTTTTTCCCGCCTTTGAGCAGGGAGCTGTCATGTGGTTCAGGATTGCGCAAGAGTCCGAGGACCGCGCGGCCGATTTGCTTGTGGAGTTTGGGTTCTAGTCCGGACCAAAACTTCTCTGCATCATGAGTTAGCGCCAGCTTCCTCATTTTTAGCATCCCCCAAGACACCAAGTATGGCCTTCACTCGTTCGTAACCCACAAAGCCTTCTTCTCGGGCCAAATCCGCTTTCGCCAACCAAAGCTGGTCTTCCAAGTCTTGAATGCGGGATGCCATCGCGTCAAAATCTCGCCTTGAGAGGATATAGGCGGCGACGCGGCCTCGCTTGGTTATGCCGACGGGCTTGCGCGATGCCTCATCCAGCACTTCCCCGAACTGCGTCTTCGCGTCCTTGGCGGTATATAACTTGAGTGTCGCTGCGGTGGTCATTGTCATTCCTAAAAATGATGCGCTAGGGTCGAAACCAATATACACCCTTGCGCAGCACAGTCAATTGAGCCCAAATCGTCACAGGCGGCGGGCGCGAGGGGCAAGGTGGCTTACAATATAGCCTTTGCTAGCTCAACGAACCCCAGTCATGTCCAACGCGCAACCTGTCGTCACCAAATCGGCCTATCTCACCCTGCATTATCGTCTCGCCTCCCTGGACGGTACTGATATCGTCACTACCTTCAGTGGAAATCCCGCGACCCTGATGCTGGGCCAGGGCCAACTGGCGCCGGTGCTCGAGGAGTTGCTGATCGGCCTGCCCGAAGGCACGCACAAAACGTTCGAGCTGGAACCTGGCGTCGGCTTCGGTCCGCGCAATCCGGAACTGGTGCGCGAAGTGACGCGCGCGACGCTGGACGAGAACTCCGTACCCGGCGCCGACTACAAGGTCGGCGACCTGGTCGACTTCGCCGCGCCGGGCGGCGGCCGCTTCGCCGGCATCCTGCGCGAGCTGGGCGATGAAACCTGTCTGTTCGACTTCAACCATCCGCTGGCCGGCCAGCCGCTGAAGTTCGAAGTCAATCTTATTTCCGTTCTGTGAGGCACTGATGAGCGATAAAGAACTCCTGTTGGCCCAGCCGCGCGGCTTCTGCGCCGGCGTCGACCGCGCGATCGAGATCGTCGAGCGCGCGCTGGTGCAGTTCGGCGCGCCGATCTATGTGCGTCACGAAATCGTCCACAACGCCTATGTGGTGGAAGACTTGCGCAACAAGGGCGCGATCTTCATCGAGGACCTGGACGATGTCCCGGCCGGTAACACCCTGGTGTTTTCGGCCCACGGCGTGTCCAAGGCGGTGCGCGCCGAGGCCGAATCGCGCGGCCTGAGCATCTTCGACGCGACCTGTCCGCTGGTGACCAAGGTGCATGTGGAAGTGGCCAAGATGCGCAAGCAGGGCTGCGAGATCATCATGATCGGCCACGACGGGCACCCCGAGGTCGAAGGCACGATGGGCCAGACCGAAGAGGGCATGTATCTGGTGGAAACCGTGGCCGACGTCGAGCGCCTGGCGGTGACCAAGCCCGAGCATCTGGCTTATGTCTCCCAGACAACGTTGTCGGTTGACGACACCGCCGAGATCATCGAGGCGCTCAAGCGCAAGTTCCCGGCCATCATCGAGCCGAAAAAAGGCGACATTTGCTACGCCACCACCAACCGCCAGGAAGCGGTGAAGTTCATGGCGCCGCAGGTCGAGCTGGTGATCGTCGTCGGCAGCCCGAACAGTTCCAACTCCAACCGCCTGCGCGAAGTGGCCGAGAAGATGGGTACGCCCGCCTATATGATCGACAACGCCACGCAAATCAATCCGGCCTGGCTGGAAGGCAAGCTGCGGGTCGGCGTGACCGCCGGCGCGTCGGCGCCCGAGGTGCTGGTGCAGGCCGTCATCGACCGTCTGAAAGAGTGCGGTGTGCGCAGCGTCCGCCCGCTCGACGGCGTGCAGGAGGCGGTGACATTCCCGCTGCCGAAGGGCCTGGACGGCCCCAAAGCGCCGGCGCTCGACGGCGCCGCCTGAGCCGTCACTGATACGCGCAGAACTTAATTCAGCACTTTTGACGTTATTCCGCAGTTAGTTTTTCGGGAATCTCGCTATCATTGCCTCGCTCGCAAAAACTTGTCGATTCGGCCCTTCGCGGGCCAACCGACACCAGCCAGTTCGCAGGGTTTGATGCCGCTCAGGCATGAAACTTGCATGATTATCGTGTAGTCAACCGCGGCACTACGGGGACACCTAGCCCCCGGGTGCCGTTTTTGTTACTTGGACCGTCTGTGCAATACAAAAGTAAAGGCTCTTAATGGATACTTTTATCCAACAAATCATAAATGGACTGGTGCTGGGCAGCATGTATGCACTGGTCGCGCTGGGCTACACCATGGTGTACGGCGTACTCAACCTGATTAACTTCGCCCACGGCGACGTGCTGATGGTCGGCGCCATGACCGGCCTGACCATCCTGAAATACCTCAACGAGTACGCGCCGGACTTGCCCGGCTACGTCAAGCTGGCCATCGCCATCGGCGGCGCCATCCCCGTCTGCATCATCGTCAACGTCATCATCGAACGTGTCGCCTATCGCCGCCTGCGCAACGCGCCGCGGCTGGCGCCCCTGATCACGGCGATCGGCGTGTCCATCCTGCTGCAAACCTTCGCCATGATGATCTGGACCCGCAACCCGTTGCCGTTCCCGCAGTTGCTGTCGTCCGAGCCGGTGGTGATCGGCGGCGCGCTCATTTCGCAGACGCAGATCCTGCTGCTGGTGCTGGCCGCCGTGTCGATGACCGGCCTGGTGCTGCTGGTGGAAAAAACCAAGATGGGCCGCGCCATGCGCGCCACGGCGGAAAATCCCCGCGTCGCCGGCCTGATGGGCGTCGACTCGAACAAGGTCATCGTCGCCACCTTCGCGCTCGGCGCGGCGCTGGCCGCCGTGGCCGGCGTGATGTGGGGTGCCAATTATGCTTCGATCCAGTTCGCGATGGGCTTCGTGCCCGGCCTGAAGGCCTTCTCGGCGGCGGTGCTGGGCGGCATCGGCAACATTTACGGCGCCATGATCGGCGGTATCGTGCTCGGCATTATCGAGAGCCTGGGCGCCGGCTACATCGGCGACCTGACCGGCGGCTTCCTCGGCAGCCACTACCAGGACATCTTCGCCTTCGTCGTGCTGATCCTGGTGCTGACGGTGCGTCCGTCCGGCATCATGGGCGAGCGCGTCGCCGACCGAGCATAAGGGGACATCATGGCTATTTTTAATTTCGACGTTTCCCGCAATCCGCGCAAGGCCTACGGCAGCATGGCCGTGGTCTTCATCGGCTTGCTGATCTTCCCGTTCTTCGCCGCGCAGTTCGGCAACTCGTGGGTCCGCATCATCGACATGGCGCTGCTGTACATCATGCTGGCGCTGGGCCTGAACATCGTGGTCGGCTTCGCCGGCCTGCTCGATCTGGGCTACATCGCGTTCTACGCGGTCGGCGCCTACATGACCGGCCTGCTGGCCTCGCCGCAATTCGCGTCGCTGCTCGAATCGGTCATCAACCAGTATCCGGTGCTGGGGGAATCGCTGGTCGCCATCCTGGGGCCGGAGATCCAGCAAAACGGCATCCACTTGTCGGTGTGGGTGATCGTGCCGCTGGCGGCCGCCACGGCCGGCCTGTTCGGCGCGCTGCTGGGCGCCCCGACCCTGAAGCTGCGCGGCGACTATCTGGCCATCGTGACCTTGGGCTTCGGCGAGATCATCCGCATCTTCATGAACAACCTGAACGAGCCGATCAACTTCACCAACGGTCCGCAGGGCATCAACCTGATCGATCCGATCCGGGTGTTCGGCGTCAACCTGGCGGGGGAGGCCGGTTCGCGCGCCACCGTCGTCATCGGCGGCTTCTCCATGCCGTCCGTGAACGCCTACTACTTCCTGTTCCTGTTCCTGTGCATCGCCATCGTGTTCGTCACGTCGCGCCTGCAGCATTCGCGCCTGGGCCGCGCCTGGGTCGCGATCCGCGAGGACGAGATCGCCGCGAAGGCGATGGGCATCAACACCCGCAACGTCAAGCTGCTGGCGTTTTCGATGGGCGCCTCGTTCGGCGGCGTCGCCGGCGCGCTGTTCGCGTCGTTCCAGGGCTTCGTGTCGCCGGAATCGTTCTCGCTGACCGAGTCGATCGCCGTGCTGGCGATGGTGGTGTTGGGCGGTATTGGCCATATCCCAGGCGTCATCATGGGCGGCGCGCTGCTGGCGGCGTTGCCGGAAGTGCTGCGCCACGTCGTCGAACCGCTGCAGCAAAAGCTGTTCGGCCACATCCTGATCGAGGCCGAAGTGCTGCGCCAGCTGCTGTACGGCCTGGCCATGGTGCTGATCATGCTCAACCGTCCGGCCGGCCTGTGGCCCGCGCCCAAGCATGAAGACCGTCCCGACAGCGATTCGGATACCAAAGATCAATCGTCCGGCACCGTGGCGGCCTGAGGAAGAAACAATGAGCGAACAAGTAATTCTCAACATCGCCGGCGTCAACAAGCGCTTCGGCGGCCTGCAGGCGCTGACCGATGTCGGCATCAAGATCCTGAAGGGCCAGATCTACGGCCTGATCGGTCCCAACGGCGCCGGCAAGACCACGTTCTTCAACGTCATCACCGGCCTGTACCAGCCGGACACCGGCACCTTCGAGCTGGCCGGCAAGCCGTATTCGCCGTCCGCGCCGCATGAGGTGGCCAAGGCCGGCATCGCCCGCACCTTCCAGAACATCCGCCTGTTCGGCGAGATGACCGCGCTGGAAAACGTCATGGTCGGGCGCCACGTGCGCTCGCACCAGGGTGTGTTCGGCGCCGTGTTCCGCCACAAGGCGGCGCGCGAGGAGGAGGCGAACATCCGCAAGCGCGCGCAGGAGCTGCTGGACTTCGTCGGCATCGGCCAGTTCGCCAACCGCACGTCGCGCTTCCTGTCGTACGGCGACCAGCGCCGGCTGGAAATCGCCCGCGCGCTGGCCACCGATCCGCAACTGCTGGCGCTGGACGAACCGGCCGCCGGCATGAACGCGACCGAGAAACTGGCGCTGCGCGAGTTGCTGGTCAAGATCAAGAACGAGGGCAAGACCGTGCTGCTGATCGAGCACGACGTCAAAATGATGATGGGCCTGTGCGACCGGCTGATGGTGCTGGAATACGGCAAGCCGATCGCCGAGGGCCTGCCGGCGGAAATACAGAGCAACAAGGCGGTCATCGAAGCCTATCTGGGAGGATCGCACTAATGAGCGGTAATGTGAGCGCAAATGTTCTAAAAGTATCGGGACTGAAAGTCGCATACGGCGGCATCAAGGCCGTCAAAGGTATCGACCTGGAAGTGAACAAGGGCGAACTGGTGGCGCTGATCGGCGCCAACGGCGCCGGCAAGACCACCACCCTGAAAGCCATCACCGGCACCTTGCCGGCCTGTAAGGTCGAGGGCACGATCACCTACGAGGGCGAGTCGCTGAAAGGCAGCAAGTCCTTCCATCTGGTGCAGAAGAAGCTGGCGATGGTGCCGGAAGGGCGCGGCGTGTTCACCCGCATGTCGATCCAGGAAAACCTGATGATGGGCGCCTTCACCCGCAACGACAAGGCAGGCATCGAGGCCGACATCGCCAAGTGGTTCGACGTCTTCCCGCGCCTGAAGGAGCGGGCGGCGCAGATGGCCGGCACCCTGTCGGGCGGCGAGCAGCAGATGCTGGCGATGGCGCGCGCGCTGATGTCGCATCCGAACTTATTGCTGCTGGACGAGCCGTCGATGGGGCTGTCGCCGATCATGGTCGAGAAGATTTTCGAAGTGATCCGCAACGTCTCGAAAGAGGGCATCACCATCTTGCTGGTCGAGCAGAACGCCAAGCTGGCGCTGCAGGCCGCGCACCGTGGCTACGTCATGGATTCGGGCAACATCACGATGACCGGCAACGCCCGCGACATGCTGGACGACCCACGGGTCAAGGCGGCCTATCTGGGCGAGTAAATATCCAGCCAAGCACGCCAAATAAGCGGCCAAAAAAAAGCCCCGGCACGGGCCGAGGCTTTTAAGGACATCCGTCAGGAGGAAACCACGGATGCCGAGGAGACCGCAGAACGGGCACCGGCGCCTTGGCGCCGGCCGCTATTCCTGATTACTTGCGTGCCGGAGCGACCTTGGCGGCGGCTGCCGAGAACTGGTTCACGGCTTGGGCAACGTTGCTTTCGATCGACTCGGCAGCTTGCTTGGCGGTTTTGCTGAACTGCTCGTAGCCGGCGTTGGCGTTGCCAATGGCCGATTTGAACAGGGCGATGGCGTTTTCGCTGCCGGCCGGGGCGTTCTTGCTCACTTCTTCCACCAGCGAGATGACTTTGCGGTTGGTTTCGGCGATCTGGGTTTCGGCGGCTTTGCTGAACTCGGCGCTGGTGCTTTGGGCGATGTTCGCCAGGTGACGACCGTAAGCGATGGTTTTTTCAGCGGTCGGCTGGGCCTGAGCGGATGCCAGCGAGAAGAATTCTTGCGGATCTTTTGCCGACAGCAGTTGTTTGGTGGTGATCGACGACTCTTCCAGCGATGCCTTGGCGGCGGTCAGGTTCAGGTCGACAAACTTCTCCACGCCTTCAAACGCCTTGTTGGTCAGGGCCGAGAAGATAGCGAACTGCGCTTCAAAGTTGGCTTTGGTCGCATTGGAAAATTGCTCAGGGATTGAAAACATTTAACTCTCCAGGAAAATAGTCATTAATTGGATACTGCCGTTCTACCTCGGCGAGAAACAGAACATCCACGTTTCAAACCGATCAAATTGTGCAACGCAACAAAGACGATTTTACGGCGTTGGAAAATTAAGTCAAGCGATTTTTTGTGCGTTGCGTCAAGGCATGAAACATCGTTTTGAGGAAGCATTTCCCAGGTAAAACTTATTGCGGTGCACCGTAAGACATGGCGTGGTTGCTTGCTGTGAAGCCCACGCCGGTGCCGAAACGCCCGCCGTGATAGACTCGGCGGACCCTGAACCGGTGCCGTTTTGCGGCCCCCGGTTTCCTTTCAGCCAGCTAGTCAGTTTTCATGCCCGATACCCCGACCGCCGTTCCAGCCGCAAAACCGCCCGTCCCGCCAGCGGCGCATGCGACTTTTCTGTCGCCCATGCCGTTGTTTTTTGTACTCTTATGGAGCAGCGGCTTCATCGTGGCGAAGTTCGGGCTGCCGTACGCGCCGCCGCTGACCTTCCTGCTGATGCGTTTTCTGGGCGTGCTGGTGTTCCTGGTGCCGCTCGTCCTGCTGCTGCGGGCGCCTTGGCCGCGCGGCAAGATGTGGCAGGTCGCGCTGGCGGGCGTGTTGGTCCAGGCCGGTTATCTGATCGGGGTCTGGTGCGCCATCAAGCTGGGCATGCCGGCCGGCTTGTCGGCGCTGATCGTCGGCATGCAGCCGATCCTGACCGCCTTCGCCGCGCCGCTGATCGGCGAGAAGGTGTTGCCGCGCCAATGGCTGGGGCTGTTGTTCGGCATCGGCGGCGTCGCGCTGGTGGTGGCCGCCAAGATCAAGCTGACCGGCCTGTCGGTCGAGGCAATCGCGTTGTGCGTGCTGGCGCTGCTGTCGATCACGGCGGGCACCATGTATCAGAAACGCCATTGCCCGCAGTTCGACTTGCGCACAGGCACGGTGATCCAGTTCGTCGCGTCCACCGTCGTGGTGTTGCCTCTGGCTATCATATTTGAAGGCTGGACTCCGGAGTTTGCTGCGGTGCAGTGGACCCCCCGCTTCATCGGTGCGTTGCTATGGTCGGTTCTGGGCCTGTCGATTGGCGCCATCTTCCTGCTGTTCGCGCTGATCCGGCGCAGCGACGCCACCCAGGTCACCAGCCTGATGTATCTGACGCCGCCCACCACCGCCGTCATGGCCTGGCTGATGTTCGGCGAAGTGTTCAATCTCCTCGGCGTGGCGGGCATGGCGCTGGCGGTCACCGGGGTGTTTTTCGTGGTCAGTAAGAGCAAACCCAACTAGCGAGGACACATGATTTCCACTCCCGAACAGCAGGCGGTCGATGCCGCGATCACGTCGCGCCGCTCGATCCGCGCGTATACGCCCCAACCCGTGGCGCGCGAGGACATATTGCAAATCCTGCAGGTGGCGGGCAGGGCGCCTTCGGGCACCAACACGCAGCCGTGGAAGGTGTATGTGCTTGAAGGCGAACGCAAGCAGGAGTTGTCTTCGGCGATTCTGGCCATACATAACGATCCGGAGCAAGCCAGGCTGCACACCGAGGAGTACGCGTATTACCCGAGGGAATGGGTCTCGCCGTATATCGACCGCCGCCGCAAGGTCGGTTGGGATTTATATGCCTTGCTCGGGCTTACCCGCGACAACAAGGCCGGCATGGCGGCCCAGCATGGGCGCAACTATGAGTTTTTCGGTGCGCCGGTCGGGCTGATCTTCACGATCGACAGGATCATGGAGCAGGGCTCGTGGCTCGACTACGGGATGTTCTTGCAGAGCGTCATGGTGGCCGCGCGCGGGCGCGGACTAGATACTTGTCCGCAAGCCGCCTTTACGCAGTATCATCGGGTGATAGGTTCTGTCCTGAACATTCCCGAGAACGAAACCGTGGTCTGCGGCATGGCGCTCGGTTACGCCGATATGACGAAAATCGAGAATTCTTTGATCACCGAGCGTATGCGTGTCGAAGAATTTGTTAAATTTGTCGTTAAGGACTAGCTTGCATGAACGCTTAGCCAAGGTTGGCAGAGTCGTATTGCAGATCCGCAACCAAAGATGCTGTCGGGGATAATTTAGCTTGCGCTCGCTCACCATTTTGCTACACTGCAACAGTCGATTGTGAAATCCGGCTTTTCTTCTTTTGGGGATACGAATGTATAAACTAGCGTTAAGTGCGCTCATTTCGCTGATGTTTGCATCCGCCGGCATGACTGCCGCCCAGGCTGCGACCGCCAACACCGCCGCGCCGAAAAAAGCCGTGGTCAAGAAGGCCAAGGCCCGCCAGACCGTCCGTCTCGCCGCCGTCGATTCCGGCGACCGCGTGGTCAAGCGCGTGACCAAGGTCAACGGCCGCCGCAAGGTGGTTTATCAGCGCCTCATTACCGCCGCGCCGGCCATGCCGACCATGGGCGACCTGGCCGGCTTGAGCGCGACGCACGATCCGCTGGACCTCAAGTCCAACGTGGCGCTGGTGCTGGACCAAGCCAACTCGGAAGTGCTGTTTGAAAAGAATTCCAACGTCGCCTTGCCGATCGCCTCGATCACCAAGATGATGACCGGCCTGGTCGTGGTGGAAGCCAACCAGGACATGGACGAAGTGCTGACCGTGACCGACGAGGACGTCGACCGCGAAAAATTCAGCAGCTCGCGCCTGCGCGTCGGCGCCCAGCTGACCCGCGCCAACATGCTGCATATCGCCCTGATGAGTTCGGAAAACCGCGCCGCTTCGGCACTCGGCCGCAGCTATCCGGGTGGCAAGCCAGCGTTTGTCGAGGCGATGAACGCCAAGGCCCGCGAACTGGGCATGACCGACACGCATTATGTCGATTCCAGCGGCTTGTCGAAAATGAATGTGGCCAGCGCACGCGATCTGGCCAAGCTGGCGATGGCGGCCTACCAGCATCCGATGCTGCGCCAGTTCTCCACCGATTCCAAAGCCATCGTCGAAGCCAACGGCCGTCCGATGCAGTTCGGCACCACCAATCACCTGGTGGCCAGCCCCGACTGGGCGATCGGTCTGCAGAAGACCGGTTTCATCAATGAAGCCGGCCGCTGCCTGCTGATGCAGGCCGTCATCGAAGGCCGTTCGGTGATCATGGTGTTCCTCGATTCCAAGGGCAAGCAATCGCGTACCGCCGACGCCGGCCGCATGCGCACCTGGCTGCAGGCGCTCAAGCCCGCCGCCCTGACCAACAGCGGCAGCTCGCCGGTTTATTCGACCGGCATGTAACCGAGCGTGGCGGAGATCTGGCTGGCGGTCGTCACCAGATCCTCCAGCCAGTCTTCCTGCAAGCGGTCGGCCGGCGCCGAGATCGACAGCCCGGCAATCAGCTTGCCGCTGTCGTCATGGATGCCGGCGGCCATGCAACGCACCCCCAGTTCCAATTCCTCGTTGTCGCGCGCGTAGCCGCGCGACTTCACCAGGCTGAGCTCGCGCTCGAGCTTGGACAAATCCGTAATCGAATTCTTGTTGTGCCCGGCCAGCCCGGTGCGCGTGGCGTAGGCGCGGATGGCCTTGGGCTCGTCGACCGACAGGAATAGCTTGCCGGTCGAGGTCAGGTGCAGCGGACCGCGGCCGCCGATCGCGCGCACCACCTGCATGCCCGAGCGTTCCGAGAAGGCGCGGTCGATGTAGACGATCTCGTCGCCCTGGCGCACCGACAGGTTGATGGTCTGCTGGGTCTTCTTGTGCAGCGCACGCATGAAATCGAGCGCCGCCTCGCGCACCGACAGCCGGCTCTTGACCACGTTGCCCAGTTCCAGCAGGCGCATGCCCAGGCGATAGGTGCCCGGTTCGATGCGGTCGACAAAGCGCGTGAGCACCATGTCGTTGAGGATGCGGTGCGCGGTGGAAGGGTGCAGCCCGGAAACCTTGGACAATTCCTTCAGGCTGACGGGATCGGGATACTTGGCGAGAGCGTCTAGTAACGCCACCATGCGTTCGATCACCTGGATAGTGGTCTTTTGCTCAGGAACGGTTTCGATTTTCATGATGTGGTTGGTGCGGTGCAGTATTCGATAACTACGTTATACCATAATGTGAAAAAAATGGGAATTGATGCATAATGCGTCATCTTTATCACGTTTTATCGTCCATGGAACCTGTCAGCGAATTCAAAAGCAAAAGCGGCCTGAAACGGATTTTGTCGGCTTTTTTCTACTCGATCGACGGCCTGAAATCGGCCTGGAAGCACGAACACGCGTTCCGCCAGGAACTCGGCCTGTGCGTCGCCGGCACCCTGGTCGCGCTGGCGCTGAAGGTGTCGGCGTTCGAGAAGCTGGTGCTGATCGCGGTGCTGGTGCTGGTGCTGATCGTCGAACTGATTAACTCCGCAATCGAGGCGGTGGTTGACCGGATTTCGCTGGAACGCCACCCACTGTCCAAAAATGCCAAGGACTTCGGCAGCGCGGCCGTGCTGCTGGCCTGCCTGCTGGCGGCGGCGACCTGGGCTGTGGTATTGTTCAACCGTTTTTACTAGTCCTATATAAGATTTTGGTATATGGAACTGATAAAAGCTTAGTTCTCATTTATAAGGGACGGCATTACTCTTTGGTCTAACACAACTAGGGGAAACAAATGCTGTCCAAAAAAATCATCGCCGCAGCCATTTTCGCCGCTACGGCCGCTTCATCCGTCATCGCCGCCGAAATCTCCCTGCTCAACGTCTCGTACGACCCGACGCGCGAGCTGTACCAGGACGTCAACGCCGCCTTCGCCAAGGAATGGAAAACCAAGACCGGCGATACCGTCAAGATCAAGCAATCGCACGGCGGCTCCGGCAAGCAGGGCCGCGCCGTCATCGACGGCCTGGAAGCGGACGTGGTCTCGCTGGCGCTGGCCTACGACATCGACGCCATCGCCGAGCGCAAGATCCTGGCGCCGGACTGGCAGAAGAAACTGCCGCACAACAGCACCCCGTACACCTCGACCATCGTGTTCCTGGTCCGCAAGGGCAACCCGAAGGGCATCAAGGACTGGAACGATCTGGTCAAGCCCGGCGTGGCCGTCATCACCCCGAATCCGAAAACCTCCGGCGGCGCCCGCTGGAACCACCTGGCCGCCTACGGCTACGCGCTGCGCCAGCCGGGCGGCACCGAGGCCAGCGCCAAGGAATTCCTCGGCAAACTGTATAAGAACGTGCCGGTGCTCGATTCCGGCGCGCGCGGCGCCACCACCACCTTCGTCGAGCGCGGCATCGGTGACGTGCTGATCGCCTGGGAAAACGAGGCGCTGCTGGCCATCAAGGAACTCGGCCCAACCAAGTTCGACATCGTCGCGCCGTCGGTCTCGATCCTGGCCGAGCCGCCGGTGGCCGTGGTCGACAAGGTGGTCGACAAGCGCGGCACCCGCAAGGTGGCCGAGGCCTACCTGAACTTCCTCTATACCGACGAGGCGCAGGAAATCATCGCCAAGAACTACTACCGTCCGGCCGTCGAGAAGGAGGCGAAGAAATACGCCGCCCAATTCCCGGCCGTGAAACTGTTCACGATCGCCCAGATCTCCGGCGACTGGGCCAAGGCGCAGAAGACCCACTTCGCCGACGGCGGCCTGTTCGACCAGATCTACCAGCCGAAGTAAGCGCCATGCCCGGCCTTAACACAGCGGATTTTCGTGTGCTGATCGCGCCGGGCTTGCATAACAGCGGACCGGATCATTGGCAAAGCCGCTGGCAGCGCCTGTTTCCCGCCTTCGAACGGGTCGAGCAGGAAGACTGGGAGGCGCCGGATCTGGCGCGCTGGTCGGCACGCGTCGACCGGCTGCGCCACACCAGAACCAAACTTGACGATCCGCGTCCAATCCTCATCGTCGCGCACAGCTTCGGCAGCCTGGCCACCGTGCACAGCGTGGCGCGCGATCCGTCCGGCGTGGCCGGCGTGCTGCTAGTGGCGCCGGCCGACCCGGACAAGTTCGACGTCGCCGATCAACTGCCCAAGCTGGCGTTGCCGGTGCCGTCGATCATGATCGGCAGCACCAACGATCCGTGGATGGCGGCGCCGCGCGCGGCCTTGTGGGCCGAGCGCTGGCGCAGCCAATTCATCGACGGCGGGCGGCTGGGACACATCAACGCCGAGTCCGGTCTGGGCGATTGGCCGGAAGGGCTGCAAATCTTGTATTTTTTGATAGATAAGGTGCAGAATAGAGCCCTCGCGGCGCATTGATCGCCGGTGCCCATTCAACCTGTAACAACTCCTGGAGACCACCATGACACTACGACTCGGCGATACCGCCCCCGATTTTGAACAAGACTCCTCCATCGGCAAGCTGAAGTTCCACGAATGGGCGGGCGATTCCTGGGTGGTGCTGTTCTCCCACCCGGCCGACTTCACGCCCGTCTGCACCACCGAGCTGGGCCTGACCGCCAAGCTGAAACCCGAATTCGACAAGCGCAACGTCAAGGCGATCGCGCTGTCGGTCGACCCGGCCGAATCGCACAAGGGCTGGATCGCCGACATCGAATCGACCCAGGACACCGTGGTCGGCTTCCCGATCATCGCCGACGAGGACCGCAAGGTCGCCACCTTGTACGACATGATCCACCCGAACGCCTCGACCACCGCCACCGTGCGCACCTTGTTCGTCATCGACCCGAACAAAAAGGTCCGCCTGAGCCTGACCTATCCGATGAGCACCGGCCGCAACTTCGACGAAGTGCTGCGCGTCATCGACGCCCTGCAACTGACCGACGCCTACACCGTGGCCACCCCGGGCAACTGGAAAGATGGCGACGACGTCATCATCCCGCTGACCGTGCAAGATCCGGAAGTGCTGAAGCAAAAGTATCCAAAAGGCTTTACCGCCGCCAAGCCTTATCTGCGCGTCACGCCACAGCCGAACAAGTGATCGGAATAAAAAGCGCATAAGCAAATAAGGATTGCGTTGTTTGGATATTTCCCTAGAGTAGGTACCCTGCGGGCTACTCTTGGGGAATTGCATGGATGTATCGTTTGTCATTTCAGGTTTCGCGGTGGGTTTATTGGTGGGCATGACCGGCGTCGGCGGCGGCTCGCTGATGACCCCGCTACTCACCTTGCTGTTCGGCGTCTCGCCGGCGGTCGCCGTCGGCACCGACCTGGCGTTCGCCTCGCTGACCAAGGGCGTCGGCACCTTCACCCACCGTCTGCGCGGCACGGTCCACTGGGACATCGTGCGGCGCCTGTGCATCGGCGCCTTGCCGGCCGCGCTGGTCGCCAGCCTGGCACTCAAGTACTTCGGCACCCTCAGCCCCGAACTGGGCCAGATCATCCGTTACACCATCGCCGGCTCGGTGCTGCTGACCGTGTGCGCGCTGCTGTTCCGGCGCAAGATGCTGGCCTGGATCAACGCTCATCCCGAGCGCCAGTTGACGGGCGGGGCGCTGACCGCCGCCACCATTTTCGCCGGTGCCGTGCTGGGCAGCCTGGTCACCATTTCCTCGATCGGCGCCGGCGCCATCGGCGCGACCGTGCTGGTGATGCTGTATCCGAAGCTGACGCCGGCCGAAGTGGCCGGCACCGATATCGCCTACGCCGTGCCACTGACGGCGATCGCCGCCATCGGCCACTGGTGGCTCGGCTCGATCGACTGGATGCTATTGCTGACCTTGCTGGTAGGGTCGCTGCCGGGCATCACCGTCGGCTCCTATTTCGCCAAGTCGGTGCCGGAACGCATGCTGCGCGGCCTGCTCGCTTTCATTTTGGTAGCGGTCGCGGCCAAACTCATATTCTGAGTAGCTATATAGCCGAATCGTCTAACCAAATGAAAAAAGCTTCGTTTGTAATATGACGCACAGATGAGATTATGCAGCCCTTATAGAAGAATTTGTAATAAGGGAGCAATTTCATGTCAGCAGTTCTCGCAGCGCCCGCCACGGCCCCCGTGGCCGCCAGGGGCGCGCCGTTCCGCGTGATGCCGGGCTTCCGGCTCTCGCTGGGATTCACCATTTTCTACCTGACCTTGATCGTGCTGATCCCATTGTCGGCGGTCTTCCTGAAGACCTTCACGATGACATGGGAAGGGTTCTGGGCCGCCGTCACCTCCGACCGCGTGATGGCCTCGTACCGGCTGACCTTTGGCGCCTCGTTGATCGGCGCATTTATTAATGTCGTTTTCGGCGGCATCGTCGCCTGGGTGCTGGTGCGCTACGAGTTTCCCGGCAAGCGCATCATCGACGCGCTGGTCGACCTGCCGTTCGCGCTGCCGACCGCCGTCGCCGGCATCACGCTGACCGCGCTGTACTCGGCCAACGGCTGGTTCGGCCAGTTCATCGAGGGCGTGCTCGGCATCAAGGTGGCGTTCACGCCGATCGGCGTGGTCATCGCGCTGACCTTCATCGGCCTGCCGTTCGTGGTGCGCACGGTGCAGCCGGTGCTGGAGGACGCCGAGCGCGAACTGGAGGAGGCCGCCGCCAGCCTGGGCGCCAACGCCTTCCAGACCTTCACCCGCGTGGTGTTCCCGACCATCATGCCGTCCTTGATGACCGGCTTCGCGCTGGCCTTCGCCCGCGCCACCGGCGAATTCGGTTCGGTGATTTTCATCGCCGGCAACATGCCGATGATTTCCGAGATCACGCCGCTGTTCATCATCACCAAACTGGAGCAATACGACTACGCCGGCGCCACCGCGATCGCGGTGGTGATGCTGGTCGTGTCGTTCATCATGCTGTTGTCCATCAACCTGTTGCAAGCTTGGGCTCGCGGAAAGTCGGGTAAATAATATGAGCGGACTGCCTCCCGTCCCGGTGCGTCGCGGCGAACTGCCGTCGGCCCCGCAAATCCTCGAACCGCTGTGGGTGCGCGGCGTGCTGATCGCCATCGCGCTGACCTTCCTGACCCTGTTCCTGTTCGTGCCCCTGGTGGCGGTGTTCGCCGAGGCGTTCCGCAAGGGCTGGGAAGCCTATGTGGCCGCCATCGTCGAGGAGGACGCGATCTCGGCCATCAAGCTGACCTTGATCACGGCCGTCATCGCCGTGCCGCTGAACCTGGTGTTCGGCGTGGCCGCCTCGTGGTGTATCGCCAAGTTCGAGTTCCGCGGCAAGAGCTTCCTGCTGACCCTGATCGACCTGCCGTTCTCGGTATCGCCGGTGATCTCCGGCCTGATCTACGTGCTGCTGTTCGGCGCGCAGGGCTGGATGGGACCGTGGCTGCAGGAGCACGACATCAAGATCCTGTTCGCCGTGCCCGGCATCGTGCTGGCGACGATCTTCGTCACCTTCCCCTTCGTCGCGCGCGAGCTGATCCCGCTGATGCAGGCGCAAGGCAGCGAAGAAGAAGAGGCAGCCATCGTGCTGGGCGCCTCCGGCTGGGACACCTTCCGCCGCGTGACTTTGCCGAACATTAAGTGGGGCCTGCTGTACGGCGTGATCCTGTGTAACGCTCGTGCGATGGGCGAGTTCGGCGCGGTGTCGGTGGTGTCCGGCCACATCCGCGGCGAAACCAACACCGTGCCGCTGCAGGTCGAGATTCTGTACAACGAGTACAACTTCGCCGCCGCCTTTGCCGTGGCGTCCCTGCTGGCCTTGCTGGCGCTGGTGACGCTGGCCCTCAAATCCTTTATCTCTTGGCGCTTGAACGAATCGATCGCCGATGACGCACGTTCCAAGGAGCACTGACATGACGATCGAAGTCAAAAACATCAACAAGCGTTTCGGCGATTTCGTCGCCCTCAACAATGTCTCGCTGGACTTTCCGGCCGGCGAGCTGACCGCGCTGCTGGGACCGTCCGGCTGCGGCAAGACCACCTTGCTGCGCATTATCGCCGGCCTCGAGCATCCCGATTCGGGGCAGGTGCTGCTGGACTCCAACGACGCCTCGCACCGCCACGTGCGCGAGCGCCAGGTCGGTTTCGTGTTCCAGCACTACGCGCTGTTCAAGCACATGACGGTGTTCGAGAACGTCGCCTTCGGCCTGCGGGTGAAACCGCGCGCCGAGCGGCCGTCGGAAGACCAGATCCGCCGCAAGGTCAAGGAGCTGCTGGAGCTGGTGCAGCTGGACTGGCTGGCCGACCGCTATCCGCCGCAACTGTCGGGCGGGCAGCGCCAGCGGATCGCGCTGGCGCGCGCGCTGGCCGTCGAGCCGCGCGTGCTGCTGCTGGACGAGCCGTTCGGCGCGCTCGACGCCAAGGTGCGCAAGGAATTGCGCCGCTGGTTGCGCCGCCTGCATGACGACCTGCACGTGACGTCGATCTTCGTCACCCACGACCAGGAGGAGGCGCTGGAAGTGGCCGACCAGGTGGTGCTGATGAACAAGGGTAACGTCGAGCAGATCGGCGCGCCGGAGCAGGTCTACAACCATCCGGCCTCGCCGTTCGTCTACGGTTTCCTGGGCAACGTCAACATGTTCCACGGCCGCGTGCAGGATGGCGTGCTGGCCAGTGGCGGCGCCACCTTCCAGGTGCCGGGCCAGCCCGACGCCGACGGCAAGGGCACGGCCTATGTGCGTCCGCACGACCTGGACATCGAACGCTACACGCCGGGCGCCGAGGGCATCGTCGTCAAGCTGCGCCGCGCGCACGCGATCGGCCCGCTGGCGCAGCTGGACCTGGAGCGCGACGATACGTCCGAGCTGATCGAGGCGGTGATGTCGAATGAGCGTTTCAGCCTTCTGCAACTGAAGGAGGGTGAGACTTTGGTGGTGCGTCCTAAACGCCTGCATGTGTTTGTTGACGCTGGAGCTTCAATATGAATTTTCAACAACTGCGGTCGATCCGCGAAGCCGCCCGACGGGGCTACAATTTGACCGAAGTGGCCAATGCCTTGTTCACCTCGCAGCCTGGCGTGAGCCGCCAGATCCGCGAGCTGGAAGACGAACTGGGCGTGGTGATTTTCGAACGTAACGGCAAGCGCCTGACCGGCATGACCGAACCGGGCAAGGGCATCCTCAAGATCATCGACCGCCTGCTGATCGAGGCGGAGAATTTGCAGCAGGCCAGCCTCGAATACACGGGCCAGCAAAGCGGCACGCTCAGCGTCGCCGCCACGCACACGCAGGCGCGCTACGCGCTGCCGAAGGTGGTGCAGAGTTTCCGCAGCGCGTATCCGGACGTGCGCATCGCCTTGCAGCAGAGCGCGCCGGAGCACATCGCCGAATGGATTTTGTCGGGCAAGACCGATATCGGCATCGCCACCGAGGGCTTGTCGCAGTTCCCGGACCTGGTGTCCTTCCCATGCTACCGCTGGAGCCATTTGATCGTGGTGCCGGACGGCCACCCGCTGCTGGGGCGCTCGCCGATCCGGCTGGAGGATCTGGCCGAGTTCCCGTTGATCACCTACGACGTCGGCTTCACCGGACGCGGGCATATCGACGCGGCGTTCTCGCAGGCCGGCGTCAAGCCGGACATCGTGTTGACGGCGATGGATTCGGACGTCATCAAGCAGTATGTCGCGCTCGGCTTGGGCGTGGGCATCGTCGCCTCGATGGCCTTCGACCACGGCCGCGACAAGGGCATGCGCGCGGTCGAGGCGTCGCACCTGTTCGCACCGAACACGACGCGGCTGGCGGTGCGCAAGGGCGCCTATCTGCGCTCGTACGCCTACCACTTCATCCAGCAATTCGCGCCGGATCTGACGCGCGAGGAAATCGATGCGGCCTTGAACGGCGGGGATTTGTCGTAGCGCATGGCATTAGTGGCTATATGGCTGCCGCAGCAATGTGGTAGCCGGAAAACAGTCCAACAATATTTATTACTGGCACTCAAAAACCACCCTATACTAATTTTTCAATTGCTATTGCTGCATCCAGTTATTTAAACCTTCGGTTTTACTCTGGGAGTCAACATGGGAATCGGGAATTGGAAAATCGGCGTCCGCCTGGGCGCCGGTCTTGGGGTGGCGATCGTCTTCATGCTCGGCATCGCCATTGTCGGCATCGGCAATCTTGGCAAGCTCAACAACAACACCAAGGACTTGGCCACCGACAAGGTGCCCAAGGTCATACTGGCTTACGAAACAATAGGCGGTCTCAACGATATCGCGCGGGCGATGCGCAACGCCATGCTGTCCAAGGACCCGGCCGTGGTCAAGGCGGAACTGGAGCGCGTCGACAAGCGCAAGGTCGAAATTGGCGAGCGCCTCGAGCAACTGCGCGTGCTGATCGCCGACGATGACGACCCGCGCAGCGCCGCGAAGTTGCAGGCCGTGCTGGACGCGCGCGACAAGTATTCTGTCGTGCAAACCGAGTTCATCAAGATGTCGGCCGACGCCGAACAGCGCGACGCGTCCATCAATTACCTGCTGACCACGGTTCGCAAGGAACAGACCGCCTATCTCAATTCGCTGACCGAACTGGTCAAGTTCCAGAACGCGGCGGTGGAAGACGCCAGCACCGTCGCCGAGCAAGCCTATGCCAGTTCGCGCACCACGATGATCTTGCTGACGGTGCTCGCGGCCGGTATCGTGGCGTGGGTGCTGACCATCATCTCGCGCAGCATCACCTTGCCGTTGAACCGCGCGGTCGGCATGGCGCAGGCGGTGGCAGGCGGCGACCTGACCATGCGCATGGAATGCCATACGACCGACGAAACCGGCCAGTTGCTGCGCGCGCTGATCGACATGAACGACAGCCTGGCGCGCACGGTCGGCCAGGTGCGGTCCGGCACCGATACCATCGCCACCGCCTCCAACGAGATCGCCAGCGGCAACCTCGATCTGTCCAGCCGCACCGAGCAGCAGGCATCGAGCCTGGAGGAGACCGCGTCGTCGATGGAGGAATTGACGTCGACGGTGTCGCGGAACGCCGAGAACGCGCGCCAGGCGACCAAGCTGGTGGTGGCGGCGTCGGACTACGCCACCAAGGGCGGCAAGGTGGTCGGGCAGGTGGTCGACACGATGGGTGCGATCAAGGAAAGCTCGGGCAAGATCGTCGACATCATCGGCGTGATCGACGGTATCGCCTTCCAGACCAATATCCTGGCGCTGAACGCGGCGGTCGAGGCGGCGCGCGCGGGCGAGCAGGGCAGGGGCTTCGCGGTCGTGGCGTCGGAGGTGCGCAACCTGGCGCAGCGCTCGGCCGGCGCCGCCAAGGAAATCAAGGAGTTGATCGGGCGTTCGGTGGAAACGGTCGATGCCGGCGCCGTGCTGGTCGGCGAGGCCGGCGCGACGATGGCGGGCCTGGTGGAATCGGTCAAGCAGGTGGCCGAGATCATGAGCGCGATCAGCGCCGCCAGCAGCGAGCAGAGTAGTGGAATCGAGCAGGTCAACCAGGCCATCATCTCGATCGACGATGTGACGCAGCAGAACGCCGCGCTGGTGGAGCAGGCCGCCGCCGCCGCGCAGAGCCTGCGCGATCAGGCGGATTTGCTGGCGCAGGCCGTTAGCGTGTTCAAGCTGGCCGGGCCGGGGGGATTCGGCGTGGCGCAGCGCCAGACGCTGGCGCTGCGGTAAGGGACTACCAGCTGTAACCAGCCTTGGCGTAATAATACCGGCCATTAAACCCGTTCGGCGCCCAGCCGCTGTACAGGTTGATGCCGTTGAGGTTGAGGTTGGCCACCGACGTGATCGTGTCCGGATACTTGTCGGTCACGTTGTCCACGCCCAGGCTCAGGCGCCAGTTCTTGCTCAGCTTGACGCTGGCCGACAGGTCCAGCACCCACTGCGGATCGTATACCTGATCCTGCGCCGGGTTATTCTGCGGCACCGTGAAGCTGCCGTAGCGCGTCACCACGCCGCGCGCGTTCCAGGCCCCCAGGGTGTAGTCGGTCGCCAGGCTGAACTTGTCCTTCGGCGAACCGACCGTCAGGCGGTTGATGGTCTGGCGGTCGATCAGGGTCAGGCCGTTAGCGGTCAGGATGGCCGGATTGTCGTTGACGTGCTGCACCGAGCTCTTGTTGCGGTTGTACGCCAAGGTGAAGTCGTAGCGGCCGGCGCTGGCCAAATCCCAACGGTAGGTGCTGACCACGTCGACGCCGGTGGTGCGGGTGTCGATGGCGTTGGTGAAGTAGCGCGCCGCGCCGACCAGCAGACCCTGGTTGGCCAGCGTATTGCGCAAGGTCGGCGACAAGGTCATGCTGGTCGACAGCGCGATGCGGTCGTCGATGTCGATGCGGTAGGCGTCGACGCTGGCGCTCCAGTTGCGGGTCGGCTGCACTTGCAGGCCGACGCTGTAATTGCGGGCTTTCTCGGCCTTCAGCTGCTGCGCGCCGAGCGCGTCGGCGGCGGCGCTGCCGACGGCGAAGGTGCCCGTTTCGATCGGCGTGTTCTGGCCGTTGATGACCGAGAAGTTGGTGGTCGTGATCGTGTAGAACTGCTGCGCCAGCGATGGCGCGCGGAAGCCCGACGAGGCCGTGGCGCGCAGCGACACCAGCGGATTGAACGCGTAGCGTGCCGAGCCCTTGACCGACGTGGTGTTGCCGAAGTCGCTGTAGCGCTCGTGGCGCACGGCGGCCGAAGCCGAGAACTGCTTGGTGATGTCGGCCTCGAAGTTGGCGTAGATCGACTTGTTGTGACGGCTGTTGCTGCCGGCGTTGACCGGACGGAAGCCGGAGAAGCCCTGCGCGCCCGAGCCGCTGTAGGACGCCACGTCGCCGGCGCCGATTTCATATTCCTCGTGGCGCGCTTCGACGCCCAGCGCCACCGTCAGCGGACCGCTGAAGGCGGCTACCGGGAACTCCTTGGCGATGTCGAAGTTGAACAGTCCTTGCGTGTTGTGCAGCAGTCCGGCGTAGAAGTGGGTCGGGCTGTTCGCGCCCAGGTCCAGGTTGGCGGTGTCGTCGAGATTGAGCCGGAACTTGTTGCTGCCGTAGTTCAGGCTGGCGTCCCAGCGCCAGCCGGACAGCTCGCCGCGCAGGCCGGTCACCAGCGACTGGTCGGTCGAGGTGCTGTTCTGCAGCGGCAGGAAGCCCTCCGGATACAACGGCGAGCGCAGCGGCGCGTTGGCCGCCGTGCTGGCGTACGCGGTGCGCCAGGTGGCGGCGGCCGAGGTCTTGCGCTCGCCGAAGTTGGCGAAGGCGTACCAGTCGATATCGTCGGTGACGCGGTACTGGCTGTTGACGAAGATGCTGCGCGGATGGCTTTCCGGATCGCCGTAACGCTGGCTCACTTCGCCGTAACGCGGCTCGCGCGGATTGCGCAGGTCGGCGCCCGCGCGGTTGGTGGGATCGCGCTCGGCGGCCTCGATGGCCACGCGCACCCAGCCCTGGTCGCCCAGGCTGAAGCCGGTCGAGCCGCGCAGGGTGCGCTGCCGGCCGTCGCCTTCCTTGTACTCGCCGTAGCCGACTTCGATGTCGCCGCCGGACGCGCCTTTTTTGAGGATGATGTTGATCACGCCGGCGATCGCGTCGGAGCCGTACTGGGCGGCCGCGCCGTCGCGCAGCACCTCGATGCGTTCGATCGCCGCCAGCGGGATCGCGTTCAGGTCGACCGGCGCCGAGCCGCGTCCCTGGGTGCCGTTGACGTTGACCACGGCCGAGGTGTAGCGGCGCTTGCCGTTGACCAGCACCAGGGTCTGATCGGGCGACAGGCCGCGCAACTGGGCCGGACGCACGGCGTCGCTGGTGTCGGCGCCGGACGGGCGCGGGAAGTTCATCGACGGCACCAGGCGGCCGAGCACGGTGGCCAGTTCGGTCGAGCCGCTGGCCTGCAATTCGCGCGCGCTGATGATGTCGACGGGCGACTCGGAATCGATGGTGCGGCGGTTCTTGGCGTAGGTGCCGGTGACGACCACCGACTGCAGCTCGCCGTCGGCGGGCGCGTCCTGGGCGAAGGCGGGAATGACGATGGTGGCGATCAGCGTGCTCAGCAAAAGCGGTGTGGCGGTGTGGCGTGTGGTCATGTGGCGGTCTCGTGTGCGAAAGTGGTGGCACAGGATAGCAGCCGCACAATTGAATACCAACGAACGATTGCGTCTAAAGATATACCCGCACTCCGGGGTCAGGTCCACCATTTCTACACGGGCTGATCTGTCATGCGTTGTCGGCGGCGCGTGCATGGCCGATTACGGCGTGCCGCCTAATCCGCCCTACGTGGTTTAGATGTAATCGCGCGTCACTGGCCGGGATTGGGCAGGGTCGCGTGGATCGCGTCCACCTGCGCGATGATGTCCGGCGTGAGCGTGACGTCGTAGGCGTCGATGTTTTCCTTCAGCTGCGCCAGGCTGGTCGCGCCGATGATGGTCGAGGCCACGCACCAGCGGCCGTAGCACCATGCCAGCGTCAGTTGCGTCGGCGTCAGGCCGTTGTCGCGCGCGAGCTCGGTGTATTGCGCCACCGCCGCCAGCACCGTCGGCCGCAGGTAGCGCGGACTCCACGTCGGCGGGAAGATCGTCAGCCGCCCGTGCGCGTTCGGGTCGTCGTGGTATTTGCCCGTCAATTGGCCGAAGGCCAACGGGCTGTACGCCAGCAGGCCGACGTTTTCGCGGAAGCAGGTCTCGTCGAGAAAACTGGTTTCGTAGTGGCGCGCCGTCAGGTTGTACAGGTTCTGGATGGAGGCGATGCGTGGCAAGCCCTTCATCTCCGATTGCTTGATGAATTCACTCACGCCCCAGCACGATTCGTTGGAGACGCCGATCGCGCCGATCTTGCCTTCCTTGATCAGCTCGGCCAGCGCGGCCAGGGTTTCCTCGACGGCCACGCATTCGCGCTCGAGCTGCGGATTGAAGACGCTGGCGCCGAAAATCGGCACGTTGCGGCTGGGCCAGTGCAATTGGTACAAGTCGATGTGGTCGGTCTGCAGGCGTTGCAGGCTGGTGTCGACCGCCGCGCGCAGGTTGGCGGCGTCGAAGTTCTGCTTGCCGCCGCGTACCCAGCCGATGTTGGGATTCGGTCCGGCGGCCTTGGTCGCCAGCACCACCTTGTCGCGCTTGCCCGATTTCTTCAGCCAGGTGCCGATGAAGCGTTCGGTCGCGCCCTGCGTTTCGGCGCGCGGCATGACCGGGTACATCTCGGCGGTGTCGATGAAGTTGATGCCGCGCTCGAGCGCGTAGTCGAGCTGGCTGTGCGCGTCCGCCTCGGTGTTTTGCTCGCCGAACGTCATCGTCCCCAGGCAAATCTTTGTGACCTTCAGATCGCTGGAACCAAGTTGTACCTTCCGCATGCCCGCTCCTTAATGTCCGCGCACGGCCTGCGCGCAATCGTTGACCAGTGCCGGGCCCGCGTAGATCAGGCCGCTATACAACTGCACCAGTCGCGCGCCGCAGTCCATTTTGACCTTGGCGTCCGCACCGCGCATGATACCGCCAACGCCGATAATCGGCAGGGCGTCGCCCAGTTCGGCCTTGAGCAGGCGGATCACGGTGTTGGACAACTCGAACACCGGCGCGCCCGACAGTCCGCCCGCCTCGGCGCCGTGGCGCATGCCGGCCACGGCGTCGCGGCTCAGCGTGGTGTTGGTGGCGATGACGCCGTCGATCTTGTGGCGCAGCAGCGCGTCGGCGATGTTCTTGACTTGGTCCGCGTCCATGTCCGGTGCGATTTTCAGGGCCAGCGGCACGTAGCGCTTGTGCTGGTCGGCCAGGCGCGCCTGCGCGTCCTTCAACTGCGCCAGCAGGCCGTCGAGCTCGGAGCCGCCTTGCAACTGGCGCAGGTTCTTGGTGTTGGGGGACGAGATGTTGACCGTCACATAGCTGGCGTAGGGATAGACTTTTTCCAGGCAGTGCAGGTAGTCGTCGGCCGCGCGCTCGATCGGCGTGTCGGCGTTCTTGCCGATGTTTAGGCCCAGCACGCCGGCCTTGTCCTGGTAGAAGCGCGACGACTGCACGTTGGCGACAAAGGCGTCGACGCCGCCGTTGTTAAAGCCCATGCGGTTGATGATCGCGTGCGCGGCCGGCAGGCGGAACATGCGCGGCTTCGGATTGCCCGGCTGGCCGCGCGGCGTGACGGTGCCCACCTCGATCGAGCCGAAGCCCAGGTCCGCCAGCGCGTCGATGAACGCGCCGTCCTTGTCCAGCCCGGCGGCGAGGCCGACCGGATTCTTGAACGTGATACCCATCACGGTGCGCGGGTCGGCCGCCGGTTGCCTGACCAGCTTGGTCAGGCCCAGCGCGGCGGCGCGTTTGAGCGCGGGAAGGGTGAAGTGGTGCGCGGCTTCGGCGTCCATCGAGAACAGCATCGGACGGGCCAGGGAGTACAGGAATTTTTCGGACATGAGGGGGCTCTGGTTGTTGGCCCCGGTATTTTATCAGCGTTTGATCGGCGCAAATCAGGCCTCCAGTACGCTCCACACGCCCTTGATGCGCGCCTCCAGCGGTTTGAAGTTGGTTTTATAGGACATTTTCGGGCTTTCCCTGATCCAGTAGCCCAGGTAGATGTAGGGCAGGCTCAGCTCGCGTGCCTGGGCGATCTGCCACAGCACGTTGAAGGTGCCGTAGGAGGCGCCCTCGACATCGGGATCGAAGAAGGTGTACACCGACGACAAGCCGTCCGACAGCACGTCGATGATGCTGACCATGCGCAGGGTGCCGCCGGGCTCGCGGAACTCCACCAGCCGCGTGTTGACGCGGCTTTGCAGCAGGAATTGCGCGTACTGGTCGCGGCTGTCCTGGTCCATGCCGCCGCCGGCGTGGCGCTTGCTCTGGTAGCGCAGGTACAGTTCGTAGTGCTCGTCGGAGAATTGCAGGGTGGCGACGCCGGCGCGCAGGTCGGCGTGCCGGGCCCAGGCGCGGCGTTGGCCGCGGTTCGGGGCGAACTGGTCGACCACCACGCGCACCGGGATGCAGGCCTGGCAACCGTCGCAATATGGTCGATATGTAAAGATGCCGCTGCGCCGGAAGCCGTTCTTGACGAGTTCCGAGTAGACGTCGGCGTTGATCAGGTGGGAAGGCGTAGCCACCTGCGAGCGCGCCTGGCGCGCGTCCAGATAGCTGCAAGGGTAGGGCGCCGTCGTGTAAAACTGCAGCGTCGCGAAAGGCAGATCGTTCAGGTGCGTCATGCACGTCCTATCGATGGCGAGATTCTGATCCTGTTCCAGTCCTGATGATAGCGCTTGTTCGGCCGGGGCGCTTGTCACCTTTAGCTTAACTGTCCGGGGCCAGCGGTGCAATGGGTTCCCACACGGTGATTTGCGGCAATTCAATATTGTTGCGCAGATGCGCCAGGAATTGCGCGCGCGGAATCGGCGCCGCGCCCAGCGAGGCCAGGTGCCCGGTCTCCTGTTGGCAATCGATCATCTTGACGCCTTGCCGGCGCAGGAAGCCCACCAGGTAGGCCAGCGCGATCTTGGAACCGTCGGTCACGCGCGCGAACATCGACTCGCCGTAGAACATGCGGCCGATCGAGACGCCGTAGGCGCCACCGACCAACTCGCCGTCCAGCCACACCTCGGCCGAATGCGCGTAGCCGAGCCGGTGCAGCCCGGTGTAGCCGTCGATGATGTCCTCCGAGATCCACGTGCCGGGACCGTCCCGGCGCGGCGCCGCGCAGGCGCGCATGACGTCCTCGAAGGCGCTGTCGAAGCGCACCTGCCAGCGCCCGCCGGCCGCCATTTCGCGGGCGACCTTGCGCAGCGTCTTCTTCAGGCTGTCGGAGATGCGGAAGCGCTCGGTCATCAGCACCATGCGCGGATCGGTGCTCCACCACAGGATGGGCTGGCCTTCCGAGAACCACGGGAAAATGCCGTGCCGGTAGGCCATCAGCAGGCGCTGCGGCGACAGGTCGGCGCCGGCGGCCAGCAGGCCGGGCGCCTCCGACGTCAGCGCCTGCGAGACGTCGGGAAACGGCGTGTCGCGTTCGAGCCAGGGGATCACGTCGGTTCCGCGTCCGAGCGCATCGCGCGCGTGATGTCCTGGGCGTGGAAGCCGTAGCCGCCGCTTTTGTCTTCCCGCATGCGCGCCCGGTCGGCGAAGAACAGTTCCAGCGTCGTGCGGATGGTGGGGAAGGCCAGGTCGTCCCACGGGATCTCCGCCTCGCTGAACATGCGCACGTCCAGGCTTTCCTCGCCGGGCGCGAAGTCGAGGTCGAGCAGGGTGGCCAGGTAGAACATATGGACCTGGTGCACGCGCGAGACGTTTAGCAAGGAAAACAGTTTACCCAGTTCGATGTGGGCGCCGGCTTCCTCTTGCGTCTCGCGCATCGCCGCCTCGGCCGTGGTTTCATCGTTTTCCATGAAGCCGGCCGGCAAGGTCCAGTAGCCGTGGCGCGGTTCGATCGCGCGCTTGCACAGCAGGACTTTCAACTCGCCGTCGCGTTCCCATACGGGGATCGTGCCCAACACCATTTTCGGGTTCTGGTAATGGATGGTGGAACAGCTTTCGCAGACGTAGCGGGGACGGTTGTCGCCGGCTGGTATCAGCAGGCTGACGGGGGAGGCGCATTCGGAACAGAATTTCATAGGGGAAGGTGCTCAGGGGCGGATATTTTTGTTCATATTAGTTACTTTACACCGATTGCGCCACGCACGGGATTGGCTACGGCGGCAAGGGAATGCATTTATTTGGACTATCACGCGCGATTTCAGGATTAACATTGCCTAAATTGCTGAACTGCCCTATAATGATTGCACAGACGCGGGGTGGAGCAGTCTGGCAGCTCGTCGGGCTCATAACCCGAAGGTCACAGGTTCAAATCCTGTCCCCGCAACCAAATTCGAAAGCCGTTGATTCTTTTACAGGGATCAGCGGCTTTTTCTTTTGTGCCGTGGTTTTATGGCAGGTAGTCGGGGTCGAGCAGTTGATCCTTGGTGAACGGCCTCTTAGTGGGGAAGGCCGACTTAGGCAGGCGCGTTTCGTCTGCCGCAAGGGCCACGGCTCTTACGTAGTTTCGCGTTGCGTAATTGTCCAGCAGCGGTTTCAGACTGGGCATTTCTTCCATGAGATCGGCGATGCTATAGCGTTGCTCCCTGATCGAACGCAGCCAACTGCCTGAAATGTGGTCCGGTTGTACTTTCCATTTCAGCAGATGCATCATTAATTGCACGATGCGGTTTCTGAACTCGTGCCTTTCCTTGCTACCCATGCTCTCGAGCTCCTCGATCAAATGTTCAAGGTCCAGTCGTTCGAATTGCTTGGCGCGCAGTAGCTCGGCCTGGCTTTGCAGCCAGACGAGAAAGTCCGTGTCGTAATCGGTTTTGATGTGATCGTCCATGGGGCACCTCCGCCAGCGTAATGCGGTCGTCGGAGCTTTACTTTACGCCCGCTCAAAGGGGCGGGCAAGTCAGGCCTGCGGCAACGTGGCGCAGGATGTGCGGATGAAATCGAGCATGGCCGGCGTGACCCAGGTTCCGACGAGCAGTCGTGGTTCACGCGTGTGGGCGTGGCGGATTTTTTCCAGCGTCGCCGGATTGTCGCCGATGCGGGCGCTGAATAATGTCATCCATTCGCGGGCCAGCGCTTGCGATGCCGGATCGGCGGGATCGGCGCCGGCTTCGAGTTGCCGGTGGACCGCCGCGATCAGCGCCATCCACTCGGCGCCATGCTGACTGGCGCCGACGCGCATGCGTTGTAACTCGTCTTTGTCGAGATAGCCGGCGTACAGCGCCAGCTTGTGTTCACCGAACGCTTCGATCACGTATTGCTTCAGTTGCGGCGTGATCCCCGTGTGCAGTTGCGCGGCCGGTTCCATCTCCATCATGACGGTGATGCGGCGCGCGAAGTCTGGATTGGCGGCGGTGTCGCGTTCGAGCATCTGCATCCAGCGCTCGGCCAGTTGGCGCGGTTCGTCGCCGGCGGGTGGGACGCCTTGCCGCATCAGGTCCTGTATCTGCGCGACCAGCGCGGCCCAGCCGCTGTTGCGGCGCGCGTCCTGCTGCCAGAAGGGTAGGCGGTGCAATTCGTCCTTCGTGAAGTATTTGTCGTAGAGGTGCATCAGCTCCAGCGTGGACAGCCAGTCGGCCAGTTCCGGCTCGCCGCCGCCGGCCATCTGCCGGTGCAGGTGCGAGAGTTGTTCGCGCAGCGCGCTCGCCTGCGCGATCTGCTGGTCGAGGGTGGCGATCTGCTGCGCGACGACGTCGGCGAACGGCGCGTCGGGGCTGGCGAGGAAGGTGCCGATGTCCGCCAGCGACATGCCGAAGCGGCGTAGCGCCTGGATCTGGTGCAGCCGGGCCACGTCGGCGCGGTTGTAGAGGCGATAGCCGGAGTCGGTGTGCGCCGATGGCGTCAGCAGGCCGATGCTGTCGTAGTGGTGCAGCGCGCGCACCGTCAGCCCGGAGCGCGCGGCCAGCTCGCCGATTTTCAGCACGGCGTGATTGCGATGTTCTTTCATGCGCGATAGTGTACGCGAGGTCGGAGTGGCACGCAGGGCGGATTAGGCGGGACGCCGTAATCCGCCATGAGCCGCCGACGGCGCATGCATGGCGGATTACGCTCCGCTAATCCGCCCTACGTGATTCCGATGTGTTTTTGGCGATGGCGTCCTTCGGTAGCTTGAGCAGCAAGGCCAGTAGCGATGCCAGTTCGGCGCGCATGTCGCGGCGGTCGACGATCATGTCGATGGCGCCGCGTTCGAGCAGGAACTCCGGACGCTGGTAGCCTTCCGGCAGCGTCACCCCCAAGGTGCTTTTGATGACGCGCGCGCCGGTAAAGGCGATCAGCGCCTTCGGTTCGGCGATCACCAGGTCGCCCAGGAAGCAGAACGAGGCCGATATGCCGCCCGAGGTGGGGTCGGTCAGCACCGAGACGAAGGGCAGTTTCTTCTCCGCCAGCTTGGCCAGCATTGCGGTGGTTTTCGCCATCTGCATCAACGACAGCAGGCCTTCCTGCATGCGCGCGCCGCCGCTGGCGGTGACGCAGATGAAGGGCACATGTTGGTCGATGGCGGCCTGCACGCCTCGCACGAAACGCTCTCCGACCACCGATCCCATCGAGCCGCCCATGAAGTCGAATTCGAAGCACGCCACCACCACGGGCACCGACAAGATCGCGCCGGCTATGACGATGATCGCGTCGGTCTCGCCGGTGGCGTCCATCGCCGCTTGCAGACGCGCCGGATAGCTCTTGCTACCTTTGAACTTGAGCGTATCGACGGGCAGCACTTCCTGGCCGATCTCATGACGGCCGCCAGCGTCGAGCAGGGCGTCGAGACGGGCGCGGGCACGGATACGCAGATGGTGGCTGCATTTGGGGCAGACGTGCAGATTGGCTTCGAGGTCGGCCCGGTACAGCACCGCCTCGCATGCCGGACACTTGGCCCACACGCCGGCCGGTATCGATTGGCGCGGTTCGGCGCCGTTGCGGTTGAAACGGGGCGGTAGCAGTTTTTCGATCCAGCTCATGGCATCCTTGATTGTGTCGGAGATGCCGGAATCGTAAAGCCTGACGTTACGTCAGGATCAAGCGGAATCTTTGCCGTCGCCGCTCGGGTGCAGGCTGGCCCAAAGATGGGCGGCGGCCATTGTGCGGTGGGGCGCGTAGCGGGCCAGGATTTGTTCGGTGCGCGGCATGTCGGGTTTGACGTCCTCGCCCAGCAGCTGTTGCAGCGCCGCGCGGATGGCGACGTCGCCGTGCAGCGAGCAGTCGGCGTAGCCGTAGCCGCGCAGCAGGCCGTAGTTGACCGTCCACGGGCCGATACCTTTGACTGCCAGCAGTGCCGCCGAGATCTGTTCGATGCTGTTGGCGGGCGTGACGTCCAGTCGCAGTTCGCCGCTGGCGACCAAATTGGCCAGCCGCAGCAGGGTCTCCGCTTTGGCACGCGAGAATTTGCGGCTGGTCAGATCGTCGATACTCAGCTTTACCGCGTCGGCCGCCTCGGGGTAGCACCACAAGCCGCTGCTGTGTTGGCGGCCGGCCTGCAGGATGAAGGTGCGGCGCAATGAGATGGCGAACGACAGGTTGATTTGCTGGCCGATGATGGCCCAGGTCAGCGCTTCAAACACGGTGGCCGATTGCACGATGCGCAGGCCCGGCTGCGCCACGGTCAGGGGGCCGAACATGGCGTCCTTGGCGGCGAAGGCGCAGAACGGCTCCGGATCGATGCGCAGACCGAGGATGCTGAGCGCCGCTTCGCGCACGCGCTGTTGCGAAGCTTTGGATAGCTTGCCGCCGGCGTGCACCGTGCAGCTGGCGCTGGTGGGCGCCAGCGCGCTATCGATTACCACCGCGAGCACCACCGGCACGCCGTCCACCACTATTCCTTTGCGCAGGCGCGTGTCGCCGACTTCTTCGGCGACGCTTTCGGTATCGCGGCTGTGGAAGGCCAGTACGTCGTGCAGGCGGTAGTTGGCCGGCAGCTCGAGCACGAAGCTTTTCATACGGGTTTGGTTTTGCGCAGCGCGCCGAAGTTGGGACGGAAGCCGGTGACCAGCGCGGTGCCCGCGATGACGATGGCGGCGCCGACGATGGTGTACCAGCCGACCGTCTCGCCGAGGAATAGCGTGCCCCACAAAATGCCGAACAAGGGGCTGAGGAAGGTCACCGTCAGCGCCGACGACGGGCCGACATCCTGGATCAGGCGGAAGTAGATCAGGTAGGCGACGCCGCTGCACAGCACACCCAGCGCGATCACGGCGCCCATGATGCCGATGGTCGGCTCGCCGGGTGCCGGGAAGAACGGCACCACCGGCAGCACCAGCAGCGTGGAGGCCCACATCGAGCCATGCGCGTTGGACAGGGGTTCGACGTCCTTGACCGATTTGGCGTAGTTGCTGGCGATGCCGTAGTTGAAGGATGCGAACAGCACGGCGGCGATCGCGAGGCCGGCGCCGGGTTTGGTGCTGACATGGTCGAAGCCGACCAGCAGCGCGACGCCGCAGGCGCCCAGCAGGAGGCCGAGCATGATTTTGCCGCTGACCATCTGGCGGGTGAGGGCGGCGGCGATCAGGGTGCCCCACAGCGGCGTGGTGGCGTTGAGCACCGCCAGCAGGGAGGCCGATAGCGTGCGCGCGGCGAAGGCGAACATCAGGAACGGCAGCGCGGAGTTGAACAGGCCGAGGATGAAGTAGTGTTTCCAGTGCTTGCGTAGGTTGAGCGGTTTTTTCAGCACCACTGCGATCACCGCCAGGAAGAGGGAGGCGAATAGCACGCGGTATTCGATCAGGACGGCCGCGCCCAGCACCGGGGCGGCGATCCGCATGAACAGGAAGGAGCCGCCCCAGATGGCGGCCAGGAAGATCAGGCGGAGGAGGTTGGCGGTGCTCATGGAATTTAGGTTCGCTATTTTGGTTTCGTAGGGCGGTTTAGCGCGCAGCGCGTAATCGGCCATGAGCCGCCGATGACGCATGCATGGCCGATTACGCTACGCTAATCCGCCCACGTGGTTCCGTCTTTCCGCTTCTTGCTTTCGAACTGATTTACACCGCGCCGCTGTCGACCGCGCAGACGGTGTCGCCCGGCGCCACCGGCGAGGCGGCGTGCGGGATCAGCATCGTCGTCGGTACGCCGTTTTTGATCGCCGTCAGCTCCGCCAGGATCGAGATGGCGATCTCCGACGGCGTTTTGCTGCCGATGTACAACCCTATCGGCCCGTGCAGGCGCGCCAGCTGCTCCGGCGTCAGGTCGAATTCCAGCAGCCGCTCGCGGCGCTTGCTGTTGTTCAGGCGCGAGCCGATCGCGCCGACATAGAACGCGTCCGATTTCAACGCCTCCATCAGCGCCAGATCGTCGAGCTTGGGATCGTGCGTCAGCGCCACCACGGCGCTGCGGTGGTCCAGCTTCATCGACAGGACGATATCGTCCGGCATATCGTGCACCAGTTGCACGCCGTCGACCTGCCAGCCGGCGCGGTATTCCTCGCGCGGGTCGCAGACGATGACGTGGTAGTCCATCGCGGTGGCGATTTGCGCCAGGAAGCGCGAGAGTTGGCCGGCGCCGATGATCAGCAGGCGCCAGCGCGGTCCGTGCAGCGTGACCATGGCGCGCTCGCTCACCTGCATCTGCGCGCCGGGCGCCGCTTGCGACAGCTCGACGTCGCCGGTCTGCAGATCGAGCCGGCGCTGCACCAGTTCGTGCCGTTCCAGCCGCTCCAGCAGTTCGGCGACGCGGCTGCGCTCCGACAGCGGTTCGATCGACAGTTCGATGGTGCCGCCACAGGGCAGGCCGAAACGGTGCGCCTCGTCGGCGGTGATGCCATAGCTGACGATTTCGGGCAAAGTGCGGCTGATGCCTTCGTCGCGCACGCGCGCGATCAGGTCATCCTCGATGCAGCCGCCCGAGACGGAGCCGATTACCGTGCCATCTTCGCAGATGGCCAGGGTGGCGCCGACCGGACGGGGACTCGAGCCCCAGGTCTTGATGACGGTGATAAGTTCGCAGCGGCGCCCGGAGGCGATCCACGCGGCGCTGGTTTTGAGTACTTCGAGATCGATACTGTCCATGGATGGAATATACTACGGCTCTACAAAGCTTGCAGGAACTGCCATGACCGACCACAAGGAAGACGACGGCTCACCCAAATTCGGCCGCCTGCTGATCGTGCTGATTATCGCCGTGGTGTTCTGCGGCGGCCTGACCTGGCTGATGGGCACCGTGTTCCCGGATTTCCCGAACATCCGCTAAACATCTTCGACGTTAGCGCTTGCACACCCTCGCCAGCGCCTTTTCGAATGGACTGCCCGGCGCCACTTCCTCGGGGCTGAATTTTTCGTAGATATAGTTCTCGACCGGTTCGCCCCTGCCCATCGTCTCGGGATAGAACACCTGCGACAGCATCACCGCCGTGCGGTCCTCGCAGGAATACAGGTGTTGCGCCTTGACCGAGCGGTAAGGCTTGCCCTCGGGCGTCTGCTGCGGCTTGGCGTAGGAGTGCATCGACCACGCCTTGCGGGTCTTGTCTTTTTTGACGACGCTGGTGCTATCGATGTAGAAGACGTTGCCCGGCGCCGCGCTGACTTTGCGCCATTGCGCCGCCTGGACCGCGCCCGAGACAGCCATCGACATCAGCAGGGCCGCCATCAGTGCCGGTTTTTTCATGGGGTCACGGCACCAGCGGCTTCTTGGCCGCCTGCTTGCCCTTGATTTCGGCGACGGTCTTGTCGATCGCGGCCAGCCTGTAGTTGATGCCGGGGTGGTTGGCGGTATAACCGTTCAGCACCGAGGCCGGATACTGGTTGGCCAGCCGCTGCCAGAAGGCGCGCGCCTGCGCCGTGCTGTAGCCGGCCCGCGCGACCATGTACAGCGACAGCGAATCGGCCGCCGCGTCGAGTTCCTGCGGCATCGGCTTGATGCCGGCGCTGCCGATCAGCATCGACAGGTCCGGCCGCACCGCGACCAGATTGTCGATGATGCTGCCGACCGTGTAGGCCGACCGCGTCTTGGCGGCGTGGCCCAGCACATTGTGCGCGATGTCCTTGGCCAGCACATAGGCGATGGCCTCGTCGGTTTGCGCGAAGTTGACCATGCCGCGCGTGATCATCACGCGCTGGCCGTCCGAGTAGGCGTTGATGTTGTCGGAATTGCCGATGTCGATCTTGAAGGCGCAGGCGCGCGTGACCGGCACCTTGAGCGCCTGGTTGCTGCCATTGCGTTCGACGATCAGGTTGAGCGTCTGGTTGTTGGCCACCAGCGGCCCGAGAACCCCGGCCGCCTCGGTCTCGGCGTGTTGGCCGGTGGGCAGGCTTTTGCCTTCGGCCGCGAGCAGCACGTCGCCCTTGCGCAGGCCCACGCGCGCGGCGCCGCTGCCCGTCAGCACGCTGGCCACTTCCAGGCGGTCGCCGTAATTCAGCACCGCCTGCGCGGCGTCGACGAACTCGCCGGAGTACGAGTATTTGTTCTTGGCGGTGAAGCCGAGCAGGTTGCGGGCCTGGTTGCGGCACAGGTCCGCGTTGTTGATCAGCAGCGGACCGGCGATGCGGTACAGGCGGTCCTGCAGCGCGACCATCTGCCCCAGCGCTTGGCGCGCGGCGGCCATTTTGGCGGTGACCACCGGCGCGCCTTCATCGACGGTGCGCGCGACCGCCGGCCCCTGTTCTGGTTCGGCCGTCCTGGAGGTGAGGGTCGAACAGGCCGACAGCATCATCGCCATGGCCAGCAGGGATATAGTGGCGAATTTCTTCGAGTTGTTTTGCAGGACCATCCCTAGTCTCCGTGTTTTCTTAGTGTTTTCCAGTGCTTCCAAAACCGCCGGCACCGCGTTCGCTGGTGTCGAATTCTTCGACGACGTTGAAACCGACTTGCAGGACCGGAACGATGATCAGTTGCGCCAGGCGCTCCATCGGGTTCAGGGTGAAGGCGCTGTTGCCCCTGTTCCAAGTCGAGATCATCAACTGGCCCTGGTAATCGGAATCGATCAAGCCTACCAGATTCCCCAGCACGATGCCGTTCTTGTGGCCCATGCCGCTGCGCGGCAGGATCATCGCGGCGTAGCCCGGATCGGCGACGTGGATCGCCAGCCCGGTGGGGATCAGCACCGTCTGGCCGGCTTCGATGGTGATCGGCGCGTCGATGCAGGCGCGCAGGTCGAGGCCGGCCGAACCCGGGGTGGCGTAGGCCGGCAACTGGTCTTTCATGCGCGGGTCGAGGATTTTGACGTCGATGTTTTTCATGCGTTTTGCTCTATTATTTTGCGAACAGCGAGTGCTGCGAGATGCGTTTGGAGATTTCGGAAATCAGCTGGCGCGCCAGGGTCAGCTTGTCGGCGCGCGGCAGGATGGTGTGGCCGTTTTCGTCGAACAGGATGATGGTGTTGTCGTCCTGGCCGAAGGTGTGGTGGCCGATGTTCCCGACCAGCAGGGGAATGCCTTTTTTCTCGCGCTTGTCGGCGCCGAACTGGATCAGGTTTTCCGATTCGGCGGCGAAGCCGACGCAGTAAGGATGGCCGGCCAGCGAGGTGCGGGCGGCGACGGTGGCCAGGATGTCCGGGTTCTGTTCGAACTTCAGGTCCGGCACCGAGCCGTCCGGATTCTTTTTCAGTTTCTGTTCGCTGGAGTTGGACACGCGCCAGTCGGCGACGGCCGCCACGGCGATGAAGATATGCTGGTGGTCGACGTTGGCCAGCACGGCGTCGTGCATCTGCACGGCGCTTTGGACGTTGATGCGCTGTACGCCGAACGGCGCCGGCAGCGCGGTCGGGCCGGACACCAGCACCACTTCGGCGCCGGCTTCGCGCGCCGCGCGCGCCACCGCGTAACCCATTTTGCCGGATGACAGATTGGTGATGCCGCGCACCGGATCGATCGGCTCGAAGGTCGGGCCGGCGGTGATCAGGATGCGTTTTCCGGCCAGGACTTTCGGCTGGAACGACGCGATCAATTCCTCCAGCAGCTGCGCCGGTTCCAGCATGCGGCCCATGCCTACTTCGCCGCAGGCCTGGTCGCCGGCGGCCGGGCCGAAGATGACGATGCCGTCTTCCTCGAGCTGGCGGGCGTTGCGCTGGGTGGCGGGGTTCTGCCACATTTCCACGTTCATGGCCGGCGCCACCAGCAGCGGCACGCGGCGCGGGCGCGCCAGGCACATGGTCGACAGCAGGTCGTCGCAGACGCCGTGCGCCAATTTATACATGAAGTCGGCCGAGCAGGGCGCGATCAGGATCGCGTCGGCGTCGCGGGTGACGTCGATGTGGGCCATGTTGTTGTCGACGCGCGGGTCCCACTGGCTGCTGAACACCTTGTTGCCCGACAGGGCTTGCATGGTGACGGCGGTGATGAAGTGGGTGGCGGCGTCGGTCATCACCACCTGCACCGAGGCGCCGGCCTTGGTCAGCGCGCGGCACAGTTCCGCCGCCTTGTAGCAGGCCACGCCGCCGGACAGGCCGAGCACGATCTTTTTACCAGTCAGTTCCATGATGCCGTTCTCCCGCTTATTTGTTGACGCGCCGTAGTTCGTCGAGGATGAACAGCGCCGCGCCGATGCAGATGGCCGCGTCGGCGATGTTAAACGCCGGGAAGTGGCCCCAGCCGGCCCAGTGGAAATCGAGGAAGTCGATCACGTGGCCGTACAGCAGGCGGTCGATGACGTTGCCGACCGCGCCGCCGAGCACCAGCGACAGCGCCCACGAGAACATGCGTTGGCCCCCGTGTTTTTTCAACAGGTAGATGATGTAGGCGGCGGCGGCGATGCCGATGCCGGTGAAGAAATAGCGCTGCCAGCCGCCGGCGTTGTGCAGGAAGCTGAACGCCGCGCCCTTGTTATAGGCCAGCACTAGGTTGAAGAACGAGGTGACGAACTTTTCCTCGCCCAACTGGAAGGTGCGGGTGATGGTGATCTTCGACAGCTGGTCGATCAGCACGATGATGAAGGCGATGCCAAGCCAAGGTATCAGGCTGGACGAGGACTTGGTCGGGAAGATTTTTTTAGTGGCCATAAAATATCAAAGAGGTTCGTGGCGGCGGCGCCGCCGATCCGACCAACACAGCGCGGTCGGAATCGGCGGGCCCAATATTAAGCGAACTTGCGTTTTTCGCCCGCACCGAACAGATTGCTGTGGCAACGGCCGCAGAGCGTCGGATGGTCCGCGTGCGCGCCGACGTCGGCGCGGTAGTGCCAGCAGCGTTCGCACTTCTCGGCAGTGGAAGCGGCCACTTCGACCGCTTCATCGGCTTCGGCGGCCACTTCGACGGCTTGCGCCAGCGACGTGATGAAGACGAATTTGAGGTCGTCCTCCAGGCTGGCGAGCAGCTTGTATTTGTCGCCGGCGGCCTTGATGGCCAGCTCCGCCTGCAGCGACGAGCCGATCGCGCCCGAGGTGCGCAAATCTTCCAATTGCTTGGTCACGTCGGTGCGCACCGCGCGCAAGGCCGTGTACTTGGCCAGCAGCGCGTCGGCGTCGGCCAGTTCCGGCAACCGCCACCAGGTTTGCGTGAAGATGGTCTCGTCGCTGGCCTTGTACGCCTCTTCGCCGGCGAAGATCGCCCACGCTTCCTCCGCCGTGAACGACAGCGCCGGCGCCATCACGCGCAGCAGGCTTTGCGTGATGTGCCACAGCGCGGTCTGCGCCGAACGGCGCGCGTGCGACGTCACGGCCGACGTGTACAGGCGGTCCTTGAGGATGTCGAGGTAGAAGCCGCCCAGGTCCTCGGAGCAGTAGTTCTGCAGCTTGGAGTAGACCGGCTGGAACTCGTACTGTTCGTAGTGGGCTTCCATCTCCTTCTGCAGCGCGGCCATGTTGGCGATCGCGTAGCGGTCGATCTCCAGCAGCTCGGCGACCGACACGGCGTCGCGCGCGTGGTCGAAGTCCGAGATGTTCGCCAGCAGGAAGCGCAGCGTGTTGCGGATGCGGCGATAGGCTTCGGTCACGCGCTTGAGGATCTCGTCGGAGATCGACAGCTCGCCGGTGTAGTCGGTCGAGGCGATCCACAGGCGCAGGATGTCGGCGCCGAGCGTGTCGGAGATTTTTTGCGGCGCCAGGGTGTTGCCCAGGGACTTGGACATCTTCTTGCCTTCGCCGTCGACGGTGAAGCCGTGCGTCAGCAGCGCCTTGTAGGGCGGCGCGCCGTTCAGCATCGAGGACGTCAGCAGCGACGAGTGGAACCAGCCGCGGTGCTGGTCCGAACCTTCCAGGTACAGGTCGGCCGGGAAGGCCGACTGCTCCTTGTGCGAGCCGCGCAGCACGGTCTGGTGGGTGGTGCCGGAGTCGAACCAGACGTCGAGCGTGTCCTTGTTCTTGGCGTAGACCGCCGCCTCGTCGCCGATCAGGTCTTTCAGGTCGAGCGCCAGCCAGGCGTCGATACCGCCTTTTTCGATCAGCTGGGCCACTTGCTCGAGCAGCTCCGGCGTGCGCGGATGCAGCGCGCCGGTTTCCTTGTGCACCACGAAGGCCATCGGCACGCCCCATTGGCGCTGGCGCGACAAGGTCCAGTCGGGACGGTTGGCGATCATGCCGTGCAGGCGCGCCTGGCCCCAGTCCGGGAAGAACTTGGTGTCGGCGATGCCTTTGAGCGCCGTCTCGCGCAGCGAGGCGCCGCCGTCGTTCGGCTTGATGTCCATGCCGGCGAACCACTGGGAGGTGGCGCGGTAGATGATGGGCGACTTGTGGCGCCAGCAGTGCATGTAGCTGTGGTCGAACATTTTGACTTCGAACAGCGCGCCGGCGTCGCGCAGCGCGTTGCAGATCGGCTTGGACGCCTCCCAGATCGTCATGCCGCCGAACAGCGGCAGGGCCGGGATGAATTTGCCGTCGCCCATGACCGGGGTCAGGATCTGGTCGTCGGCCATGCCGTGTGCCTTGCAGGAGATGAAGTCGTCCAGGCCATAGGCGGGCGCCGAGTGCACCACGCCGGTGCCGCTCTCGGTGGTCACGTAGTCGGCCAGGTACATCGGCGAGAGGCGGTTGTAGAAGGTGTCGGCCGCGTGCAACGGATGCAGGAAGCTGATGCCTGCCAAGTCCTCGCCCTGGCAGGTGGCGATGGTGACGCCTTCGAGCTTGAAGCGCGCCAGCGACGATTCGACCAGGTCCTGCGCCAGGATCAGCAGCAGCGGCTGGCCGTCACGCGTGGTTTGCACCAGCGCGTACGTGACCTCCGGGTTGACGTTGAGCGCCTGGTTGGACGGGATGGTCCACGGCGTGGTGGTCCAGATGACGATATAGCCTTCGTGGGTGGGCAGCTGCACCAGGTCGAACGCGCTGGCGAGCTTGTCGAACTCGGCGAACTTGAAGCCGACGTCGATGGCCGGGTCGCGCTTGTCCTGGTACTCCACCTCGGCCTCGGCCAGCGCCGACTGGCAATCGAAGCACCAGTTGACCGGCTTCAGGCCGCGGTAGACGTAGCCCTTGTCGAGCATCTTGCCGAGGGCGCGCAGTTCGTCGGCCTCGTTCGAGAAGTTCATCGTCAGGTAAGGGTTGTTCCATTCACCCAGCACGCCCAGGCGGATGAAGTCCTTGCGCTGGCGGTCGACCTGTTCCAGCGCGTAGGCGCGGGCCTTGGTCAGCACGTCGGCGGTCGGCAGGTTTTTGCCGTACAGTTTTTCGATCTGGATTTCGATCGGCATGCCATGGCAATCCCAGCCCGGCACGTACGGCGCGTCGAATCCGGCCAGCGAGCGCGATTTGACCACCATGTCCTTAAGGATCTTGTTGACGGCGTGGCCGAGGTGGATGTCGCCGTTGGCGTATGGCGGACCGTCGTGCAGGATGAACTTCGGACGGCCGGCGGCGGCCTTGCGCACGCGCTCGTAGATTTTCTTTTCCTGCCATTGCTGCACCCAGCCCGGTTCGCGCTTGGCCATGTCGCCACGCATCGGGAACGGGGTTTCGGTCATGTTGACCGGGTATTTGCTTTCAGGTTTCTTCGGGGCTTTGCTTTTATCGGACATGTTTTTTCTTCAGTGATGTATGCGGGAATTCTGGATAGCCGGCGCGCGTAGCTGGTCGCGCGCTCAAATTCGGTCGGTGGCGTTGGTGGCGCTAATCAGCTCGCCAGAGGCGCCATCGCGCTGCGCGAACCAGGCGCGGGCGATGTCGGCGTCGCGGTGGATGGCGGCCGTCAGGGTCGGCAGATCGACGTATTTTTCCTCGTCGCGGATCTTGTGCAGGAATTCGACCCGCACCTGCTTGCCGTAGCAGCCCTGGTTGAAGTCGAACACGTGCACTTCCAGCAGCACGCGGCCGCTGTCGTCGACGGTCGGGCGCACGCCCAGGCTGGCGACGGCGGCCAGCGGCCGCTCGGCCAGGCCGTGCACCTGGACGATGAAGATGCCGGCCAGCGCGGGGCGGTGCGGCACGCGCAGGTTCAGGGTGGGGAAGCCCAGGGTGCGGCCCAGCTTCTGGCCGTGGATCACATGGCCGGAGATCGCGTACGGATGGCCCAGCAGCGCCTCGGCGTGGCCGAAGTCGCCCTCGGCCAGCGCGGCGCGCACGGCCGACGACGAGATGCGGGTCGTGCCGTTCATCACCGTGGGCAGGGTCTCGACGTGGAAACCGTACTGTTTACCCGCCTCCAGCAGCATCTGGACGTTGCCGGCGCGGCGCGCGCCGTAGCAAAAGTCGTCGCCGACCATCAGCCATTTGACGTGCAGGCCCTCGACCAGCACCTTTTCGGTGAATTCCTGGGGCGTGAGGGCGGCGAACGGCGCTGAGAAGTGCTCGACGATGACGCGGTCGATGCCGTTGTCGGACAGCGATTGCAGCTTGTCGCGCAGGTTGGCGATGCGCGGCGGCGCCTTCGACGGGTCGCCGGCCTTGTTGGCGAAGAATTCGCGCGGATGCGGCTCGAAGGTCATCACCGCCGCTTCCAGGCCGAGGCCGGTGGCGGCGCCGCGCACGCGCGCCAGCAATGCTTGGTGGCCGAGGTGGACACCGTCAAAGTTGCCGATCGTAAGCGCGCACGGCGCGCGCGCCGCCGCGTTGGGGAGACCTCGAAATACCTTCATGGGAATCTGGGGGAACTATCGCTAAATGGAGGATTATACGGTTTGTTTCGGGGATGCACATCCGCAATGGGCATGGGCGGGGGCGGGAAGGGGCTTTTTGCCCGATTTTGGGTCCCCGAAATGGAAAAAAGCGCCGCCTGCCGGAGCAGACAGCGCTTTCAGGCGCAAAACCCGGCCGGATTAAGCGGCTTTGTTCAGACCCAGAGTCCAGTAGCGGGCCAGGTCGGCGGTGCCGTCCGTGCCCTTGACCGATTTGAGGGTCGACAGAGCGGCCGATTTCTTGCCGGCGATCGATTGCGCGATACCGTAGTGCAGCTTGATCGCTTCCGGATTGCGGCCGGTGCCCAGCTTGACCGCTTGTTCCATCAGCGGCAGGCCCTTGTCGGCCTTGCCGGCGGACACCAGCGCGTAGCCCATGTTGGCCAGCGCGTCGGCGTCCTTGTTCTTGACGGCTTCGGCTTCATCGGCGGCTTGCTTGGCGTCGAACTCGGTCTGCGTCTTGGCGGCCAGGTCTTTCAGACGCTGGTGGCGGGCGGCGTCGGAACCGGTGCCCAGCGCGCCTTTCTTGTAGCCTTCGTTGATGATCTTGATCGCTTCGGCGGGATTACCCGCTTGCAGCGCCAGCTGGCTCATTTCCATGTATTCGGACGGCTTGGTCAGCAGGCCGTTGGCCAGGCGCAGGCGCAGCACGTCCAGCGACAGGCTCGACGAGAAGCCGGGCTTGGCTTGCACGCGTTGCAGCAGGTCGGCCCAGGTCTGTGGCTTCGGATAGCTGGCGGCCATGCGTTCCAGGGTCTGCACGTAGCCGGCCTTGTCGTTCTGCTTGAGCTGGATGTTGGCCAGCATGCCCAGTTGGGCTTCGTTCAGGTTCTTCGACGCTTGCAGTTCCTTGGCCGCCTCGGCGTACTTGCCGCTGATGTAGTAGGTCTGGATCAGCAGTTCGTGCATGGCGCCGTCGCTCGGATTGTCCTTGAGCGCGCGCTGGATCCAGGTGATGGCTTTCGGGTAGTCCTTGATGCGGTAGTAGATACCGGCCAGGGCCTGGGTGAATTTCGGTTGTTCGGCGGCCGACAGCTTGCCCGAGTTGATCACGCTCTCAAAGGCGCGCGCGGCGGTGTCGTAGTCGCCAGCGGAAGCGGCGGCCGAGGCGCGGGTGCGTTCGATCAGATAGGTCTCGTTGGCGCTCTTGTTGCCGACGGAATCGGTTTCTTTTAGTTTTGCTACTGCTTCTTTGTTCTTGCCTGCCGCAGCCAGTTTCTGTGCTTCCTGCAATGGTTTGCCGATTTCAGCACGCACCGCTTCGGCAGCGTAGGCGACCGACGAAAAACCTGCAATAGGAGCTGCTGCTGTAAAACCAATAGCGGCCATTACCAGGCCGAGATGAGCGAGACGAAACTTGGTCATGGGTAAGTTTTCTTTCTTCAAAATGCGAAATAGGCAGGAATGGTCCTGCCTATCGTTGAACATAGAACAAATTTATTGGAACTGTTCGTTGCCGACCAGGCCAATCTTGGTCACGCCGAGACGCTGGGCCGAAGCCATCACGCCCGCCACGGCCTTGTATTCCACCAGCTTGTTCGGACGCAGATGCACCTCCGGCTGGTCGGGCTGGGCCGCGACATCGGTCAGTTTCGCTTCCAGGGTGGCGCGGTCGGGAACGACCACGTTATCCCACAGAATCGTACCGTCGAAGTCCACGTCGATCGTGATCACCACGGGGTCCTTGGTCGGTGGCGGCGGGGTGCCGACCGGCATGTTCAAGTTCACCGAGTGGTTGGCTTTCGGAATCGTAATGATCATCATGATAATCAGCACCAGCATCACGTCGATGAGGGGCGTCATATTCATTTCCATCATTGGTTCCGGATCCGCGCCTGCGGATGGGGAGCCGACATTCATACTCATGATGTTTCCTTTTAAGAAGGGCAGGCCCGAACCACAGGCCCGCGATGCGCTAACGGGAATTAACCCTTATCAGGCGGTTCGGTGATGAAGCCGACCTTCTGAATACCAGCGCGCTGGGTAGTGAAAATAACCTTGCCGATCGATTCGTAGCGTGTTTCTTGGTCGCCACGAACGTGTACTTCCGGCTGCGGCAATTTCACTGCTTCCACCTTCAGATTGTCGAACAACTCATTCGCGTCGCGCATCTTCTTCTGGTTCCAGTAGATGTCGCCATCTTTGCTCACAACGATGTTGACATCTTCCGGCTTAGTCTGAATGACCTGGTTGGTTTCTTCTGGCAGCTTGATCTTGATAAGCTTCAGAACAACCGGGCTCGTGATCAGGAAGATAATCAGCAGAACCAACATGATGTCCACGAGGGGCGTCGTGTTGATTTCCGACATGACTTGATCTTCGTCTCCGCTATCGGAGCCTACGGACATCGACATGATTAATTATCCAATCTTTTTAGCGCCAGCCAGACGGCCGGCTTCGCTGGTGGACATGGCGCCCGAGATCAGCACCGAGTGCACGTCGGCCGAGAACGAACGGACATCTTCCATGGCCGACTTGTTACGACGCACCAGCCAGTTGTAACCCAGAACGGCTGGAACGGCGACGAACAGACCGAAAGCGGTCATGATCAGCGCTTCACCGACTGGACCGGCGACCTTGTCGATCGACGCGTTACCCGACATGCCGATGGCGATCAGCGCATTGTAAATACCCCAAACGGTACCGAACAGACCGATGAACGGCGAGGTCGAACCAACGGTTGCCAGGAACGACAGGCCGTCTTGCAGACGCGATTGCACTTTGTCGACAGCGCGCTGGATCGACATCGTCACCCAGGTCGACAGGTCGATTTGTTCCAGCAGTGCGCCGTCGTGGTGCACGGTGGCCTTGGTGCCGGTCTCGGCGATGAAGCGGAATGGCGAGCCTTCTTTCAGCGCGGCCGAACCGGCGGCGATCGACGAGGCTTTCCAGAACTTGGCCGAGGTTTCTTTCGACTGTTTGAAGATCTTAGCCTGGTCGATCAGCTTGGTGATGATGATGTACCACGAACCCATCGACATCAGCGACAGGATGATCAGGGTGGCGCGCGAAACGAAACCTGCGTCCCAAACTGCTTTGAAGCCGTATGGGTTTTCCACTTCTTCGTGGCCGCCGGCGGCTGCCGGTGCCGGGGCTGCTGCGTCGGCTGCTGGAGCAGCGGCCGCGTCGGCCGCTGGTGCTGGTGCTGCTGCCGCATCCGCTGGAGCGGCTGCTGGAGCCGAAGCTGCCGAGGCTGGCGCGTCAGCGAAAGCTGGGGCGCTTACCAGGGCGGTGGCTGCGGTCACGGAAAACAGCACAGCGGCCAGTACAGCGGACAAACGGGTATTCTTAAACATGCTTCCTCCAAATTGATAAAATAATCAGATCGCTGAATGTATGACAACGAAACTTACTAAGTGAGACGTCACTGCTGTCTCGGTTTTTACTCCAGCGTCCAGACGTATTGCATCTGCATCCACGCTTCCGTCGGTTTCCCGTCGGTCAGACCCGGTTTGAAACGGCATTTGCTGATGCCGCTCACCGCTGCCTTGTCCAGATCCCTAAAACCACTCGATTTGACGACTTTGGAGTCGGCAACGCGGCCATCGGCGGCAATCAGGAACGACAACGTTACCGTTCCCGTTTCTTCGTTACGCAGCGACGACTTCGGCCATTCCGGCTTGGCGCAAGTGCTGAAGTCGGCTACCGCGGCGACGTTGACCGCCTTCGCTGGGCCTGGTGTCGGCGGCGCCGGTGGTGCCGGCGGCGCTTTCTGCAGTTCGTTCGACGGCGGCTTCACGTTGGTCGCGTTGGCGATCACGTTCTGCTGCGGCGGCGGCTGCTGCACGTTCACCTCGACTGGCGGGATGAATGGTGGCGGGGGAGCCTTCATCTCCGGCGGAGGTGGCGGTGGTGGGAGTTCCTTTGGTGGAGGAGGTGCTACTTCCTCGATGATCTTTGTCTCCACTGGGGCGACCATCTTTGCCACCAGGCGGGTTCCCAAGCCCGTCACGATCCCATAAGCAACCAGGACGTGCAACAAAACGACAATGGTAATGCCTGTAAAGTTCTTCCCGGTGCTTTTCTCGTTGTGCGTGAAATTCATGCCTGCTTTCTCCAATACCAACTCTTTTTGTTGCTACTAAACCCCAAAATGGCGACACAAAACAACAGCCGCATCCGGGACGTCGGCGAATTATACATACGAATTCTTGATTTTACATAGAATTTTCATCCCTAAAACCGGTTAAATTTCATAGGGTTTTCCTATGTGATAGCGCTCACTTTGCACCAAATTGGCTCACCGGGCAAGCGTGCACGGGGCAGAATTGGGGCATAGCGCGCCACCACGTTACTTAGTTTTCCCTTAAGCCCAATCACGGAATATTATCAGCGTAATTTTACTACCAACAGTTGATAATTTGGCCGCGAATGTTTCGTTCATGAAATTGTTGCGGAAGGTAATTTTTGAAAACACGCAAAAACCTGTTGACTTCCCAACCGCGTCATGCATTCACCAAAAAAAACCGGGGCCAGAGCACCGCCCCTGACCCCGACTTAGACCTTGCAAGAGCCGTGCCTGAAACCGCACCGCCCCCGCGCAAGCACTATATATATGTTGGTCAACTTCCCCGGGCGCGTTTCTCCCGTTTGACCTCCATCGTGCTGACCACCTCGCCGTTCGGCGCCACCGTCTCGAGGTGGACGTCGAAGCCCCACAGGCGCGCCACATGCTTGAGCACCTCGCCGGCCTGCTGGTTGAGCGGACGGCGCTGGAACTGCGTGTGGCGCAAAGTCAGCGCCCGGTCGTCGCGGGTGTTGACCGACCAGACCTGGATATTGGGCTCCCGATTGCCGAGATTATATTGTTCTGCAAGCTGCTGGCGCACGTAACGGTAGCCGAGGTCGTCATGGATGGCGGAGATCGCCAGCTTCTCGTTGTTGTCGTCGTCGAGCACGGCGAAGAAGTGGAACTCGCGGATCAGCTTGGGCGACAGGTACTGGGCGATGAAGCTCTCGTCCTTGAAGTTGCGCATGGCGAAGTCGAGCGTCTTGCGCCAGTCGCTGCCGGCGATGTCGGGGAACCATTCGCGGTCCTCGGGGGTTGGGTTCTCGCAGATGCGGCGGATGTCCGTCATCATCGCGAAGCCGAGCGCGTACGGGTTGATGCCGCTGTAATAGGGGCTGTTGACGGGCGGCTGGTAGACCACGTTGGTATGGCTCTTGAGGAACTCCATCATGAAGCCGTCGCCGATCACGCCCTCGTCGTACAACTGGTTGAGGATGGTGTAGTGCCAGAACGTGGCCCAGCCCTCGTTCATCACCTGGGTCTGGCGCTGCGGATAGAAGTACTGGCTGATCTTGCGCACGATGCGCACCATTTCGCGCTGCCACGGCTCGAGCAACGGCGCGTACTTCTCGATGAAGTACAGCAGGTTCTCCTCCGGCTCGGGCGGGAAGCGCGGCGCGGCCTTCTCGGCCTCCTCCTCCTCGCGGCGCGGCAAGGTGCGCCACAGGTCGTTGATCTGCGATTGTACGTAGGCTTCGCGCTCCTTCTGCCGCGCCCTTTCCTCCATCATCGACAGCTTGGCCGGGCGCTTGTAGCGGTCGACGCCGTAGTTCTGGATCGCGTGGCAGGAGTCGAGCAAGGTTTCGACGGCGTCGATGCCGTGGCGCTGCTCGCACTCGGCGATGTAGTTCTTGGCGAACACCATGTAGTCGACGATGGCCTCGGCGTCGGTCCAGGTGCGGAACAGGTAGTTGCCCTTGAAGAAGGAGTTGTGGCCGTAGGCCGCGTGCGCGATCACCAGCGCCTGCATGGTCAGGCTGTTCTCCTCCATCAAATAGGCGATGCAGGGGTTGGAGTTGATGACGATCTCGTACGCCAGGCCCATCTGGCCGCGCTTGTAGCCTTTCTCGGTCGACAGGAAATGCTTGCCGAACGACCAGTGGTTGTACGACACCGGCATGCCGACCGACGTGTAGGCGTCCATCATCTGCTCGGCGGTGATGATTTCCAGCTGGTTCGGGTAGGTGTCGAGGCCGAAGTTCTCGGCGACCCGGCGGATTTCCTGGTGGGCCTGCTCGATCAGTTCGAACGTCCATTCGGACTGCTCGGGCAGGGCGCGCGGATGGCGCGGTTTGGGGGAGGGCTGGTGCGTCATGTCGTTCATGGGGCGCTCGCTAGGTGGGCGGCCGGGCGGCCGCCTATTTCGGCTGTTTCTTGAACAGTTCGCGGAACACCGGATAGATATCGGCCGGCGTGACTATTTTCTGCATGGCGAAGTTGGCGTGGTGGTCCGGGATCTGCGAGTACTGTTCCCACAGGTTTTGCGGCGGGCCGTCGGTGATCTCGACATAGGTGTAGTACTGCACCTTGGGCATGATGGTGTTGATCAACAGCTGGCGGCACAGCACCGAGTCGTTGTCCCAGTTGTCGCCGTCCGAGGCCTGGGCCACGTAGCTGTTCCAGGCGCCGGCGCCGTAGCGCTCCTCGATGATCTTGTCGAGCAGGTGCAGCGCCGACGACACCACGGTGCCGCCGGACTCGCGCGAGTGGAAGAATTCCTCCTCGTCCACCTCGGCCGCGGCCGTGTGGTGGCGGATGAAGACCACGTCGATCTTGTCGTAGGCGCGCTTGAGGAACAGGTACAGCAGGATGAAGAAGCGCTTGGCCGTGTCCTTGCGGGTCTCGTCCATGGAGCCGGACACGTCCATGATGCAGAACATCACCGCCTGCGTCATCGGCTTGGGCACCTTGATGCGGTTGCTGTAGCGCAGGTCGAACGGATCGATGAAGGGGATCGCCAGCAGCCGCGTGTGCAGGTGGTGGATCAGTTTCTTGAGTTCCAGCACGTGCGGGGCGTCGAGCGGTTCGCCGTCGAGCAGTAGCTGCTCCAGCTCGGCCTCGGCCTCCTCGAGCCGCTTGCGCGAGTTGCCGCCGACGGCGATGCGCCGGCCCAGCGCGCCGCGCAGCGAGCGCAGCACGTGGATGTTGGACGGCGTGCCCGACATGTTGTAGCCGGCGCGCTGGTTCTTGAATTCGGTCGTCGCGGTCAGCTGCGTCTTGACCATGTGCGGCAGTTCCAGGTCCTCGAAGAAATAGTTCATGAACTCTTCGCGCGACAGCTCGAAGATGAAGTCATCCTCGGTCATCTGGTCGCTATTGCCCGCCTTGCCGCGGCCGGCGCCGCCGCCGCCCTTGGGCCGGTTGATCAGGTCGCCTTTCTGGTATTCCTGGTTGCCGGGGTTGATGGTTTCCCACACGCCGCCGTGGGCGTGTCCGAACGATGGCTCGCCCACGTCCTTGACGGGGATCGAGACCTTTTCGCCGTTTTCAATATCGGTGATGGAGCGGCCCTTGATGGCCCGCCCCACCGCGTCCTTGATCTGCGACTTGTAGCGCCGCAAGAAACGTTCGCGGTTGACCGCGGATTTGTTCTTGCCCTGCAAACGTCGATCGATGAGGTAAGTCAAAAGATGCCTCCTGCTGCTATGGGTCGGCGCCGCGCCGGCCGCCGCTGTCGGCGGGCCGGCGCGCATGCGGCCGCGCGGCATGGCCGCGCGATATTGCCGAAAATACTGCTTAAGAGGACTTCCTCACGCGCAAATACCATTCGCACAGCAAGCGGACCTGTTTGGCCGTATAGCCTTTTTCCACCATGCGCGCGACGAAGTCCGCGTGCTTGTTGGCGTCCTCGGCGCTGGCCTTGGCGTTAAAGGAGATCACCGGCAGCAGTTCCTCCGTATTGGAGAACATCTTCTTCTCGATCACCGTGCGGAATTTCTCATAACTGGTCCAAGCGGGATTCTTGCCGCCATTATTGGCGCGCGCCCGCAGGCCGAAGTTGACGATCTCGTTGCGGAAATCCTTGGGATTCGAAATGCCGGCCGGTTTCTCGATCTTCTCCAGTTCGTTGTTCAGCGACTCGCGGTCGAAGCTCTCGCCGGTGTCCGGATCGCGGTATTCCTGGTCCTGGATCCAGAAGTCGGCGAACGTGACGTAGCGGTCGAAGATGTTCTGGCCGTATTCGGAATAGCTCTCCAGGTAGGCGGTCTGGATTTCCTTGCCGATGAACTCGACGTACTTCTGCGCCAGGTGCTCCTTGATGTACGAGAAGTATTTCTGCTCGGTTTCCGGCGGGAACTGCTCGCGCTCGACCTGCTGCTCCAGCACATATAACAGGTGCACCGGATTGGCCGCCACCTCGGTGTTGTCGAAGTTAAAGACCTTGGACAGGATCTTGAACGCGAAGCGCGTCGACAGCCCGTTCATGCCCTCGTCGACGCCGGCGTAGTCGACGTACTCGTGCATGGACTTGGCCTTCGGATCGGTGTCCTTGAGGTTTTCGCCATCGTAGACCAGCATCTTGCTGAAGATACTGGAGTTCTCCGGGTCCTTCAGGCGCGACAGGATCGCGAACTGCGCCATCATCTTCAGGGTGCCGGGCGCGCACGGGGCCTGGTACAGCGACGAGTTGGCCACCAGCTTGTCGTAGATCTTGATCTCGTCGGTCACGCGCAGGCAGTACGGCACTTTGACGATGTAGATACGGTCGAGGAAGGCCTCGTTGTTGCGGTTGTTGCGGAAGGTTTTCCATTCCGACTCGTTCGAGTGGGCCAGGATGATGCCGTCGAACGGGATCGCGCCGAAGCCTTCGGTGCCCTTGTAGTTGCCTTCCTGCGTGGCCGTCAGCAACGGATGCAGCACCTTGATCGGCGCCTTGAACATCTCGACGAATTCCATCAAGCCCTGGTTGGCCAGGCACAGGCCGCCCGAGTAGCTGTAGGCGTCCGGATCGTCCTGCGAATAATCCTCGAGCTTGCGGATGTCGACCTTGCCGACCAGCGAGGAGATGTCCTGGTTGTTCTCGTCGCCCGGTTCGGTCTTGGAGATGGCCACCTGCTTCAGCACGGAAGGGTAGCGCTTGACCACGCGGAACTGGTTGATGTCGCCGTTGAATTCGTGCAGGCGCTTGACGGCCCACGGGCTCGGAATGTTGCGCAGGTAGCGGCGCGGGATGCCGTAATCCTCTTCCAGCAGCACGCCGTCCTCTTCCTCGTTGAACAGGCCGAGCGGCGATTCGTTGACCGGCGAGCCTTTGAGGCAATAGAAGGGCACATGTTCCATCAGCGACTTGAGCTTTTCGGCGATCGACGATTTGCCGCCGCCGACCGGACCGAGCAGATACAGGATCTGCTTGCGTTCTTCCAGGCCTTGCGCCGCGTGGCGGAAGTAGGAGACCACTTGCTCGATCACTTCCTCGGTGCCGTAGAACTCGCGGAACGCGGGATAGATCTTGATGACCTTGTTGGCAAAGATGCGGGACAGCCGGGTATCGTTGCGGGTGTCGACCAGGGTTGGTTCGCCGATGGCGGCCAACATGCGCTCAGGGGCGCTCGCGTAGGTAAGTCGATCTTTTTTGCAAAGTTCGAGATATTCCTTCATGGACATCTCTTCTTCCTTGGTCCGTTCGTACCGTGCGGCGTAGTTGTCAAAAATGGTCATTTGGGTGTCCTTTAATGTAAGCCTACCAGTCACGGGTCACCGGCAGTTACGGCTGCCCTGGCCCTAATTTGTGCGTTCCCTTCTTATCTTATTTTTCTTGTCTCCAGCTTCCTTTGATGGCACGGATTGCCCGTGTCTTTGAGCTGGCTTTATTGCCGCTGGCTGCATGCCGGTGGACGGCTTTTATGTGTTGGTCGTAATGCTTCTTACGTCTATGAAATTTATTATTGCTCTATTGCTGCAGGAAGTCAAAAGATATGTCGTAATATCGTTAATACTCTTTCGTAACTTGCTGATTTTAAAGAATTTTATTGAGAAATTTTTGAGATTTCCCGTGAGTTTTATGGCATTTTTCTCGCTCGTTTTTACCACACTAATGTCACAGTATCATGCCTGTGCGCGCCGTGCTGATCGCGCCTCAAATAGATAAATTTTGCCGCAAGTCGGCGTCCGCTGTCGCACCGCGCGAACGGTGGCGATGGGCGCGCGGCATGGCGCCCGCCGGGATAAGATAAGATGTCCGCATTACGCCCCCCCATCGTCACCCGTATCAGGAAAGAGAACATGTTGAACCCACAATTGCGCGCCATCCTCGAGGGGATGCCCAAAGCCGAGCTGCACATCCACATCGAAGGCTCGCTGGAGCCGGAACTGATCTTCGCGCTGGCCAAGCGCAACAACGTCAGCTTGCCATACGCGTCGGTCGAGGATTTGCGCGCCGCCTATGCCTTCACCGATTTGCAATCGTTCCTCGACATTTACTATGCCGGCGCCAGCGTGCTGTTGCAAGAGCAGGATTTCTACGACATGACGGCCGCCTACCTCCGGCGCGCCGAAGCCGACAATGTGCGCCACACCGAGATCTTCTTCGATCCGCAGACGCACACGGCGCGCGGCGTGCCGATCAAGACCGTCATCGACGGCATCCACCGCGCCTGCCAGGACAGCCCGGTCAGCGCCACCCTGATCCTGAGCTTCCTGCGCCACCTGTCGGAGGAGGACGCCTTCGCCACCTTGGAGGAGGCGTTGCCTTACCGCGATAAATATATCGGCATCGGCCTCGATTCATCCGAGCTCGGCAATCCGCCGGAGAAATTCGCCCGGGTGTTCGCGCGCTGCAAGGAGCTCGGCTTCCACCTGGTCGCCCATGCCGGCGAGGAGGGGCCGCCGGCGTATATCGAAACGGCGCTCGACGTGCTCAAGGTCGAGCGCATCGACCATGGCGTGCGCTGCCTCGACGACGCCGCCCTGACGCAGCGCCTGGCGCGCGAGCGGATCGCCCTGACGGTGTGTCCGTTGTCGAACATCAAGCTGTGCGTGTTCCAGCACATGGGCCAGCACAACCTGCTCGAACTGCTCGACGCCGGCATCGTCGCGACCGTCAATTCCGACGATCCGGCCTATTTCGGCGGCTACATGAACGACAACTTCATCGCCACCTTCGAAGCCCTGCCGCTGGGCCTGTCGCACGCGCACCGGTTGGCGCGCAACGGCTTCGCCGCCGCCTTCCTGCCGCCGGATCAAAAGCAGAAGTTCCTCGACGAGGTCGACGCCTACTTCGCCACCGCCGCTGTATAAGATACGACGACACCAAGGGTCACACCAATGTTCAAGCTTGCCCTGAAAATGACGGCGCGCGACTGGCGCGCCGGCCAGTTGCGCTTCCTGCTGATCGCGCTGACGGTGGCGGTGGCCGCGCTGTCGGCCACCGGTTTCTTTGTCGACCGCCTGCGTAGCGGCCTCGACCGGGATGCGCACCAATTGCTCGGCGCCGACGTCGTCGTCAGCGCCGACAACCCGGTCGCCGCGGAGTGGCGCGCCGAGGCGCTGCGGCGCGGCCTGGTGGTGACCGACACCGTGGTCTTTCCGAGCATGGCGCAGGCGGGCGAGGGCGAGCAATCGACCTCGATGCTGGCCTCGCTCAAGGCGGTCGGCCCCGGCTACCCGCTGCGCGGCAAGCTCAAGCTGACCACCGATCCGGCCCAGGCCGAGCAGAGCTACGGCGCCCCGGCCGCCGGTATTCCCGCGCCCGGCACCGTGTGGATCGACGCCGGCTTGCTGGGCAGCCTGAACACCAAGGTTGGCGACGAGCTCAAACTTGGCGACAAGACCTTCAAGATCGCCCAGCTGATCGCCTCCGAGCCGGACCGCGGCGCCAACTTCCTGGCCTTCGCGCCGCGCGTGATGCTGGCGCTGCAGGATCTGCAGGCGACCGACCTGATACAGCCCGGTTCGCGCGTCACCTACCGCCTGTTGCTGGCGGCGCCACCGGCGCTGAACAACGGACCCGCCGTCGCCGCTTCCTTCCAGAAATGGCTCGATGACAAGATCAAGGCGGGGAACATCAAGGGCGTGCGCGTCGAGTCGCTCGAAAACGGCCGTCCGGAGATGCGCAACACGCTGGACCGCGCCGACCGCTTCCTGTCGCTGGTGGGCCTGCTGTCGGCGATGCTGGCCGCCGTGGCGGTGGCGATGGCCGCGCGCCGCTTCATGCAGCGCCATCTGGACGCCTGCGCCATGCTGCGCTGCCTGGGCCTGACGCAGAACCAGGTGACGGCGATGTACCTGTATGAATTCCTGATGGTCGGCCTGGTCGGCAGCGCGATCGGCGTGGTGGTCGGCTTCGGCGCGCACTATGTGCTGCTCGAAGTGCTGGGCAAGCTGGTGTCGGCCGATCTGCCGGGGCCGACGATCTATCCGGCGCTGCAGGGCCTGGCCATCGGCATGATATTGCTGGCCGCGTTCGCGCTGCCGCCCATCCTGCAATTGCGCAAGGTGCCGCACAACCGCGTGATCCGCCGCGAGCAGGACCCGCCGCAGGTGGCGGCGCTGGCCACCTACGGCCTGGGCATGGGCGGCTTCGGCCTGCTGCTGCTGTGGCAGGCGGGCGACGCCCAGCTGGCGGCGTACACGGCGGCCGGCTTCCTGGGCGCGTTCGTCGTGTTCGGCCTGGTGGCCTGGCTGTGGCTGAAGGCGCTCAAACCCTTGCGCGGCGCCATCGACCATCAAAGCTGGCGCTTCGCCATCACCTCGCTGCAACGGCGTCCGGGCGCGACCATCGTGCAGGTGGTGTCCTTGGCGCTGGGCATGATGGCGCTGCTGGTGCTGACCGTGGTGCGCGAGGACTTGATGTCGGCCTGGCGCAACGCCACGCCGCCGGACGCGCCGAACCGGTTCATCATCAATATCCAGCCGGAACAGCGCGAGCAGGTCGCCAAGCGGCTGGAGGCGGCCGGCGTGAGCTATGCGCCGCAGTATCCGATGATACGCGGCCGCCTGACGGCCGTGAACGGCCAGTCGATCACGGCCGAGACCTACACCGAGGACCGCGCGCGCGGCCTGGCCGACCGCGAGTTCAATCTGTCGACGATGGCGCAGATGCAGGCGGAGAACAAGATCAGCGCCGGCAAATGGTTCGCCGATACGCCGGGCTCGGCCGAGGCGTCGGTGGAGGAGGGCATCGCCAAGACCTTGCGCTGGAAGCTGGGCGACAAGTTGCGCTTCGACATAGCCGGCGCGCCGGTCGACGTGACCATCACCAGCCTGCGCAAGCTGGAGTGGGGATCGATGCGGGTCAATTTCTTTGTCATCATCAATCCGGCGGCGATGAAGGAAGTGTCGCAGAGCTGGATCACGGCCTTCCACCTGCCGCCGCAACAGGGCGGGGTGATGAACGCGCTGACGCGCGATTTCCCGAATTTGACCATTGTCGATGTCGGCGGCTTGTTGCGGCAGGTGCAGTCGGTGCTGGACCAGGTGGTGACGGCGATCGAGTTCCTGTTCATCTTCACCTTGGCGTCGGGGCTGCTGGTGCTGTACGCGGCGTTGATGGGATCGCAGGATGAGCGCACGCGGGAGTCCGGTTTGTTGCGCGCGCTGGGGGCGACGCGCAAGCAGCTGTCGCAGGCGCAGCTGATCGAGTTCTCGCTGGTCGGGGCGTTGTCGGGTGTGCTGGCGGCGACGGGCGCGGCGGCCATGGGTTGGGCGTTGGCGACCTACCAGTTCAAGTTCGCCTGGGCGTTCAGTCCTTCGGTGTGGCTGGTCGGACTGGTGGCCGGCGCGGTGTGCGCCATCGCCGGTGGCTGGCTGGGCTTGCGCAACGTGTTGCGTCAGCCGCCGTTACAGACCTTGCGCGAGGCGTAATGCGGATGGCTGGGGCGCGACGGACATTCCAGTGGATACATCACGGATTACACGATGGATCCACGTAGGGCGGATTAGCGCAGCGTAATCGGCCATGGTTGCGCCGTCGGCGGCGCATGCATGGCCGATTACGGCGTTCCGCCTAATCCGCCCTACGCGGCGACACGCTCCTGCGCCGCATGCTCCTTCAAAAACTGCGCATATGCATACGGCAGCTTGTCGAAATAATGCCCCGGCAAATCGAACAGCGCCCAATAATACGTCTCGCGCCCATGGCACAGCTGCGGCGCCGCGCAATAGCGGTGCCAGCTGTCGCCGACCTGGCGCGAATACATCCCATCCCCCTCGGCGTCCGAAAAGAACGGCAACACCCGCCGCGCCAACAATGCGTCGAGCAACGACGGCGGCGCGTCGCTGTCGCGGGCGATCTCGTACTGCGCGTACATGCCTTGCTCGGTCTCTATCATCATCAGCTGGGCCTTGCCATGCTTGTCGAGGAACAGGATGCCGGTCGGATTCGGAAAAATGTAGTGCTCGACAAATCCCATCGACGCCATCAAGTGCTGCACCAGGCCCGCGAGCACCGGGTCGCCGAGGAAATGGTAGTTATGCAGCAGCACCAGCTCGCGCAGCGTTTCCGACTTGTCGTCGAAATAGCTGCGCTGCAGCGCGGCGATCTCCACTTCCAGGATGTCGAGCGCGTGGTCGTCGCTCTTCTTGATGTAGCGGTCGATCAGGCCGCGGTTGAAGGCGCCGACGGCGATTTTTTCATCGGCCGTGCCGGTGAACAGGATCTTCTTGCACGGCAGGTGGCTGACCGCCTCGCAAAATTCCAGCCCGTTCATTTGCGGCATCGAATAATCGATCACCAGCACCGATGGCGTGGAGAAGCGCCGGCGTTGCTCGCCGATGCGGTAGATGCGTTCCAGGTCGAGCGCGATGTTGCACTGGTCGCCGGTCAGGTTTTGCATGTCGAAGTTCACCTGCAGCAGCACGCCGTCGTCGGCCTCGCTTTGGCGCAGCCATTGCAGCGCGGCCGAGGTGTCGTGGAAGGTTTTGCTCGCCAACATGGGATCGAGCTGGAACGACAGGCTTTTGAGGAAGGAATCGCTGTCGTCGACGAGCACGGTCAGCGTCGGGTGGGAGTAGACGGGCAGATGCATTGGATTCACCTTGAAGTGGAGAGCTGCTGGGGAAACTCCAGCACGAAGATGGCGTACGCGCTCTCGCGCGACACGCAGCGGATGGTGGCGTTCCACGCTTCCATGATTTCCTGGCACAGCGCGAGGCCTATCCCTGCGCCGTTGTGCGGCGGGTAGGAGTAGAAGCGACGAAAAATCAGCGACATCTGCGGCGCCGGGATGCCGCAGCCGGTGTCGATGAACAGCAGGCGCGGCGGCTCGTGGGCGCCGTCGACGACGATGCGCACGCGGCCCTTGCCGGCGCGCTGCACCGCCTTGAGCGCGTTGCGCAGCAGATTGAGCAGGATCACCACCGACAGCTCGGCCTGGCCGGCGAAGCGGAAGTTGTGGCGCACCTCCAATGTGACCACCTTTTGCTGGGCGGTGCTGGAGAACGGGTAGCGCTTGAGCACCGCCTCGACCACCGTTTCCATCGACACCGTCTCGACCGGCCGCAGGTTTTGCCGCACCGCCGTGGCGCTGAGCAGGAACAGGTCGATCATGTGGTTCATGTGCCGCACTTCGAACTGGATGCGGGCCAGCGCGTCGATCGTGCCGAGCCGGTCCTCCGCCACCCGGCCATTGATGTCCGAGAACAACCTGAGCAGGCCGCGCACGTTGGCGTCGACGCTGGTCAGCGGCGTGCGCAGCTCGTGGGCGACGGTGGCCAGGCCCGCGCCCAGCCCGGCCAGCTTTTCCTGCGCCAGCACATTGCGGCTGATCTTGGCCGCCGACAGCACCGCGATGGTGAACCAGTGCACCGGCAGTTGCTGCAGCACCGGCTTGCTGAGCAGGGTGGCGGTTTCACCGAGCGCGACGGCGGCGGCGCAGGCCAGCGCGGTACCGATCACATAGGCCCGCAGCGCCAGGCTGGTATCGAAGTGGAACAGCACAACCAGGCCGATCAGCAACGACTCCCCCCACACGCCCGAGGCGTGGTTCATCACGAACATGAAGGTGAAGAAGAACGGAAAGATGTAGCTCAGCGCGACCAACAGGTACAGGTCGAGCATGCGGCGGGTGAACTGGCGCGCGAACAGGCCCAGCGCGCACAGCAGGATGCCGACCATGCGCAGCGGCAGGCTTTCATATTCCTGTGGAAAAAAATGCTGCCAGATCACGTAGTACAGCGGCATGCCGACCGTGCCGATGCAGGCGAGCAGCAGCACGCGCACGGTCGCATGGTCCTCACGACCATGATAAAGCAGCAGCGACTGGACCAGTCCGTGTTGCCAACGTTTCCAGCGTGCTTGCAGGGGATGCTTCATGGCCGATGTGACGTGTATCAAGTTTGCATCATCGCCTGAAATTGAACCGTGCTTAGCCATATCAAATCACAAGTTGATCTGTATCAATCTCCGACTCTTTAATTGCTGCAAGGTGCGACATGAGATTCACAAATAGCAACCTTTCAACTTCTAAGGAGATAACAAGATGTCAACCGCTATTGCTGATAATTCCATCCGTGGTAATTCCGCCGTGCTCTCCCATGGCTCGGCCATGTCCGCCGAGCAGGCGATGCCGGACTATGTCAACGCCCGCATGGACGAGCATTACGTCACCCGCATCGCGCAGTTGCTGGGCGGCGAGCATCCGCATGCCTGGCAGCCGACGCCGCGCGGCGCCGTCTTTTTGGCCGGCAACGACTACCTGTGCCTGGGCGGCGAGCCGGCGCTGGTGCGCGCGCAGATCGCCGCGCTGCGCGACAGCCAGGGGGAAATGCTGATGTCGGCCGTGTATTTGCAGGAGGGCAGCGCCCAGCATCGGCTGGAGCGCAAGTTCGCCACGCTGATGGGGGCGCAGGACGGCATCCTGGCCCAATCGGGCTGGGCCGCCAATGTCGGCCTGGTGCAGACCCTGGCCGCGCCAGGCATTCCGGTGTACCTGGACATGCAGGCCCATGCGTCGCTGTGGGAGGGCGTGCAGTCGGCCGGGGCGACGCCGGTGTCCTTCCTGCACAATGACATGCAGCATCTGCGCAAGCAGCTCGCGCGCCATGGACGCGGGTTGATCGCCGTCGATGCGCTCTACAGCACCAACGGCAGCCTGGCGCCGCTGCGGGAGCTGGTGGAGATCGCGGAAGCGCACGGCTGCCTGCTGATCGTCGACGAATCGCATTCGCTGGGCACGCACGGTCCGCGCGGCGCCGGGCTGGTGGCGGCGCAGGGGCTGAGCGGACGCGTCCATTTCCGCACGGCGTCGCTGGCCAAGGCGTTCGCCGGGCGCGCCGGCTTCATCACCTGTTCGAGCAAGTTCAAAGGGTACTTCCTGTCCGAATCGCGACCGGCCATTTTCAGCTCCTGCCTGCTGGGCCACGAGCTGGCGTGGTTCGACGCCGCCATCGATTTTGTGGCGGCGGCCGACGACCGCCGCGCCGCGCTGCACGCGATCTCGCTGGAGTTGCGCGAGGATTTGGGCGCGCTCGGCTACAACGTCGGCGAGGGCAGCGAGCAGATCATCGCGCTGGAGCCGGGGCCCGAGCCGAAGACGCTGGCGCTGCGCAAGTTGCTGGAGACGCACGGCATCTACGGCGCCATGTTCTGCGCGCCTGCGACGGCCAAGAACCGCTCGCTGGTGCGGTTGACGCTCAATTCGGGTTTGGACGGTTCGCAGCTGGCGCGCATCGTCCAGGCGTGCGAGGATATCCGCTCGCAGGTCGATCTGGAGAGCTGGTCGTCGACGCGGCGCCTTAACCGGCTGGCGCTGGTGTAGGGCACGCCGGTCCGCGTCTCCGCACGGGCGGCGCGGTGCGGCAACGTACGCTATGGTGCGTTATCATGACGGCTATGACTGAACCACAAACCCTCTACGAAGTAATCGGCGGCGAATCGCGCGTGCGCGACATGGTCGACCGATTTTATGATCTGATGGAACTCGAGCCCGAGTTCGCGCTGCTGCGCGCGGCCCATCCGCCGACCCTGGACAACGCGCGCGAGCGCCTGTTCATGTTCCTCAGCGGCTGGATGGGCGGGCCGGACCTGTACATCGAAGCGCACGGCCATCCGCGCCTGCGGATGCGGCATATGCCGTTCGCCATCGGCACCCAGGAGCGCGACCAGTGGCTGCGCGCGATGGCGTGGGCGATGGAGGACGTCGGCATCGACGAGGCGCTGCGGGTGCGGCTGATGGAGTCGTTCTACCAGACCGCCGACTGGATGCGCAACAAGCCGGATTGACGCCATGACCCAGACCGAATTTTTTGTCCTGCTGGCGGCGCTGGCGATGGTGTTGGTGCTGCAGGTCGTGGCGCTGCTGCGCGGGCGCGCCGGCGGCGCCCAGGCCGACGCCGGCCTGGCCGAGCGTATCGAGCGGGTCGAGCGCGAGGTGCGGATGCAGTTGCAAACGACCGCCCAAACCACGCACGCGGCCACAGTGCAGCAGTTCGAGGACATGCGCCGCCAGCTGCAGGCGCAAGGCCTGGTCGGGCGCGAGGAGCAGAGCCGGGGCCTGAAGCAGTTCGCCGACAGCATGAACCAGGCGCTGGCCCGGCTGACCGAGTCGAACGCGGCGCGCATGCAGGAGGTGCGCGCGACCTTGGAGGCCAAGATCAAGGATCTGCAGGCCGACAACGGCGCCCGTCTCGAAGAAATGCGCAAGACCGTCGACGAGAAGCTGCACGCGACGCTGGAGACGCGCCTGACCGCCTCGTTCCAGCAGGTGTCGGAGCGGCTCGAACGGGTCCACCAGGGCTTGGGCGAGATGCAGCAGCTGGCGCTGGGCGTCGGCGATTTGAAGCGGGTGCTGACCAACGTCAAAACGCGCGGCACATGGGGCGAGGTGCAGCTGGAGATGCTGCTCGAGCAGGTGCTCACGCCGGAGCAGTACGCGAAGAACGTCGAGACCATCGCCGGCAGCGGCGCGCGCGTCGAATTCGCGCTCAAGCTGCCGGGCCAGGTGGAGGGCGGGGCGCCGGTGTGGATGCCGATCGACGCCAAGTTCCCCAAGGAGCAGTACGAACGCCTGCTGGACGCCGCCGACCGCGCGGACGCCGAGGGTGTGGCGCTGGCCGGGCGCGAGCTGGAGCGGGCGGTGCGCGGCGAGGCCAAGACGATCTCGGAAAAATACGTGTCGCCGCCGCACACCACCGACTTCGCCATCCTGTTCCTGCCGACCGAGGGGCTGTACGCGGAAGTGATGCGCCGTCCGGGGCTGGCCGATGAACTGCAGCGTATCCACCGCATCAGCATCGCCGGGCCGTCGACCTTGTCGGCGCTGCTCAACAGCCTGCAGATGGGCTTCCGCACGCTGGCGCTGGAGAAGCGCTCGTCGGAAGTGTGGCAGGTGCTGGGCGCGGTGAAGACGGAGTTCGCCAAGTTCGGCGATGTGCTGGCCGCGACCAAGTTGACCCTGGAGCGCGCCGCCAAGAACATCGAATCGGCCGAAACCCGTAGCCGCCAGATGGCGCGCAAGCTCAAGACGGTGGAGGCGCTGCCGAGCGAGGCGGCGCAGTTGCTGCTGGGCCCCGAATTAGATAAAACCGATCCTGAAACGGACTAAAAAACGGAGGCGATCATGCCAGGACGTAGCCTTGATTTTTCCACCGTCGGCATGCCGGCCGTCCAGCGCAACAAGATCGTCAGCGCGGCCGACGCGGTCGGCCTGATACGCGACGGCGACACCATCGCCACCGGCGGGTTTGTCGGCGTCGGCTTCGCCGAGAATATCGCGGTGGCGCTGGAGCGGCGCTTCCTGGCGCCGGCGTCCGATGGCGGCGGCCACCCGCGCGACCTGACCCTGGTCTACGCGGCCGGCCAGGGCGACGGCAAGGATCGCGGCCTCAATCACCTGGCGCACGAGGGCATGCTCAAACGGGTGGTCGGCGGCCACTGGAGCCTGGTGCCCAAGCTGCAGCAACTGGCCATCGGCGGCAAGATCGAAGCGTACAACCTGCCGCAAGGCGTCATCAGCCAGCTGTTTCGCGACACCGCCGCCGGCAAGCCGGGATTGCTGACGCACGTCGGCCTCGGCACGTTTGTCGATCCGCGCCACGGCGGCGGCAAGATCAACGACCGCACCACCGAGGAGCTGGTGGAGGTGGCGACCATGGGCGGCAATGAGTACCTGTTCTACAAGGCGCAGCCGTTGCACGTGGGGATCATCCGCGGCACGACGGCCGACGCCAACGGCAACGTCACCATGGAGCGCGAGGCGCTGACGCTGGAAGCGCTGGCGATCGCGATGGCGGCGCACAATTCCGGCGGCATCGTCATCGTGCAGGTCGAGCGGATCGCCGAGCGCGGCACGCTCAATCCGCGCCAGGTCAAGATACCGGGCATCCTGGTCGACTGCGTGGTGGTGGCGGAAAAGCCCGAGTATCACATGCAGACGTTCGCCGAGCCTTACAACCCGGCCTTCGCCGGCGAACTGCGCGTGGCCTTGTCGGCGATGGCGCCGATGCCGCTGTCGGAGCGAAAAATCATCGCGCGCCGCGCCCTGATGGAACTGCGGCCGAACAACGTCGTCAATCTCGGCATCGGCATGCCGGAGGGCGTGGCCAATGTCGCGGCGGAGGAGAAGCTGCTCGACCTGGTGACCTTGACGGCGGAACCGGGCGTCATCGGAGGCCTGCCCGCCGGCGGCTTGAATTTCGGCGCGGCCACCAACGCGGACGCCGTCATCGACCAGCCCTACCAGTTCGATTTCTACGACGGCGGCGGGCTCGATGTGGCTTTCCTCGGCTTGGCGCAGGCCGACCGTCACGGCAACCTGAACGTCAGCAAATTCGGCAGCAAGCTGGCCGGCGCCGGAGGTTTCATCAATATCAGCCAGAACGCGCGCAAGGTGGTGTTTGTCGGTACCTTCACCGCCGACAAGGGGCGCACGCGCAAATTCATCGACGAAGTGGAGCACCGCACCTACAGCGGCGAGTATGCCGCGCGGCGCGGCCAGGAAGCCTTGTTCGTCACCGAGCGTTGCGTGTTCAAGCTGGTGATGGAGGGCGGTATGTCGGGGCTGGAGCTGATCGAGATCGCGCCCGGCGTCGACCTGGAGCGCGATATCCTGGCGCAGATGGATTTCAAGCCTTCGATCAGCGCGGAGCTGAAGTTGATGGACGCGCGGATTTTCGGGCCGTTGCCGATGAACTGGCGGGTCGACTTCCTCGCGCAGCCGCTGGAGCGGCGGCTGGTGTACGACGCGCAGCAGGAGCTGTTCTTTGTGAACTTCGAAGGTTTCGAGGTGAGCGACGCGGCGACCATCGAGCGCATTTGCGGGATGGTGGCGGAGCGCCTGGCGCCGTTGGGACGCAAGGTGCCGGCGGTGATCAACTACGACAATTTCTCGATCGCGCCTGACTTGATGGACCAGTATGTGGAAGCGGTCAACCAGCTGGCGGAGCGCTATTACAGCAAGGTCACGCGCTACGCGCACAGCACCTTCATGCGCGCAAGCTTGGGACGGGCGTTCCGCCGCATCGAGAGGGACGCGGCGTTGTTCGCCAACTCGGCGGAGGCATTGTTGCGGTTGCGGCAGGACGACGATACAGGGGATGCCCACGCGTGATGGCCTGCTGGGGCTATCGGCGTTAAATCAAACCATCGAACAGAATGATGTCGACCGTGTCACCTACGGCGACGTTGGTCTGCTCATGCCCCAACACGACAATGCAATTCGCCTCCGTCATGGAACTAAGTATGCCCGAACCCTGCGCCCCGGTGAGCCGCACCCGGGCCTCGCCATCGGCGCCGGTCGTCACGATACCGCGCTGATATTCGGTGCGGCCGGGACGCTTGCGGATCGCCTCCGTGGTCCGCGCCCGCATCGTTTGCGGCGCCGCCTGCGTCTCGCCCACGCCCATCATGCGCAGCAGCGCGGGACGCGCGAACATATAAAACGACACCATCACCGCCACCGGATTGCCCGGCAATCCGAACAGCCACGCGGCGCCGTCGTCCGTCCGCACCTCGCCGAAGGCGAGCGGACGGCCCGGCCGCATCGCCAGCTTCCAGAAGGCGACGTCGCCGAGCAGCGCCATGATGTCGCGCGTGTAATCGGCCGCGCCCTCGGACACGCCACCGGAGGTGATGATGGCGTCCGCATCCCTGCACGCCGCGCGCAGCGCCGCTTGCAGCGCCGCCGGATCGTCGCGCACGATGCCCAAATCGACAACCTCGCAGCCCAGGCGCGTCAGCATCCCGAACAAGGTGTAGCGGTTGCTGTCGTAGACACAGCCGGTATCGAGCGGGTCGCCCAGTGAGCGAAGTTCGTCGCCGGTGGAGAAGAACGCCACGCGCAGGCGGCGCCGCACCGTCACCTCGGCGATGCCGAGCGAGGCCACCAGACCCAGGTCGGCGGGCCGCAGGATTTTACCCTGCGCCAGCGCGACGCCGCCGGCTTTCAAGTCCTCGCCCGCGAAGCGGCGATTGGCGCCGGGGCGGATCGTGCCGTGCGTGATGGTGATACTCGATTCGCCGATCGCGGCCGCCAGTTCCTGCGGCAGCACGCTGTCGCAACCGGGCGGCATGGCGGCGCCGGTCATGATGCGGACGCATTCGCCGGCGGCCGCCGTTTGCTCGAACGGGCGGCCGGCGTAGGCGGCGCCGATGACCCTCAGGGTGACCGGTCCCGAACCCGCGTCGAGCGGCAAGTCGGCGCCGCGCAGCGCGTAGCCGTCCATCGCCGAGTTGTCGTAGGCGGGGACGTTGATCGGCGAGATGATGTCTTCCGCTAGAACGCGGTCCAGCGCGGCGCATAAAGCGACTTTTTCGGCCGCCGCCACCGGGGTTATGCGCTGCGCGATCAGGCGCCGCGCCTCGTCGACGGGCAGGGCGTCCGGGTCGCCAGCCATGCCCGCATTGAAGGCGGCGGGGGCGGGCGTCGCGGCGGGCGTGGCTGGTTCGGGCTCGTGCCGCTTCAGCTCTTCCAGCGTATTGATATTGCGGAAAGCGGAGGCGTCGTCGAACATCACCTCGGCCACGCGCAGCGACTTGTGCCAGCCCTCCACGCGGCGCGCGCCGGTGGCGAGGTAGGCCTCCAATTGCGGCAGCAGGCTGGCCTTGAGCAGGCTGAATACGGGATGCGGCTGGCGATAGGGGGCGCCGCCTTCCTGCTCGTCCGTTTCCATGGTCACGGCGACGGCCAGGTCGGCGTCTTCGCTTTCCAGCGCGGCGTACAGGCGCGCGGCCAGGTCGGCCGGCAGGAAGGGCGAGTCGCAAGGCGTCGTCAGCAGCAGCTCGGTGGCGCAGTAATGCAAGCCCGCTTGCAGGCCGGCCAGCGGGCCTTCGAAGCCGCTCATCCGATCGGGCATGACGACGGTGTCTGCGCCGGCGGCGGCCTGGTACTGCGGCAAATTGCGGTTGGCGTTGATGGCGACGGTGTCGACCTGTGGCGCCAGGCGTTGCAGCACATGGGCGATCATGGTCGTGCCGCGGAACGGTTGCAAGCCCTTGTCGACGCGGCCCATGCGGGTGCCGCGCCCCCCCGCCAGTATCAGCCCGGTGATCTTGCTCTTCACAGACCCTATCCTCCGATGTAAGACATTTCGACCTTGTTGGCGCTGCGTGGCAGGCCGTCGGTATTGTTGGTGCGCAGTTCGGAATAGCGGTCGCCGCGCGCGCGCCACAGGTGCGCCAGCACGGTGCTGATTTCCTCGTCGCTGCGGCCCTCGCGCAGCAGCGCGCGCAGATCGTGGCCGCTGGTGGCGAACAGGCAGGTGTAGAGCTTGCCCTCGGTCGACAGGCGCGCGCGCGAGCAGTCCGCGCAGAATGCCTGCGTGACGCTGGAGATCAGGCCGATTTCGCCGCCGCCGTCGCTGTAGCGCCAGCGCGCGGCCGTTTCGCCGGCGTAGTTGGCGGCGACCGGCTCGAGCGCCATCTCGGCCTGGATGCGGCGCACCACCTCGGCCGACGGAATCACCTCGTCCATCTTCCAGCCGTTGGAGGCGCCGACATCCATGTATTCGATGAAGCGCAGGATGTAGGGCGTGTTCCGGAAGTGGCGCGCCATCGGCAGGATCTGGTCGTCGTTCATGCCGCCCTTGACCACCATGTTGATCTTGATCGGTCCCAGCCCCACCTGGTGCGCCATGTCTATGCCCTTGAGCACGTCGTCGACCGCGAAGTCGACATCGTTCATGCGCTGGAAGGTGGCGTTGTCGAGCGCGTCGAGCGAGACGGTCACGCGTTGCAGGCCGGCGTCCTTGAGCGACTGCGCCTTGCGCGCCAACAGCGAGGCGTTGGTGGTGAGCGTAAGGTCGAGCGGCTTGCCGTGGATGGTCTTGAGTTCGGCGAGCATGCCGATCAGGCGCTCGAGGTTTTTGCGCAGCAGCGGCTCGCCGCCGGTCAGGCGGATCTTCTCGACGCCGTGGGCGATGAACGTTTTGGCCAGCCGCGTGATCTCCTCGAACGACAGCAGGGAGGTGTGCGGCAGGTACTGGTAATCGTTGTCGAACACCGCCTTCGGCATGCAATAGACGCAGCGGAAGTTGCAACGGTCGGTCACGGAGATGCGCAGGTCGTGCAGCGGCCGGGCCAACTGATCGCTCAGCAGGCCGGTTGGCGCTTCCAGGATCGCGGGAATGGCGGGCGCGTCGCGGCGCTGCGCGGCCATCATGATGATTTTTTCTGCCATGACTCTACAATATTGCTGTTAAGGAAATTCGCTTACCACCGAAGGAGCTACGATAGCACGATGGCGCCGACCGGGTTTAGCGGCCATATCAAACAACTCCGGGGTCAGGTCCACCAATGCTACACGGGCTGGACCGTATCGGCCGCCGGGTGGTGCTTATTCCGCCTGCACAGCCGGGGCCGTGTAGAAATGGTGGACCTGACCCCGGATGAAAAAAGGGAAGCGCGCGGCTTCCCTTTTTTGTTCGCTACCTGACCGGGTTAGCGGCGGGTGTCGACTTGAACCAGCGGTTCGTCAGCTTGCGGTGGCAGTGGCTTGCGTTCGCGTGGAACGCGCACCGGGGCCGCGACCTTGGCGGCGGCTTCCTGTGCAGCGCGCAGCTTGGCCGGATCGGTGGCTGCCAGGGTCAGGCCGGCGGAGCCGAGCACTGCTTGCAGGTCGATCGGCGCGGCTGGCGCGGCGGCTACCGGGGCTGGCGCAGGGGCCGGCGCTGCCACCGGTGCCGGGGCGGGCACGGGTGCGGGCGCGGCGGCGACTGGCTCGGCAACGACTGGTGCCTCGACAACCGGCGCTTCAACCGGAGCTTCGACCTTGGCTTCAACCGGGGCGACCTCGGCTGCCACTGGCGCGGCGGCTTCGGCAACCACTGCCGGGACCAGCGTTGGCTCGGCGGCCGGGGCCGCGAAGGCGTCCTCGGTTTGAACCGGCGTCGCCGCTTCGACAGGCGCTTGGGCTTGCATGACCACGGTGCCGTCGAGCGAGGCCGCGGCCGGCTCGGCCACTGGTGCCGTTTCGATCACTGGAGCAGGAGCGGGGACTGGCGCAGGAGCAGCAGCCGCCTCAACCACCGGCGCCGGTTCGGCCGCTGCAACTTTCGCGGCAACCGGCTCGGCGGTAACGGACGCTTCGACCGGCGCCGGGGCGGCGTCGGCGATCGTTGCCACGGCAGCCGCCTCGGCAACCGGAGCGACGTTGAAGCTCGGCGCTTTGTGCTCGCCGTGCTCGCCAGCTACTTCGGTTTCTTGGCCGTCAACACCTTCGACGCCCTCGCCGCCTTCGCGGTCGCGGCGATTGCGGTTGCGACCGCCACGACGGCGGCGGCGGCGCGGTTCTTCGCCGTCGGCCGTCACTTCGTTCTCATCGCCCTCGGGACCGGCGTTCGGCGCGGTCTTGAGGATGCTGGTGGCGGCGTCGACACCGGTCAGCGGGCCGGACGATGCCAGACCCGCGTTCAATGCCAGCTCTTCCACTTTGGCTTCGACCGGGGCCTTGTCGGCGCGCGGTTCGCGTGGCGGACGCGGGGCGCGCTCTGCACGTTCCGGACGCTCGCCGCGTTCAGGACGCTCGGCGCGCTCGCGCGGCGCCTGGCCTTCGGCGGCGCCGATGGCTTCACGCGGCTCGCGCGGTTCGCGCGGCGGACGTGGCGGACGGGCAGGGCGGCCGGTGGCGTCGACCGGTTTGGCTTCGTCCGCTGCCGGACGGGCCGCGCCCGGTTCGCGCTCCTCGCGCTCGCCACGGGTGCCCTTGCCGTTACGGCTGCGGCCGCGCGGGCCGCGGGCGTTGCGGTCGCCACGGTCCGGCGACGGCGCCTTGACGACGATGGTTGGTTGTTGCGGCTGCGCGACCGGGGCCGGTTTCGGGCTCAGGAAGCTGAACAGCTTGGCGAAGAAGCCTTGCTCGGCCGGAGCCGGCACGGGGGCCGGCGCCGGCGTGATGACGGTTTCGGCCGGCTTGCGCTCGACCAGCGGGGCCGGCTGGTCAGGGGTGATGGTCTTGACCATGGCTTCCTGGCGCGGCTTGGCTTCTTCCTTCTGGCGCTTGCTGTAGGCCATGTCGGTTTCGGCGGTCTCGGCCAGGGTGTAGCTGGCCTGGCTGTCTTCCAGACGCGGATCGTCGTGCTTGATGCGCTCGAGCTTGTAGTGCGGCGTGTCCAGATGCTTGTTCGGGATCAGGATCACGGCGATGCGGTGGCGGTTTTCGATCTTCAGCACTTCGCCGCGCTTTTCGTTCAGCAGGAAGGCGGCGACGTCCACGGGCACCTGCACGTGGATGGTGGCCGAGTTTTCCTTCATCGCCTCTTCCTGGATGATGCGCAGCACTTGCAGGGCCGACGATTCGGTGTCGCGGATGTGGCCGGTGCCGGAGCAGCGCGGGCACGTCACGTGCGAGCCTTCCGACAGCGACGGGCGCAGGCGCTGACGCGACAGTTCCATCAGGCCGAAGCGGGAAATCTTGCCCATTTGAACGCGTGCGCGGTCGTGGTGCAGCGCGTCTTTCAAACGCTGTTCCACTTCGCGTTGGTTCTTGGCCACTTCCATGTCGATGAAGTCGATCACGATCAGGCCGCCCAGGTCGCGCAGGCGCAGCTGGCGGGCCACTTCCTCGGCCGCTTCGCAGTTGGTGTTGAAGGCGGTCGTCTCGATGTCCGAGCCGCGTGTGGCGCGGGCCGAGTTGACGTCGACCGAGACCAGCGCCTCGGTGTGGTCGATGACGATGGCGCCGCCCGACGGCAGCGGCACGGTGCGCGAGTACGCCGTTTCAATCTGGTGTTCGATCTGGAAACGCGAGAACAGCGGCACGTCGTCGCTGTAACGCTTCACGCGGTGCACCATGTCGGGCATCACGTGGCTCATGAACTGGTGCGCTTGTTCGTAGATATCGTCGGTATCGATCAGGATCTCGCCGATATCGGGCTGGAAGTAGTCGCGGATGGCGCGGATCACCAGCGACGATTCCTGGTAGATCAGGAACGCGCCGGAGGCCGACTTGCCGGCGCCTTCGATCGCGCGCCACAGTTGCATCAGGTAATTCAAGTCCCACTGCAGCTCGTCGACGTTGCGGCCGATGCCGGCGGTGCGGGCGATGACCGACATGCCTGGCGGCAAGTCCAGCTTGTCCATGGTTTCGCGCAATTCCTGGCGCTCTTCACCTTCGACACGGCGGGACACACCACCACCGCGCGGGTTGTTCGGCATCAAGACCAGATAGCGGCCGGCCAGCGAGACGAAGGAGGTCAGGGCGGCGCCTTTGTTGCCGCGCTCTTCCTTTTCGACTTGGACCATGATTTCCTGGCCTTCGCGCAGCGCTTCCTTGACGGAGGCGGTACGGACGTCGACACCTTCGCGGAAATAAGTGCGGGCTACTTCTTTGAAAGGGAGGAAACCGTGGCGATCTTCGCCGTAACTGACGAAGCACGCTTCCAGCGACGGCTCGATGCGGGTGATCACGCCTTTGTAGATGTTGGACTTGCGCTGTTCGCGTCCGGCGGTTTCGATGTCGATATCGATCAGTTTCTGACCGTCGACAATCGCTACGCGCAGCTCTTCTTGCTGCGTAGCATTAAACAACATGCGTTTCATTTTTATTAACTCCGCGACCCGTGGGCCATCTCTATGCCGTTCGCCCTGAAGCGGAACGGCGAGGTACAGGGATATACGCGAGAATTAAGACGATTGCGGTGGGTATGCCCATCCTGTGCGGCGCAGCGACGCGGAGGCGTCACGGCCGCAACTGGGCGCATGAGGTCGATCGACATGCCGAGTGCTCGCATCACCTGCAACTCTTCCATGCGGCCCGTAAGGGAGGCAGAGAAATGCAGGCGGTGAGCAGCGTCGTTGAAAGCCAAATCCTGACCAGGCTTACGTACTACAAGTATTACAACTTCGATATTTACAACTTCGCGAAGTTGCAATGTAACCAGGCTGGTTTTAGCCTTCCGTCGCTTGCAGCAAAGCATGGGGTCTGGCGAAAACGGCAAGCGTTATCAACTTCATCAACCGGCCAGCCTGGCTCGAAGCCAGGCTGGCCGGACTTTATCCTTACAATCCAATCATTTTAATTCTGCATCCATGCCGGCATCCGATTACAACAACGGTGCAACCTTGATTCCCGCATGGCTGGTGCGTATACATATTTTCCTCTGAATTTGCAATTTGGCGAGGCCAGTGGAGACGCCCCTGTGTAAAATGTGCTTTTATTCTTACACTTGCCGCAGTTCGAACCGCAGCGAAACAATTATATATTCAAAATGAAGGACTTAGAGAGATTTCTGGGAAGACAGAGCAAATGAAGATGCAAAATGATGTTGTTCCCCCTTCAACACCGCTGCCGCTGCAAGCACAATTCGTCACCATCACTGAAGAAGAAGCCGGTCAACGCATCGACAACTACTTGTTGCGTATTTGCAAAGGAGTGCCGAAAAGCCACGTTTACCGCATCCTGCGCTCGGGCGAAGTGCGCGTCAACAAGGGCCGTATCGACCAGTTGTACCGCCTGGTGCAGGGCGACGTGGTGCGCATTCCGCCGGTGCGCATCGCGGAAAAAGCCGACACCACGCACGTCCCGGCGGCCGAATTCAAGGTGATTTTCGAAGACAGCCACTTATTAGTCATCGACAAGCCGGCCGGCGTGGCCGTCCACGGCGGCTCGGGCGTGTCGTTCGGCGTCATCGAACAGCTGCGCGCCTCGCGTCCGGACGCCAAGTTCCTCGAGCTGGTGCACCGGCTCGACCGCGACACGTCCGGGTTGCTGTTGTTGGCCAAGAAACGTTCGGCGCTGACCAACCTGCACGAGCAGATGCGCGACGGCCATACCGACAAACGCTATTTGACGATGGTGGCCGGCGACTGGAAAAACGCGCGTCAGCACGTCAAGCTGCCGCTGCACAAGTACACCACGGCCGACGGCGAGCGCCGCGTGGCGGTGCAGGCCGACGGCCTGCCGTCGCACACGGTGTTTTCGCTGCTGAAGAAATTCAAGGATTTCGCGCTGCTGGAGGCCGAGCTGAAGACGGGACGCACGCACCAGATCCGTGTTCATCTATCATCGTCCGGCTTCGCCATCCTTGGTGACGACAAATACGGCGATTTCGCCTTGAACCGGGTTCTGCTGAAGGCCGACGCCACGCGTGGCGCGCTCAAGCGGATGTTCCTTCACGCCCATCAAATTACGTTCACCCACCCTGATTCCGGAAAAATCATGACGTTGAACGCGCCGTTGGCCGCCGAATGTGAACGATTCTTGGTAAGCTTGGGAAAACCTCTTAACTAATCGCAAATATTCTAAGGAGCCGGCCGCGTCCAGCGGCCGGAAAACATGGCAAGAAAGCAATTTGACCTGATCGTCTTCGATTGGGATGGAACCTTGATGGATTCCACCTCAACGATCGTGAAGTGTATCCAGGCGGCGGCGCGGGACCTGTCCCTGCCGATCCCGCGCGATGATGTGGCCGCCCATGTCATTGGCCTCGGCCTGCACGAGGCGATGCAGGCGGTGCTGCCGGAGATCGACCCGTCGTACTATCCGCGCATGGTGGAGCGCTACCGCTACCATTTCCTGTCGCGCGACCACGAGTTGGTGCTGTTCCCCGGCGTGCAGGATATGCTGGTGGACCTGTCGCAGAGCGGCTATTTCCTGGCCGTGGCCACCGGTAAAAGCCGGGTCGGCTTGAACCGTGCGATGAACGACGTTAAGCTGTTGTCGATGTTCGATGCCACCCGTTGTGCCGACGAAACGTTCTCCAAGCCGCACCCGGCCATGCTGCAGGAGCTGACGCGGGAGTTGGGCCAGGATATGCGCCGCACCGTGATGATCGGTGACACATCGCACGACTTGCTGATGGCAAATAACGCCGGCGCGTCCGGGATCGCGGTGCAATATGGCGCCCACCCGGTCGAGCAGTTGGCTGCCTGTAATCCGCTGTATTCTGCGGCGACCGTGGCCGAATTGCATCAATGGTTGAGCGAGCACGCTTGATGAACGAAGAAATACTGGTTTGCGCGTCGGACGCAGTGCTGGAGGGCGGCAAGGGCGTGCGTTTCGCCGTCACCGCCGGCGGCGCCGACGGTACCGGCTTCGTGGTCCGCTACGGCGGCAAGCCGTACGCCTACCTCAACCGCTGCGCCCACGTGCCGATCGAACTCGATTGGGCGGAAGGCGAGTTTTTCGAGTCCAGCGGCTTGTATCTGATGTGTTCCACCCATGGCGCGATCTATGTGCCGGAAAGCGGCTTGTGCGCCGGCGGCCCCTGCCGGGGCGGACGCCTGCGGCCGATTGGCGTGGTCGAACACGACGAGCGGATCTTCTGGCAACCCGACGACTATGTACGCCCATTTGTCCCCAAAACGCCTGAAAACCTCCAACCAAAGTAATCCATGAGCGATAACATCAACAGCCAAAACATCCCCCCGACGCCGGCGCAGCCGGTCACCCCTAGCGTGCCCGCGTCCAATTGGGAACGCGAGGTGCTGGAAAAATTGGTGTTCGCCACGTTGAAAGAACAAAAGTCGTCGCGCCGCTGGGGGATCTTTTTCAAGTTCGCGACCTTGTTGGTGATCATCGTCGCGCTGAGCACCTACTTCGATTTCAACTGGACCGGTTCCGAGGAGACGCTGGGGCGTCACACGGCGCTGATCGAAATCGACGGCGCCATCGAATCAGAAGGCAGCGGCGCCGCCTCGGTGGTGATCCCGGCGCTGAACAAGGCGTTTTCCGATTCCGGTTCGGTCGCCATCGTCATGCATATCAACAGCCCGGGCGGCAGTCCGGTCCAGGCCGGCATGATCGTCGACGAGATGAACCGCTTGCGCAAGGGCTATCCTGGCAAGCCGCTGTACGTGGTGGTCGATGAGATCTGCGCGTCCGGCTGCTATTACATCGCCGCCGGCGCCGACCGCATCTATGTTAACAAGGCTAGCATCGTCGGCTCCATCGGCGTGCTGATGGACGGTTTCGGCTTCACCGGCTTCATGGACAAGGTCGGCGTCGAGCGTCGCCTGCTGACGGCCGGCGAGAACAAGGGTTTCATGGACCCGTTCACGCCGCTGACGGACAAGCATCGGCAATATGCGCAGGCGATGCTCGACGAGATCCACCAGCAGTTCATCCAGGTGGTGCGCAACGGCCGCGGCAAGCGGCTCAAGGAAAGCCCGGAAATGTTTTCGGGCCTGTTCTGGACCGGCGCCAAGTCGATCGACATGGGCCTGGCCGACGCCCTGGGCACGGTCGACAGCGTCGCGCGCGACGTCATCCGCGCCGAAGACATCGTCGACTATACCCAGCATGAAGGCCTGCCCGAGCGCGTGCTGAAGAAATTCGGCGCGGCGATGGGCGCCGGCGCCATGAAGTCGGCGGTGGAGACGGTCAAGCCCAGCCTGCGTTGACGCGTTAGCCGCCATGGACGTATTTCTGGCGAGGCGATAAACATTAACAATCCGGTCTTATTTCGGCTTGCATATCCACCTTGGTGGACTATAGTAAGGGGGTAGTTCTTTCCAAGGGAGGCCGATATAAACAGTTTATCTCGTTGTCAGCAGATCTTGATACAGTGTGATTGAACTACTTAAACCGCATCATGGATGCGGATTTGAGAGAATTTCGATTCCTCGTCAGAGTCCCTTCATGGGACTGAAAACAGCGGCGCAATGCCGCTGTTTTCTATTGGGCGCAGCATCGCCGGGTCGGCGTCGGCGTGCGGATCCGCCGCCGGGCCGCCGTCGCGCAGCGCGTGTGCGGCCCGCTCCCGCTCCGGCTGATGGCGCTCCGGATCGGATTGCGCGAAGCCGCCGGCTTCGAGCCAGGCGAGAAAATGGGCCTGGCGCTGCTCATGCCAGCGGGACAGGGGGCCTGCCGCCAGTGCGCGGGGAAGGGTACAGTTGCGGCAGCGCGCCAGCAGCAGTTCGGTTCGGTGCATGGCGGCCTGCTCCTGTGCCGCCGGGTTGACGTTGCGTACGGTAGTCATGTTGTCGTCCTGCTGAGTATTTCCTAGTCCACTAGGCGGATTCCTAATGAGGTTTTGAGTCTACCGATTCAATCTCCGAAGCACTTGATGTGGATCAATAAATGGAGTGTCCTGGACATTGCACTGTGGCGCGGACGCTACCTTCCCGCTATCTGGCGCATCCTGTAAAATCCGGCCCATGAGTAAACTATCCCTGGACCGCATCCTGCAATCGCAGGGTTATGGCACCCGCAAGTACTGCCGCTCCCTCATCGAGGATGGCGAAGTGAGCATCAACGGCGTCGTGCACGACAACTATAAAGCCAGCATCGAGACCGATGGCCTGGTGTTGACCATCTTCGATGAAGAGTGGGTATACCGCGAGCATTTATACATCGCCCTGCATAAGCCGGCCAATTTCGAGTGTTCGCGCAAGCCCAGCCACCACCCCGGCGTGCTGACCTTGCTGCCCGAGCAATTCACCTGGCGCGACGTGCAGCCGGTCGGCAGGCTCGACCACGACACCACCGGCATGTTGCTGATGTCCGACGATGGCCCGTTTATCCATGCACAATCGTCGCCGAAGCGGCATGTTCCCAAGATTTACCAAGCCACCACACAAGACCCGGTCAGCGACGAACTGGTGGCGCAATTGCTGGCCGGCGTGCAATTGCACGACGAGCCGGCGCCGCTGGCGGCGCAAACCTGCGTCCGCCGCGGCGAGCATCTGCTCGAGATCGTGCTCGAGCAGGGTAAATACCATCAGGTCAAGCGCATGCTGGCCGCCGCCGGCAACCATTGCAGCGCGCTGCACCGTTCGGCCATCGGCGGCCTGACCCTGGAATCGCTCGGCATCGCAGAAGGCGAGTGGTGCTATCTGACGGCCGAACAGCTGGCGCTGTTGGCGCCTTCGCCGGCCCCCGCCGCCACGCCCGCGTCGGCGCCATGAAGCTCGCCACCTTGAAGGACGGCACCCGCGACGGCCAACTGGCCGTCGTTTCGCGCGACCTCAAAACGGCGCAGCTGGCCGATGGCGTGGCGCGCAGCCTGCAGCGCGCGCTCGACGACTGGACCTTCATCGCCCCGCAACTGGAGGCGATCTACCAGGATCTGAACCAGGGACGCGCCCGCCGCGCCTTCGAGTTCGAGCCGGCCAACTGCATGGCGCCGCTGCCGCGCGCCTTCCAGTGGGCCGACGGCTCGGCCTACGTCAATCATGTCGAGCTGGTACGCAAGGCGCGCGGTGCCGAGATGCCGGCCTCGTTCTGGGACGAGCCATTGATGTACCAGGGCGGCAGCGACGACCTGCTCGGTCCGACCGACGACATCGAACTGTTCCACGAGCAGTGGGGCATCGATTTCGAAGCGGAAGTGGCCGTGATCACCGACGATGTGCCCATGGGGGCGACACCGGACCAGGCGCACCAGCGTATCCGGCTGCTGATGCTGGCCAACGACGTGTCGTTGCGCAACCTGATTCCGGAGGAACTGGCCAAGGGTTTCGGCTTTTTGCAAAGCAAGCCGGCCACCAGCTTTTCGCCGGTGGCGGTCACGCCGGACGAGCTCGACGACGCCTGGAAGGGCGGCAAGGTGCACTTGCCGCTGCGCTCGACGTGGAACGGCAAGCTGGTCGGCCAGCCGCACGCCGGCGTCGACATGGTGTTCAACTTCCCGAAACTGATCGCCCACCTGGCGGCGACGCGCAATGTGCGGGCCGGTACCATCGTCGGCTCGGGCACGGTGTCCAACAAGGACGCCAAGCGCGGCTATTCCTGCATCGCCGAGCAGCGCGCGCTGGAAATGATCGCCGGCGGCGGGCCTGTCACGCCGTTCATGGCCTTCGGCGACACCATCCGCATCGAGATGCTCGACCGCGACGGCAAGTCGGTGTTCGGCGCCATCGACCAGAAGCTCGTCCAGAAAGCAAGCTAGCCAATCTGATAATTGCCGTGCGGAATCAGTGAGCAAGCACTGAAATACCGCCGTATTCCACCGATGGTCTTGTCCTGCCGCACTCGATAATGGCAACATCGAAATGAACCACGCGGCAGACGACCATGTCAGAAGATAGCGACGCAGAAAAGACCGAACCCGCGTCAGCGAAGCGCCTCGAGCAGGCGCGCGAGGAAGGCGACGTTCCCCGATCGCGGGAAGTGGCCACGTTTACGGTGCTGATGGCCGCCGGCGCCGGCCTGTGGCTGACCGGCGACGGTCTGATACGACAACTCAATTCCGCCCTGGTGTCCGGGCTGACCCTGAGCCAGGAGCAAATCTTCGACCCCGATGTGCTGATCAACCGCATCCTGGTCGACGTGGTGCGGGTGATGATCGCCTGCCTGCCGCTGGGCGTGGCCGTGATGATCGTCGCGCTGGCCTCGCCGCTGCTGGTGGGCGGCTGGCTGTTCAGCGGCAAGGCCTTCATGCCCAAGTTCAGCAAGCTCAACCCCATCACCGGCATCGGCAACATGTTCTCCAAGAACGCGCTGGTCGAACTGTTCAAGGCCATCGCCAAGGCGCTGGTGGTCGGCGTGGTCGCGTATATGGTGGTGATGAAGCAGAAGGACGCGGTGATCGGCCTGGCGGTCGAGCCGCTCAAGCTGGGGACCGTCCACTTGATCAATATGCTCGGCAGCAGCTTCCTGTTCATCGTCGGCGCGCTCGGCCTGATCGCCGCCATCGACGGGCCCTACCAGATGTGGCATTACGCCAACAAGCTGAAGATGACCCGCCAGGAAATGATCCAGGAATCGAAGGAGTCCGACGGCAACCCGCAAATCAAGGCCAAGATCCGCCAGTTGCAGCGCGAGATGGCCAAGCGCCGCATGATGGCCGACGTGCCGACCGCCGACGTGGTGGTGACCAACCCGACCCACTACGCGGTCGCGCTCAAGTACAGCGACGGCATGCGCGGCGCGCCGAAGGTGGTGGCCAAGGGCACCGACGAGGTGGCCGCCAAGATCCGCGAGATCGCCAAGGACAGCAAGGTCACCTTGCTGGAGGCGCCGGCGCTGGCGCGCGCGCTGTACAAGCACACCGAGATCGGCGACGAGATTCCCGAGCAGCTGTACGCGGCCGTGGCCGAGGTGCTGGCCTACGTCTTCCAGCTGCGCCTGTTCAGCAAGGGCGGCGGCAACCGTCCGGACGTGCCGAAGACGCTGGACGTGCCGCCCGAGCTCGATCCGCTGAACCCGGCCTACATCCCCAAGCACGGCAAGAAACCAGATTCGAATAACGGAGTTTCCGCATGAACGCACTGAGCAACATCAACCTGCCGCCATGGTTGCAGGGCATCGCCAACAGCAAGAACAAGTCGAGCCTGGCCGCGCCTATCCTGATCATCATGCTGCTGGGGATGATGGTGCTGCCGCTGCCGGCGTTCGTGCTCGACATCTTCTTCAGCTTCAACATCGCGCTGGCGGTGATCGTGCTGCTGACCAGCCTGTACACGGTCAAGCCGCTCGACTTCATGGCCTTCCCGACCGTCCTGCTGGTGTCGACCATGTTGCGGCTGTCGCTGAACGTGGCCTCGACCCGCGTGGTGCTGACCGAGGGCCACACCGGCCCCGACGCGGCCGGCAAGGTGATCGAGGCTTTCGGCCACTTCCTGATCGGCGGTAACTACACGGTCGGCCTGGTGGTGTTCATCATCCTGACCATTATCAACTTCACCGTCGTGACCAAGGGCGCCGGCCGTATCGCCGAAGTGGGCGCCCGTTTCGCGCTCGACGCGATGCCGGGCAAGCAGATGGCGATCGACGCCGACCTCAACGCCGGCCTGATCGGCGAGGCCGACGCGCGCAAGCGCCGCAGCGAAGTGTCGCAGGAGGCCGAGTTCTACGGCGCGATGGACGGCGCCAGCAAGTATGTGCGCGGCGATGCGATCGCCGGTATCCTGGTCACGGTGATCAACGTGATCGGCGGCCTGCTGGTCGGCGTGATCCAGCACGAGCTCGCGTTCGGCGAGGCGATCAAGCTCTACACCCTGCTGGCCATCGGCGACGGCCTGGTGGCGCAGATCCCGTCGCTGATCATCTCGGTGGCGGCCGGTATCGTGGTCTCGCGCGTGGCCAGCGACGAGGACATCGGCACCCAGATGGTGGGCCAGCTGTTCGCCAAGCCGCAGGTGCTGTACATCACCGCCGCCATCATCGGCGGCATGGGCATCATTCCGGGCATGCCGAACCTGGTGTTCCTGCTGCTGGCCGGCGTGCTGGCCGGCTCGGCCTACCTGATGAGCAAGCGCGCCAAGGCCGGCGGCGGGGCTGCCGCCGAGGCCGCCGCAGCCGAGGCCGCGGCGCCCGCCGCCGCGCCCGAGCAGGAAGAAGCCAGCTGGCAGGACATCATGCCGGTCGATACATTGGGCCTGGAAGTGGGCTACCGCCTGATTCCGCTGGTGGACAAGACCCAGGGCGGCGAGCTGCTCAAGCGCATCAAGGGCATCCGCAAGAAGTTCGCGCAGGAGGTCGGTTTCCTGGCGCCGCCGGTGCACATCCGCGACAACCTGGAACTCAAGCCGTCGGCCTACCGCATCACGCTCAAGGGCGTGGAGGTCGGCGCGGGCGAGGCCTTCAACGGCCAGTTCCTGGCGATCAATCCCGGCATGGCCAGCGGTACCCTGCAGGGGCTGGTGACCACCGATCCGGCCTTCGGCCTGCCGGCCACGTGGATCGACGCCGGCCTGCGCGACCAGGCGCAGGGCATGGGTTATACGGTGGTCGACGCCGGCACCGTCGTGGCCACCCATCTGAACCATTTGATCACGACCCATGCGTCCGAGTTGCTGGGCCGCGCCGAGGTGCAGTCGCTGCTCGACCACCTGGGCAAGGAGGCGCCCAAGCTGGTGGAGGACCTGGTGCCGAAGATGGTGTCGCTGTCGACCCTGCAGAAGGTGCTGCAGAACCTGCTGATGGAAGGCGTGCACATCCGTGACATGCGCTCGGTGATCGAGACCTTGGCCGAGCACGCCGTGCACACGCAGGACCCGAACGATTTGACGGCGCTGGTGCGCATCTCGCTGGGCCGGGCCATCGTGCAGCAGTTGTTCCCGGGCGCGTCCGAGCTGTCGGTGATGACCTTGGATAACCGCCTGGAACGCTTGCTGATGCAGGCGCTGGCGGCCAGCGGGCCGGATGGCGCGGGCATCGAGCCGGGCCTGGCCGACACCATCGCCCAGCAGGCCCAGCAGGCGGCGCAGCAGCAGGAGGCGCTGGGGCTGACGCCGGTGCTGCTGGTGCCGGGGCCGCTGCGGGCCTTGCTGTCGCGTTTCCTGCGCCGCGCCTTGCCGCAGTTGAAGGTGCTGTCGCATGCGGAGATTCCGGAAACTAAAACCATCCGCGTGACGGCGTTGGTGGGGCAGCAGTGATCTCAACCTGAGAGACCCCGCGCCGGATTGATCCCGTCGCGGTCGCGTCGATGCGGGCGGCCTAGACTGGCCGCATGGACGACGATTTCGACACGCCGTGGAAGGAAGTGGTCACGCACCACTTCCCCGAGTTCATGGCCTTCTATTTTCCGCAAGCGCACGCCGCGATCGACTGGTCGCGGCCGCACGATTTTCTCGACCAGGAATTCGCCGCGCTGACCCGCGATGCCGAGCTCGGCAGACGCGTGCTGGACAAGCTGGTGCGCGTTCATTTGCATACCGGTGGTGAGCAATGGGTATTGGTCCATCTGGAAGTGCAGGGGCGCCGCGGCAAGGATTTCGCCGAGCGCATTTTCGTCTACAACTATCGCGTCTACGACCGTTACCGGCGGCCGGTGGCCAGCCTGGCGCTGCTAACGGATGCCAGCCGCCGCTGGCGCCCCTGCGCCTTCGCTTACAAGCTGTTCGGTTGCGAGATGCGCATCGATTTCCCTATCGTCAAGCTCCAGGATTACGCCGACCGCGTGGACGAATTGCTCGAGCTGGATAACCCGTTCGCGCTGGTCACTGTTGCGCATTTGCTTACGCAGAAAACCAAGGGCAACGCGCACCGACGACGCATCGCCAAATGGCGCTTGACCAAACAACTGTATCAGCGAAACTGGGATCGCCAGCGTATTATTAACCTGTATCGCGTGATCGATTGGATCATGTCGTTGCCGAAGGAATTGGATGCCCGATTGCATGAGGGCATAGTGCAATGGGAAAGGAGGAATGCCATGACTTATCTGTCTTCGATAGAACGCATCGGTATGGAAATCGGCATGAAAAAAGGCGAGGAGTTGGGATGGCGGAAGGGACTCGAAGAAGGACGGCAAAAAGGGCGGCAAGAAGGACGGCAAGAAGGACGGCAAGAAGGACGGCAAGAAGGGCGCCGAGAAGCGCTGCTTGAATTGCTGACGATTTTGCTAACCGAGCGCTTCGGTAAGCTCGACGCGATGAGCAACGCCATCCTCACAGTGGCCGATGTCGACCAGCTTACGGCGTGGAGCAAAAACGTGCTCGGTGCCCACAGCTTGTCCGAGGTATTTGCTGATAAATAGGCAATCCCCGCAGCCGGGGTGAAATGCGGCCCCTTTCCGCCCTTGTTCAGCGGATCGTTTCCTAAGTGCATCGTCAATAATGGCACTGTCCGAGTAGAAAAGCGTCTCGTCCGGAAGGCGCGCTACTCAAGCTACAGGAGTCGATGATGGCCACACTAACCTCGCAAGCACGCGCCACCCAGTCCCCGGGGAGCCAGCCATGAACGTCAAAAAATTCAGCGCGCCGACCTCCCGCGAGGCGCTGCGCAAGGTGCGCGAATCGCTCGGCCCGGATGCCGTGATTCTGTCGAACCGCCAGTCCGACGGCGGCGTCGAAATCCTCGCGCTGGCCAACGACGACGCCGCGTCGCTGTCGTCGCCGGCGCCGCATTCGCCGATGGCCGAGCCGGCGCCGTCGCTGGACCTGGGCCTGGGCCTGCCGCCCGGCCGCGTCGAGCAGCGCATGGAACCACGCTTTGAAAACATGGCCGCCGAGATGCCCGCGCAACCGGTGCGCCGCGTCGTCGCCTCGCCCTCGTCATACGCCAGCAAGACCGCCGCCGCGGCCGCCGCGCCATCGGCGCCGGCCCAGCCCCGTGCCGCGTCGCTCGACGTCGACCAGATCACCGCGATGGTCGCCTCGGCCGTCGCCAGCGCCAAACAGAACGCCGCGGCCGAGATGCAAGTGATGATGGGCGAGATCCGCGCCATGCGCGGCATGATGGAAACCCAGCTGGCCGAAATCGCCTGGGGCAGCACGCAAGCGCGCGAACCGCAGAAGGCCGCCGTGCTGCGCGAAATGCTGGCCGCCGGCTTCTCGGCCAGCCTGGCGCGCTACCTGATCGAAAAACTGCCGGCCGACCGCGACGCCGCCGACAGCATGCGCTGGATTAAAACGGTCCTGACCCGCAACCTGTCGGCGATGGCCAACGAGGACGCGTTGATCGACCAGGGCGGCGTGTTCGCGCTGGTCGGCCCGACCGGCGTCGGCAAGACCACCAGCACCGCCAAGCTGGCCGCGCGCTGCGTGATGCGCCACGGCCCGGACAAGCTGGCCCTGATCACCACCGACGCCTATCGTATCGGCGCCCACGAACAGCTGCGCATCTACGGCAAGATCCTCGGCGTGATGGTGCACTCGGTGAAGGACGAAGCCGACCTGCGCATCGCCCTCAAGGAACTGCGCAACAAGCACACCGTGTTGATCGACACCGTCGGCGTGAGCCAGCGCGACCAGATGGTCACCGAGCAGGTCTCGATGCTGCAGGGCGCCGGCTCCGACGTCAAGCGCCTGCTGTGCCTCAACGCCACCGCCACCCAGGAGACGCTCAACGAAGTGGTGCGCGCCTACCAGGGCAGCGGCCTGGCCGGCTGCATCATGACCAAACTCGATGAGGCGGCGGCGATCGGCAACGTGCTCGATGTCGTCATCCGCCAGAAGCTCAACCTGTTCTACGTTTCGAACGGCCAGCGCGTGCCGGAAGACCTGCACCTGGCCGATCCGGCCTACCTGATCGACCGGGCTTTCAAATTGAAACGCGACGCCGTCAACACCCAATACCTCGATGCCGAGTTGCCGATGCTGATGTCCAACGCCACCAACGACCAGTCCATGCGCGAGGTGCACCTTGGCTAATTTCGATTTCGACCAGGCGGAGGGACTGCGCCGCATGCTGGCGGGGCCCAAGCCCCGCATCGTCACCTTCCTGTCGGCCACGCCGCAGGACGACAAGGGCGCCATGCTGGTCAACCTGGGCGCCTCGCTGGCCCGCGCCGGCAACGACGTGTTGATCATGGATGCTTGCGCCAGCGCGCACGGCGTGGCCACGCGCCTCGGCGTCGATGGCGGCGCCAGCCTGCTCAATGTGGCGCGCCAGGAGTGCGCGCTCAATCAGGTGATCCACCAGGTGCCCCAGGGTTTTGCTGTGGCGTCGATGACACGCGGCGCCATGCGCAGCGGTCCGGACGAAACGCGCCGCCTGGCCAAGGCTTTCGATGTGCTGGTCAAGCAGACCGGCATCGTCATCGTCGACGGTGAATTCGACGGCGAGGCTTTCCCGGTGCCGGTCATGGCCAGTTCAGAGATCGTGGTGCAGGTGTCGAACAGCGCCACCTCGATCAAGGCCGCCTACAGCATGATCAAGCGCCTGAACCAGGAACTGGGCCGCCGCCCGTTTGGAATTCTGGTCACCGGGGCTTCCGAATCGGAAGCAAAAGTGGTATACGATAATATGGCGCAAGCGGCAAGCCGCTATCTGGCCGTGAACCTGGTCTCGATGGGATCGGTGCCGGCCGATGAATACCTGCAGCGCGCCGCGCGCCTGGGTCGCGCGGTGGTCGACGCCTTTCCGCTGGCCGGCGCGTCGGTCGCGTTCCGCCAACTGGCGGGGCGCTTCGCGCTGGCCGGTTCGCCTTCGGTCGCACGTTCATTGTGAGCGGGAAGGGGCGGAAGGAGCGGCGTGGCGAAGATCTTGGCGCATAGCTAACTATCAATGAACTATAAATAAGAATACAAACATCAGGCTATGTACACGGTCAAAGGGAAAGCGGACAAGAATTCTTTGCTGACGGAGCATATGCCGTTGGTCAAGCGCCTTGCCCATCACATGAAGGCGAAACTGCCGCCCAGCGTCGAAGTCGACGATCTGGTGCAAGCCGGGATGATCGGCCTGCTCGACGCCATCAGCCGCTATGAGGAAACCCATGGCGCCCAGTTCGAGACCTATGCCGTGCTGCGCATCCGCGGCGCCATGCTCGATGAACTGCGCAACAGCGACTGGCTGCCGCGTTCCATGCGCCAGAACATGCGCAAGATCGAGACGGCGATGAGCACCCTGCAGCAGCGCCTGGGCCATCCGCCGACCGAGTCGGAGGTGGCCAAGATGCTCAAGCTGTCGCTGGCCGACTACCAGGAGATGCTGTCCGACGGCGGCGGCCACCAGCTGGTGTACTACGAGGATTTCCACGACGACGACGGCAACGACAGCTTCCTCGACCGCTACTGCTCGGACGAGGAGAGCGACCCACTGCGCTCGCTGCTCGACGGCGACTTCCGCCAGGCCGTGATCGACGCCATCGACGCGCTGCCGCCGCGCGAGAAAATGCTGATGGGGCTTTACTATGAAGAGGAGCTCAACTTGAAAGAAATCGGCGCCGTGATGGGCGTGTCGGAATCGCGCGTATCGCAATTGCATACGCAGGCCGTCGCGCGCCTGCGCGCCTCGCTCAGGGAGAAGTCGTGGACTGGGCCAGTGTAATCGGGGTGCTGCTGGCGCTGGCCGGCATCGCCGTCGGCCAGACGATCGAGGGCGGCAAGCTCTCGTCGCTGCTGCAGCCGGCCGCCTTCGCGATCGTCGTCATCGGCACCTTCGGCGCCGTGCTGCTGCAGACCAAATTCCGCACCTTCGTGCGCGGCGTGAAGATGCTGCGGCTGGTGTTCGCGCCACCCAAGGACACGCGCGCCGCGCTGGCGCGCGACATCAACGCCTGGAACCTGGCCGCGCGCCGCGACGGCCTGCTGTCGCTGGAGCGCTACATGCTCGCCTCCAAGGACAAATTCAACACCAAGGGCCTGCGGCTGATCGTCGACGGCATCAATCCGGACAAGCTGCGCCAGCTGCTCGACACCGAGATCACCGCCTACGAGACCGAGGAGCGCCAGGCGGTGCGGATCTGGGAGTCGGCGGCCGGCTACTCGCCGACGATCGGCATCCTGGGCGCCGTCCTGGGCCTGATCCACGTGATGGAAAACCTCACCGACCCGAGCAAGCTTGGCGCGGGCATCGCCGTGGCCTTCGTCTCGACCATTTATGGGGTCGGGCTGGCCAACCTGTTCTTCTACCCGGTGGCCAACAAACTCAAGGCCATCGTCACGCAAGCCGTGCACCAGCAGGAGATCGCCGCCGCCGTGTTCTACGACATCGCCACCGGCGACCACACGCGCGTCATCGACGAGCGCATCGCCACCTTGCTGCGGGAGCACTGACATGCAATACCGGTACCGGCGCGCGCGCAGGAAGTTCGACGAGGAAGTGGAGAACCACGAGCGATGGCTGATTTCCTACTCCGACTTCATCACGCTGCTGTTTGCGTTCTTCGTCGTGATGTACGCGATCTCCTCGGTCAATATCGGCAAGTACAAGGTTTTCTCCGACGCCTTGGGCGACGCCTTCGGCGGCGCCGGCTCGGCCGAACCGATTAACACGCAGGTGCAAAACCTCCCCATCCCCAATCCGGGCCTGAAGCGCCGCACCGAAATGCTGCGCAAGGAAAAAGAGCAGATGACCAAGCTGGCGCAGGACTTGTTGTCCACCTTGGCGCCGCTGGTCAAGGAGGGCAAGGTGCGGGTGACGCAGAACAGCCGCGGCGTCAGCGTCGAGATCAACGCCAGCGTGCTGTTCGATCCGGCCGAGGCGCGCTTGACGGCCGACTCGGTCGAGGCGCTGCGCGCGGTCGCCGCGCTGCTCAAGGACGACAGCCACAACGTGCAGGTCGAGGGCCACACCGACAATCTGCCGATCAGCACTTCGCTCTATCCATCGAACTGGGAATTGTCGGCGGTGCGCGCCAGCAGCGTGGTGCGCCTGTTCATCGACTCGGGCGTGGCGCCGACGCGGCTCACGGCCGTCGGCTTCAGCTCGAATGTACCGGTGGCGCCCAACGACAATCCGATCGGCCGCGCGCGCAATCGCCGCGTGGCCGTCACCATCCTGTCGGGCATTCCCGACACGGTCACCGAACTGCCAACGACACCAGTTCCGGCTCCGGCCCCGGCGCAATAATCAAAAACACTCTAAAACACGTAGGGCGGATTAGCGAAGCGTAATCGGCCATGCCCGCGTCCACGCGGCGCAGGCGGAAAGCGCGCCGCAAGAAAACCGTACTAAAAAGGGAAGGAGGTCAGCCGGCCAAAAAGCCGCGGCTACGCGGAATCGTGCTCGACATCCCGCTGGCGCTATAGAAATTATTCGCGCCGGAAGACAGGGGCTGCAGCGCCTGAAGCGCGCCCTGGGTATGGCCCATCTGCTTGTTGATCAACATGCCGTTGATGCGGTTCAGTTCCTTGGCCTCGCGCGTGTGCTCGAGCAGCAGTTTCCACGACTGGGCGATCTGGTCGTCGGCGCTGGCGGCGATCCAGTCCTCCATGCCCGACTCCTGCGCCGGAAAACCGGCCTTGCCCAGGGCGCGGTGGCGCTGGGCCGACAACAAGGTCATCTGCGCGATGAGCGCGGTTTTTTTCGCCGTGACGGCCGGCAGGCCGTCGATCTCCGCCGTCACCAGCAATTGCTGCTCCTGTTTGAGCAGCTCCAGCAGCGTAGCCATGATCTGCGCTTCTTCGCGCAGATTGTTGAGCGGGGTGACGGTTGACATGACTATCCTATCGTTTTCTTGAGTGCAGCAGATCCTTGACTGTATCCAGCAAGCCATCCGCTACTTTTTCCGAGTTGACCTGGAACTGGCCGTCGGCGATGGCCAGCTTGATGCGCTCGACTTTTTTGGTGTCGAACACGCCGCTGCCGGCGCCGGCAGCGCTGGCCGCCATGGCCTGGCCCTGGGGCGACAGGCGCACACTTTCCGAGCTGGTCGCGGTCGGCGCCGGCGCAGCCTTGTCCGCGCCGCGCGCGGTCGGAGCTGGAGCTGCGTTCGACGCCGGCAAGCCGGTCGTGTTCTTTAATGTATCGTTGATTTTCACAGCATCATCCTTCTCTGGTTGGGGCATAAAGCCCCGGGATCTGAGTAATTAACGGCGCCGGCTGTGAAAACTTTAGCCTTGCGCGTCATCAGAACCCGGCGTTCGCTCAAAACGCCACCTCCACCAGTCCGCCTGCCTTGGCGATTCCGGTGATTTGTTGCCCACCGGAAGTTTTAACTTGTACCACCTGGCCGTCACCGGCCGTGCCCATGGCGCGCGCCTCGGCCGACACGCTGAAACCGGAGCCGCTCGACACCAGCCGCACCAGCTGTCCGGACTGCACCACCGGCTTGGTGCGCAGGGTGTCGATCCGCATCGGCGTGCCCGGCGGCAGTGAACTATTGCTGCTGCGGCCGACCACCTGGCCGATGTCTGTGGCTATACCTGCTGGCAACATTGTCAAATCGCCCTTGAGCATCACCAACTGGCCCGCCTCGATGGCCTGGCCCTGGGCCAGCGGCGCGGCGCTGGCGACGTACTCGCCGATGACGGTCACGCTGGCTTGAATATATACCGTCCAGGCCGACGGTGTCGCACAGCGCACGCCGACGGTGGTCTTGCCCCAGGCGCGCGCGCCTGGCATGAAGAAGGCTTGCGGCGCGGGGCAGGGGGCCAGGCTCATGCGCGGGTCGATGGCGCCCACGGCAACCGTCACCTGGCCCGGCAGGCCGCCGGTCTGCACCTGCAGGAACTCTTCCACGGTGCGCTTGAGGGCGGCGCGGTCGTGGTAGGCGGCCTGGCGCGGCTGGGCTTGTTGACCGGCCTGCTGAGTCTGTTGGGCCTGCGCGGACGCCGCCGTCGCCGACAGCAGGGCGATGGCGGCGAACCGGGCGGCGGATTGTATGGGTTGGATCAGGCGTGATGTCATGGCGTAGGTTTCCCCTTCAATGTTGCCATCATAGTCCGGCGGGCCCGACTTGAAAGCTTGAATAGCGCGGAAAAGCGGGTGCTTCTCTGTCGATGGTTCACTGAGGCAACTACGTATGATGAATCCTGTCATAACAAGTTCGTCCACTGTTTGGGCGGTATCCGGAGGTTGTCATGCTTGGTAAACTCGACGATTACATGCGCTTTAACGAAGCCGCGCTGAGCCTGCGCTCGCAGCGGCAGACGGTGTTGGCGTCCAACATCGCCAACGCCGATACGCCCAATTACAAGGCCCGCGACGTCGATTTCGGCAGCGCGCTCAAGGCCGCGCTGGACAAGGCCAGCCCGAGCGCGAACGCCACGCTCAAGACCACGGCCACCAAGCATTTCCCCAACCCCCAGCAAACCGGTGGAACACTGGCCGACGGCACGCCGTTGTTGTACCGCGGCGTGGTGCAGGGCGCCGTCGACGGCAACACGGTCGACATGGACGTCGAGCGCAACCAGTTCGCCGACAACGCCATCCGTTACGAGGCCGGCGTCACCATGATCAACGCCCAGATCAAAGGGATGATGGCGGCGATCCAGTCAGGGAACTAATCATGTCACTATTTAAAATCTTCGATGTCTCCGGTTCGGCCATGAGCGCGCAGGCGCAGCGCCTCAACGTGGTCGCCTCCAACCTGGCCAATGCCGACAGCGCCACCAGCGCCAGCGGCGAAGCCTACCGCGCCCGCCAGGTGGTGTTCGAGGCCACGCCGACGGCCGCCGGCGATTCGACCGGTGTGCGCGTGCGCAAGGTGGTCGAGGACCAGTCGCCGATGAAACAGATGTACGACCCCAAGCATCCGATGGCCGACGACAAGGGCTACGTCACCATGCCCAACGTCAACGTGGTCGACGAGATGGTCAACATGCTGTCGGCGTCGCGCTCGTACCAGACCAACGTCGAGACGATGAACGCGGCCAAGTCGCTGCTGGCGAAAACGCTGACCATCGGTCAGAACTAATAACAAGTAACAAGCACACGCACAGAGAGCCCAACCATGGCCACCACCAGCGGCATCATCGACACGCCCAAGGCGTCGACCTTCAACACCACCAACACCGCCAGCAGTAGCACGGCGGCGAACAACGACATCGGCGCGGACCAGGACAAGTTCATGAAGCTGCTGATCACGCAGCTCAAGAACCAGGACCCGCTCAACCCGATGGACAACGCGGCCATGACCAGCCAGCTGGCCCAGCTGTCGACGGTGACCGGCATCAACAAGGTCAACGCCACGCTGGAGTCCTTGCGCACCGACCAGGCCAGCGCGCAGTCGATGAACGCGGTCAGCCTGATCGGCAAGGGCGTGCTGGTGGCCGGCAAGGGCATCGAACTGAGCACCAGCACCGACGCGGCCGGCGTCAAGACCAGCAGCAGCGTGTTCGGCATCGACCTGGCCTCGCCGGCCGAGACCGTGGACATCAGCATCATGGACAAGACCGGCAAGGTGGTGCGCAGCATGGCGATGAAAAACGCCGACGTCGGCACCTACCCGATCACCTGGGACGGCACCATGGACGACAAGACCGCCGCGCCGGCGGGCAGCTACACCTTCAGCGTCAAGGCCGTCTCGAACGGCAAGACGCTCACCGACGCCAGCCAGTTGCAGTTGGCGGCGGTCGCCAGCGTGTCGACCGGCGCGGCCGGCGTCAAACTGAATACCTCGCTCGGCCATTTCACGATGGCTGAAATCAAGGAAGTTTTGTAAGTCTTCACACCATAGGGGAATACCATGTTCCAACAAGGACTGAGCGGCCTGAACGCCGCATCCAAATCGCTGGATGTCATCGGCAACAACATCGCCAACGCCAGCACGGTGGGCTTCAAGAGTTCGCAAGCCCAGTTTGCGGACCTGTACGCCAACTCGCTCAACGGCGTCTCCGGCAACAACGCCGGTATCGGTGTGACGACTTCCAAGATCGCCCAGCAATTCACCCAGGGGAACATCGAGAGCAGCAACAACCCGCTGGACGTGTCGATCAATGGCGGCGGCTTCTTCCGCCTGGTGGTCAACGGCGCGGTGCAGTACTCGCGCAACGGCCAGTTCCACGAAGATAACACCCACACCCTGGTCAACGCCCAGGGCGCGCAGCTGACCGGTTACCTGGCGAACACGGCCGGCGTGATCCAGCTCGGCGCCCCGGTGCCGCTGACCCTGGACAAGTCCGACCTGAAGCCAGTGCAGACCACCACCGCCAACTTCTCGCTGAACTTGAGTTCCAAAGAATTGATGCCGACTAAGAACCCGTTCAACGCCGCCGATCCTGAAACCTACAACAAGCAGACCGTGCTCCCCGTCTACGACAGCCTGGGCACGCCGCACGTCATGACCACGTACTATGTCAAGACCGGCGCCAATACATGGGATGTCTACGCCGGCGCCGACAACAAGGAAGTGGTGACGGCCGGCGTGGTCGCCTCGGTCAACACCAATCCAGGCGCGATCGCAGCGCGCGATGCGTACCTTGAGGCCGTGCGCACCGTGCCGCCGGATCCTACTGCCATTGCCGCCGCCGCAGGCGCTTATGCGGTTGCCGCGCGCGACGCCATGATCGAGGCCGCCAATACCGATCCGGCCGCCGCTACGCCGGAGCAAGTCGCGGCAATTCAAGCCGCTGCCGACAAGCTGGATGCCAATAGCGATGGCGAGATCTACGATATGACCCCCGACCAGATCAACGAAAAACTGGCCGCGGCCGTCCTGGTGCCGGCCGTCAAGGCCACAACCCTGATCTTCGACAGGAACGGGGCACTTAGCCCTACCGCCATGGCAGCGCTGAACCCGCCGCAAACCCTGCCTGTGTCGATCAAACTGCCGATCTTCCCGGACACCGGCGCCGAGCAGCCGATGGAGGTACAAACCACGTTCGACAAGATGACCCAGTACAGCAGCCTTACGAACGACCAGGGCTCGACCCAGAACGGCTATTCGGCCGGCACCTGGCAGCGTTACGCGATCGACGAGAACGGCGTGATCCTGGGCCAGTACAGCAACGGCAAGTCGCGCGCCATGGGTCAGATCGCGATGGCCAACTTCGCCAGCGTCGACGGCCTGACTCCATTGGGCAACAACACTTGGGCGGAAAGTTCGAACTCGGGTCCTCCACAAGTGGGCGTGCCCAACGCCGGTTCGATGGGTTCGCTGCGCGCCAGCTCGGTGGAAACCTCGAACGTCGACCTGACGGCCGAACTGGTCAACATGATCACCGCGCAGCGCGTCTACCAGGCCAATGCGCAGACGATCAAGACCCAGGACGGCATCATGCAGACCCTGGTCAATCTGCGTTAATGCTGAGGCGATAAGGGGAGCGAGCCATGGACCGTCTGATCTACACCGCGATGACCGGGGCGCGGCACGTGCTGGAGCAGCAAGCCACCACGTCCAACAACCTGGCCAACGTCAACACCACCGGCTTTCGCGCGCAGCTCGACAGCTTCCGCGCCGTGCCGGTGGTGTCGGAGGGCTTGCAAACGCGCGCCTTCGTGGTCGATTCGACGGTCGGCGCCGACATGCGCGCCGGGCCGATCCAGACCACCGGCCGCCCGCTCGACATCGCCATCCGCGACCAGGGCTGGATCGCCGTGCAGGCGCCGGACGGTTCCGAGGCCTACACCCGCAACGGCAGCCTCAAGGTGAGCGAAAACGGCCTGCTGCAGACCGCCGGCGGCCAGACGCTGATCGGCGACGGCGGCCCGATCGCCATTCCGCCGGACGTGACGGTGATGATCGCCGGCGACGGCACCGTCAGCACCGTCTCGACCGACTACCAGCCGGGCCCGTCCAACACCTTGGGCCGCATCAAGCTGGTCAATCCGGACCCCAAGGGCCTGGTGCGCGGCAACGACGGCCTGTTCCGCCAGAAGGATGGCACGCCGGCGCAGAACGATCCGCTGGTGCGCGTGGTCGACGGCGCGGTCGAGGGCAGCAACGTCAATCCGGTCGATTCCATGGTCAATATGATCAGTCTGGCAAGGCAGTTCGAGATGCAAATGAGCCTCTTGAAGAACGCCGAGAATAACGCCGCAAAAGCCACCCAGATCCTCGCTTTGGGTTGATCGCCTCTCCCGCATAATGGTGGTGTGGGATGAGTAGCTGTCGCTTCTGGCCGCTCCCATCCATGCTACGGGAGAAGGAAAATGATACGTTCACTTTGGATCGCCAAGACGGGCATGGAGGCGCAGCAGACCGCGCTCGACGTCACATCCAACAATCTGGCCAACGTCAGCACCAACGGTTTCAAGAAGTCGCGCGCCGTCTTCGAAGACCTGCTGTACCAGAACATCCGCCAGCCCGGCGGCCAATCGTCGCAACAGACCAATCTCCCATCCGGCATGCAGCTCGGTACCGGTGTGCGTCCCGTCGCGATCGAGCGCGTCCACACCCAGGGCAATCCCCAGTCGACCGGCAATGACAAGGACCTGATGGTCAACGGCAACGGCTTCTTCAACGTGCTGCTGCCCGACGGCACCACCGCCTACACCCGCGACGGCTCCTTCCAGCGCGACAACAACGGCCAGATGGTCACTTCCAGCGGCTTCGTGCTGCAGCCGGCCATCACCATCCCGATCACCGCGCAAAGCATCACCGTCGGCCGCGACGGCACCGTCTCGGTCACGCTGCCGGGCCAGGTGGCGCCGCAGCAGATCGGCAGCATCCAGTTGTCGACCTTCATCAACCCGACCGGGCTGGAATCGAAGGGCGAGAACCTGTACGTCGAGACCGGCGCGTCGGGCAATCCTCAAACCAACACCCCGGGCACCAACGGCACCGGCGTGATCCTGCAGGGCTTTGTCGAAACGTCCAACGTCAACGTGGTCGAGGAGATGGTCAACATGATCCAGAACCAGCGCGCCTACGAAATCAATTCCAAGGCCATCACCACGTCCGACCAGATGCTGGCCAAGCTGGCGCAGCTGTAAGGGGCAGACCATGAAACACGCCATCTCCATCCTCGTTATCGCCGCCGCCCTGAGCGGCTGCATGAGCACGCCGACGTCGATCGTCAGCATGCCGATGTCCGCCCGCCCGCTCAACAGCGAGCAACTGGCCGCCAAGCCGAACAACGGCGCCATTTACCAGGGCTCGGCCTTCCGGCCGATCTTCGAGGACCGCCGCGCGCGCCAGGTGGGCGACGTGCTGACCCTGGTCATCACCGAACGCACCACCGCCAACAAGGCCGGCACCAGCTCGGGCAACAAATCCGGCAGCGTCGGCATCGCCTTGCCCAAACCGCTGCAATCGACCTTCGGCAATCCGCTGGCCGTCAGCAACGACACCAAATACGCCGACGGCGACAACCAGACCGCCAGCAACGCCTTCACCGGCACCATGGGCGTGACCGTGGTCGAGGTGCTGTCGAACGGCAACCTGATCGTGGCCGGCGAAAAACAGGTCGCCATGAACAAGGGCGTCGAATTCATCCGTTTCTCCGGCATGATCAATCCCGACAACATCGCCACCGGCAACACCGTGGCCTCGACCGCCGTCGCCGACGCCAAGGTCGAATACCGTACCAGCAGCCAGGTCGACCGCGCGGAAATGGCCTCGATGGCCTCGCGCTTCTTCCAAAGCCTGCTGCCGTTCTGAGGCGAAAATGAGCTCCCCTGTGAACACTTCCGACCTGATTTACGGCCCGCGCCGCCTCGCCAAAGTGTGCAAGCTGGTGGTGATCGTGCTGGCCTTCATCCTGCTGGCGTCGCTGGTGCAGACGGCCCAGGCCGAGCGCCTGCGCGACCTGGCCAGCATCGCCGGCGTGCGCCAGAATCAGCTGATCGGCTACGGCCTCGTCGTCGGCCTCGACGGCAGCGGCGACCAGACCACGCAGACCCCGTTCACCGTGCAAAGCGTGGTGTCGATGCTGCAGCAGCTGGGCGTGAACCTGCCGCAGGGCACCCAGCTGCAATTGAAGAACGTCGCCGCCGTCATGGTCACCGCCTCCTTGCCGCCGTTCGCGCAGCCGGGCCAGACGCTGGACATCACGGTCTCGTCGATGGGCAACGCCAAGAGCCTGCGCGGCGGCACCCTGTTGATGACGCCGTTGAAGGGCGCCGACGGCCAGGTCTACGGCATGGCCCAGGGTAACGTGCTGGTGGGCGGCGTCGGCGTCGCCGCCGGCGGCGCCGGCGGCAGCTCGCTGACCGTCAACCACCTTAGCGTGGGCAAGATTTCCGCCGGTGCAACGGTCGAGCGCGCCGTCGCCTCCAACCTGGGCGAGGGCAACCAGATCAAGCTGGAACTGAACACCGCCGACTTCGCCACCGCCAGCCGCGTGGTCGAGGCCATCAACGAAAAATACGGCGCCGGCATCGCCTACGCGCTCGACAGCCGCGTGATCCGCGTGCAGTCGCCCAGCGGCAGCGACCAGCGCGTCAGTTTCATCGGCACCTTGCAGGACATGCAAGTCAATCCGGCCGAGCAGCCGGCCAAGGTGATCATGAACGCGCGCACCGGCTCGGTGGTGATGAACCGCGCCGTGACGCTCGAAACGTGCGCCATTTCCCACGGGAATATGTCAGTCTCGGTTACCGCCGATCCGCAGGTGAGCCAGCCCAACGCGCTGGCCGGCGGCCGCACCGTCGTCACGCCCAACCAGACCGTCGATATCAAGAAGGATGGCGGCAAGGTCATGATGGTCAAGGGCGGCGCCTCGCTGGCCGAGGTGGTCAAGGCCCTCAACGCCATCGGCGCCACGCCGCAGGACCTGCTGTCGATCCTGCAGGCCATGAAAGCCGCCGGCTCGTTGCGCGCCGAGCTGGAAATTATTTAAGCGGAGCCCGCCATGACCAGTCCCAAGACATCCAATGATCTGAGCAGCAAGTTCGCCCTCGACGTCAAGGACATGGGCGCGCTGCGCCAGTCGGCCAAGGCCGGCGGCGCCGAGTCGCTGAAAACCGCGTCCACGCAGTTCGAGGCGATGTTCGTCAACATGATGATGAAGAGCATGCGCGACGCCTCGCCGCAGGACGGCATGATGAACAGCGAGCAGACCAAGATGTTCACCACCATGCTCGACCAGCAGACCAGCCAGAACATCGCCAAGAAGGGCATCGGCCTGTCCGACGTGCTGATCCGCCAGTTGACCAAGACCGCCGACGCCAAGGCGCTGGCCATCGGCGGCGCCGGCGACAACGCCAGCGGCGCCAACGCGGGCAGCTTCAGCGGCGTGGCCAGTCTGATGGACGCCAAGTTGCAAAAGGCCATCGCGGCTGCCGGCGGCGCCGGCGCGGCCAACGTCATCCCTAAAACGGGTTCGGTTGACGACAACAGCGCCGTGCCGGCGACCGTGATCGGCAACCGCGGCTCGCAGGCGCCGCACGTGCGCAGCTTCCAGGAAAAACTGTCGTCGCACGCCGAGGAGGCCAGCCTGGCCACCGGCATCCCGGCCAAGTTCATGCTGGGCCAGGCGGCGCTCGAGAGCGGCTGGGGCAAGCGCGAGATCAAGGCCCGCGACGGCACCAACAGCCACAACCTGTTCGGCATCAAGGCCGGCGGCGACTGGAAGGGCAAGACGGTCGACGCCACCACCACCGAATACGTCAACGGCAAGGCCCAGACCCGGGTCGAGAAATTCCGCGCCTACGACAGCTACGCCGACAGCTTCAAGGATTACGCGAAATTGTTGTCGAACAACCCACGCTACGAGAAGGTGCTCGCCAGCGGCGGCGACGCCAGCAGTTTCGCCCGGGGGCTGCAACAGGCGGGCTACGCCACCGATCCGCAGTACGCGGCCAAATTGACCAGCATTATCACGCGCTCGCTGGCCGGCTGACCGGTGGCGGCCCGGCGCGCTCAAGCGGCCTATTCAAGTTTTCCGGCGCGCCGCCGTTACCAATAATAACTAAGAGTAAAACATCATGAGTCTTCTGAGCATCGGCAAAAGCGGTCTGTTGGCAGCGCAGGTGGGGTTGGCGACCACCGGCAACAACATCACCAACGCCGGCGTGACCGGTTACAGCCGCCAGGTGGCGATCCAGGTCGATACGCCGACGCAGGACAAGGGCTTCGGGTTCGTCGGCACCGGCACCGAGGTGGCGGCCGTGCGCCGGTACTACGACAACTTCCTCGCCACGCAGCTGCGCAACGCCGAGTCGAACCAGGCCTCGCTCGACGTGTATAACAAGCAGATCAGCCAGATCGACAACCTGTTGGCCGATCCGACCGCCGGGCTGTCGCCGGCGATGCAGGACTTCTTCAACGGCGTCCAGGACGCCACGTCCAATCCTGCCTCGGCGGCGTCGCGCCAGGCCATGCTGTCGAGCGCCGAGTCGCTGGCGGCGCGCTTCCAGGGCATGAGCGCTCGCCTGTCGGAGATCTCCTCGGGGGTCAACGGCCAGATCGTCTCCAACGTCGGCGAGATCAATTCCTTCGCCCGCCAGATCGCCGAACTCAACAATACCATCGCGGGGCTGACCACCGATGGCAAGGCGCCCAACGACCTGCTGGACCACCGCGACGCGCTGCTGACCGAACTGAACAAGCTGGTCAAGACCAGCGTCATCCCGGGCGACAACAACACGTTGACCGTGCAGATGGGCACGGGCCAGCCGCTGGTGGTCGGCAACAAGGCCTTCACCCTGGGCACCTCGACCTCGCCGACCGACGTCTCGCGCGTGACGGTGGGCTACGTGACCGACAACGGCAACTTCAGCCCGCTGCCGGACCGGGTGCTGACCGGCGGCCAGCTGGGCGGCCTGCTGGAGTTCCGCAACGGCGCCATGGACCGCGCGCAAAATTCGCTGGGCCAGGTGGCCGCCGCCATCGCCGTCAGCTTCAACGCCCAGCACCAGCTGGGCCAGGACCAGAACGGGGCCCTCGGCACCGCCTTCTTCGGCCCGATCAACGCCTACGTCGGCTCCAATACGAACAACCTGCCGACCAGCACCGCCAACGTCACCGCCGTGGTGAAGGACGCCAGCGCCTTGACGGCGAGCGACTACAGCGTCGATTTCGACGGCACCAATTTCAGCGTCAAGCGCCTGAGCGACGGTCAGGTCACGCAGATCAACCCGTTCCCGCAGACCGAGCCGCAGGTGATCGACGGCGTGGCCTACACCATCACCGGCACGCCGGCCACCAACGACAACTTCCTGGTGCGCCCGACCTACAACGCCGCCAAGGATTTCGCCGTCGTCATCGACGACCGCACCAAGATCGCGCTGGCCGCGCCGATCTCGACCGCCGCGCCGACCACCAACGCCGGCAACGCCAAGATCACGGCCGGCACCGTCGACGCCAACTACCTGACGCCGGGCAACGCGCTGACGGCGCCGGTGACCTTGACCTTCGACAAGGCCAGCAATTCGCTGTCGGGCTTCCCGGCCGGACAGGACGTGACGGTGACGGTCAACGGCGTGGCCACCGTGTATCCGGCCGGCACGCCGAGCATACCGTACACGGACGGCGCGTCGATCAGCTTCGGCGGCGTCAACCTGGCCATCAGCGGCACGCCGGCCAACCTGGACAAATTCACGGTCGGCCCCAACACCAGCGGCGTGGGCGACAGCCGCAACGGCGCCCTGCTGGCGGCGCTGCAGACCAAGAACACGATGGACAACGGCAACGCCAACTTCCAGACCACCTACGCGCAGATGGTCAACTATGTCGGCAATAAGGCGCGCGAGGCGCAGATCGGCGGCGCCGCCGCCGACGCCGCCGTGGCCCAGGCCACCAACGCCCAGCAGAGCGTGTCCGGCGTGAACCTGGATGAGGAGGCGGCGAATCTGTTACGCTACCAGCAGGCCTATCAGGCGTCGGGCAAGGTGATGCAGGTGGCCAGCCAGTTGTTCGACACGTTGCTCAGTTTGGGCAATTAATATAGACGAGGTAGCATCATGATCATGCGCATCAGTTCCAAGACCATCTACGACGTCGGCGTCGGGCAGATCAGCTCGCTGCAGTCGGCGCTCGCGCGTACCCAGTCGCAGTTGTCGACCGGGCGCAAGAACCTGACCGCCGCCGACGATCCGATCGCCACCGCGCGCGCTCTGGAAGTGACGCAATCGCAAGGCATCAACACCCAACTGGTGACCAACCGTTCCAACGCCAAGAGCATGTTGTCGCTGGAAACGGTGGCTCTGCACAGCTCGGGCACGATCATGCAGGACATCAAGACCCTGCTGGTCAACGCCGGCAACGGCAGCATGGCCCAAAAGGACCGCGAATCGCTGGCCGTGGAGCTCGAGGGCAGGCTGCAGGATTTGCTGGGCCAGGCCAACAGCTCGGACGGCGTCGGCGGCTATGTTTTCTCCGGCTACAAATCGACCACGTTGCCGTTCACGCAAACGGCCACCGGCGCCGCCTACCAGGGCGACCAGGGACAGCGCTCGCTGCAGGTGGGCTCGACGCGCACCCTGCCGATCAGCGATTCGGGCGCGTCCGTGTATGAGAACAACGCCACCGGCAACGGCACTTTCGTCACCGGCGCCGCGCCCGGCAATTTCGACCGCGGCGGCAGCGGCATCATCAGCGGCGGCTCGGTCAAGGACGCCACGCAGCTGACCGGCAACCGCTACCAGATCGATTTCCAGGTGGTGCCGGCCACGCCGGGCGTGCCGAAGGTGACCACCTACACCGTCACCGACCTGACATTGAACCAGCCGGTGCCGGCCACGCCGGTGCCGGCCGTGCCGCAGCCCTACGTCAGCGGCCAGAACATCACCTTTGACGGCTTGCAGTTCGATATCAAGGGCGATCCGGCCGACCTCGACAGCTTCAGCGTCGAGCCCAGCACCAAGCAGTCGGTGTTCACCACCATCACCGACATCATTTCCGCGCTGCGCGCGCCCGGCGACGGCCCGGCCGGCCAGGCCAGCCTGAGCAACAAGCTCAACCAGGCGCACCTGAACATCGACAACGCCTACGACAATATGCTGTCGATCGAGTCGGCGGTCGGCTCGCGCCTCAAGGAGCTCGACTACCTCGACAGCTCCGGCGACGACCTGAACCTGCAATACGCGACCACTTTGTCCGGCCTGCAGGACGTCGACGTGGTCAAGGCGATCTCGTTGTTCACGCAGCAGCAGACCAACCTGGACGCGGCGCAGAAGTCGTTCAAGACCCTGTCCGGCCTGTCGCTGTTCAACTACATCAGCTAAGCGGCCGGCTCAATATCCCAGATCCGCGACCGGCACCGCCAGCGGCGCCGACGGCGGGCGGCCCAGCACCCGGTTGATGGTGCGCCCGAGCACGCGGATATCGTTGTCGAAGCCGCCGTGGCTGGCCTGCTCGGTGCGCGTGGCCGACACCCTGATCCGGTCGCTCGTCACCTCGCACGCGGCGGCGCCGTCGGCCTGCGGCGGCAGCGCCGCCACCCACGCGCGCCACGCCTTCACTTGCGGCCAGTCGGCCGGCTTCCACAGATCGTCGTCGTGCTGGTTGGCGTTCCGGTATAGCAGGCGCTGCAGGCCCGCCAGCGGCGTCTTGCGTACGTTTTCAAAGCCCCGGCTCACCAGATACAGCAAGGACTTGCCGTACGGCCCGACCGTGTCGGCGCGCTCGCTCACGTCCGACAGCAGGTGCAGCCAGAAGCGGTCGGCGGCGAGGAATTTGTCGGCCACCCTGGCCTGGTAGTGGCGCGCGGCGAAGTCGAGCGAACAGGCCGGCGCGTACAGCGTCACCGACGCGATCGGCACGCCGGCGGCCTGGCACAGGTCCAGCAGGTGGCCGTGCACGAAGGCGCCGGCCGAATGGCCCACCAGGTGCAGCTCCAGCCCGGGGTGGGCGGCGCGCAGCCGCCCCAGCACGGCGGCCAGCAGGTGCAGCGCACCGCCGTCCAGCGCGGCCTCGGCGGCGTTGGCCTTCATCTCGTTCCACAACCACTTGATGTTGTGGGCGGCCGCCTCCAGCAGCTTGTCCCGGGCCTCGGCGACCAGGCCCCCGACCAGGGCCCGGGGTGCGATGCCGAGCGCGTCGTCCAGCGAGCCGGCCAGGGTGTCGAGGATGCCGGTGCGCCAAGTGTAGAACAGCGGATAGACGCCGTTGGCCATGAAGTAGGGTCCCATGACGCGGATGCGCCGGATGGACTCTTCCTCCTTGTTGAGGCCGCCGTGGGCGTAGATCACCACTTTCCCGCTGGCGGCGCCGTCGCCGCGCAGCCAGCGGCCGATGTTGTCCAGCGCCACCCGCTCGACCAGGTCGCCGGCGCGGCCGATGTCGGGCCGGCCGATGCGCACCGCGCCGTTGTTGCCGGCCACCAGCGCGTGCTCGTAGGCGGCCTCGGTGGTCCACGGGTGGGCCGCCGTGGCCGGAGCGATGTGCGGGCCACTGTGCGGACGGACTTCGCCCGACACCAGCGAGTTGCCGATGCGCCGCGCGCGCGATGGCGGCAGCGCCTGTTCCACCTGCGGCACGCCCAGCGCGGCGACCCAGGCGTCGGTGCCGTTGGCGATCCAGTCCGGATAGCTCAGCACGGCAAAGCCGCCCGCGCCCCAGTCCGTCCCCCAGGAGTTCTGCACCACGAAGCCGCGCTCGTTGTAGCCGACCAGCGCGAAGGCGTGGCCGCCGGTCGCCGCGGCGCCATCGCGCCAGGCGATGGCCGGCAGGCCGTCGTGGCCGCCGGCGGACGCCTGCGGCGGGCTGGCCTCGAGCGCCCAGCCGTCGTGCACGGCGGCCGATACGTAGATGGCGCCGATCTCGTGGATGGCCGCCTGCATGTCGGACACCGATGCGCTGTCGACCCGGTAATAGGTGCCCAGCGGGCGCGCCAGCGCGTCGCGCGCCCAGTCGGCGGCGGGGCGGTAGGCCCTGGCGCCGGCCGCGTGCACGCTGCGGGTCCACAGCGCGCCGGCGCAGCTGCCGTGCTTGTTCCAGCCCTTCATCGCGCCGCGGCAGCTCGAGCCGTCGTAATCCTCGCCCGGCCATTCGTCGTAGAAGCGCGCCAGGTCGTACAGCATGTGCGGGCTGACGCCGGTGAAATCCTTTTTGTTTTTCGCAGTCTTCCACAACAGGAAATTGACGGTGGCCGCCAGTCCGTAGCCGGTGCAGGCGCCGTCTTTTTTCTGGTCCAGCACCAGGCCCTGTTCGATGTACGGCGGCAGCAGCTTGCGCAGCGCGGCGTCGTCGGGCCAGCGCGGCGGCAGCGAGGCGATCGGCGGCGCGTAGGGACGGTCGCGCAGGTCGAGCCGGTCCGGGCGCGCGTCCAGCTGGACGGTTTTGGCGCCGATCTTGATTTTTCGCGTGGGCATGCTGGTCGGCCGGTGGAGGTATCGACGCTAGTCTACGAAGGAATCAACGTTGTGTAAATTGCAAAGTGCAAACGGACGGCGCAAAAAAAACGGCAAGCGGGCGCTTGCCGTTTCGTTGACCGCGCCCGTCTTACTTGGCGGCCAGCATGCCCGTTGGCGCCGGCTTGCGGAACCACTCGTCGGCGTGCGCCGCCGCGCCGCCGCTCAAGCCGGTGCTCGCCTGGTATTGCCTGATCTGCTCGCCCAGCGCGGCGACGCTGCCGCCCAGCGCGCTCTGCGCGGCGCCCATGCCGGCCGAAGCCGCCGTGAGCGCCGGCATCGTCAACTGGCCGCCCGCCGTGTCCATCGCGGCCTGCGCCTGCGCGTAGCCGCCCAGCGCTTGCGCCAGCGCGCTCACCTGGGTGCCCACCGGAGTCGAACGTTCGGCCCGGAACCAGACGTCGGCCACCTGGTGGACGCCGCCGTCGGTGGTGGTGTAGCTGGACCGCAGCCCGATCCAGTTGCCGTTGTCCAGTTCGCTGGTGCCGGTGGCGCCGACGCTCATGCTGGCGATGCCCAGCGCGTCCAGCGTGCGCAGCTCGCCGCTCTGGCTGACGCCGTCCGCGTTGGCGTCCACCCACACGCGCAGGTCGCCGAACTGCGCGTCCTGGCGGTCGACGACGCCGTCGCCGTTGGCGTCGATGTCGGCCAGCGCCGCGAAGCCGTCGCGCGCCTTGCCGCCGGCGGTGGCGGTCGATGTGCCGAACAGCTCGCCGCCGTCGTTGATCGTGCCGTCATGGTTGCGGTCCAGCGCGAGCAGGCCGTCCCCCCGGCCGACCCAGCCGGTGGCGACCTGCTGGCCGTCGGCGTGCAGGTCGAAGCGCACGCCGGCCTCCAGCGCCAGGGTGCGCACGCCGTTGCCGTCGAGATCGAGGATCAAAGGACTGGTCAGCAACGCCGCGCGCTGCTCGTCGCTCAGCGCGGCCAGCTGGTCGGCGCTGAACGCGCCGGCCTGCACCATCGTGAAGGCCGACAGCTCGGCCACCGTCAGCGCGGCGATCTGGTCGGACGTGAGCGCGGCGATCTGGGTGGCCTTGAGCGAGCGCACCTGCGCCGTGGTGAACGCGGCGACCTGGTTGGCGCTCAGGTTGGCGATGGTGCCGGCCGACAGCGCGCTCACCTGGGAGGTCTTGAGCGCGACGATGTCGTTGGCGTCGAGCATCTGGATCTGGTCCGAGTTCAGCGCGTTGAACACCGACGCGTTCAACGCCACGACCTGCGGCGCCTCCAGCGTCGCCATCTGGGCGGTGGTCAGGCCAAGCGCCTGCGCCGCGCCCAGCGCGGCCAATTGGTTGGTGCGCAGGTTGCCGATCATTTCGGCGCCCAGGCCGGCGATCTGGGCCGACGTGAAGCCGGACATCTGTCCGGCGGTGAAGGTGTTCAGCGAGCTCAGCGAGCCGAGCTGGGCGGTGGTCAGGCCGCGGATCTTCGTCACGTCCAGCCCGGCCAGGGCGCGCGTCGCCAGCGCCCCGAATTGTTCGATCGTGAGCGCGCCCAACTGGCTGGTTTTCAGCGAACTCAGTTGCGCCGAGGTCAGGCCGGTGACGGCCGCCACGTTCAGCGCGCCGATTTGAATCGTGCTCAGCGCGGTCAGGTTCAGGCCGGGCAGTTGCCGGGTGCTCAGCGCGCCGAGCTGGCCGGCGGTCAGTTGGGCCACCTGGCTTACGCTCAGTCCGTTGAGCTGCGTCGAGCGCAGGGTGGCGAAGTGGTCGCCGTCGATGGCGCCCAATTGCTGCGTGGTCAGCGCCGCCACCTGGCCGGCGTTGAGCGCGCTCAAGGTGCGCAGGCTGTTGATCTGGCCGGCCGACAGCGCGCCGATGTCGGCCACGCTGATGGCCTCGATCTGCGAGGTGTTCAGGATGGCGACCTGATCTAGCGTGAGCGCCGCGATCTGCGGCCGGGTCAGGGCGTCGACCTGGGCGTCGCTGAGCGCGCCGATGTCCTGCAGCTCGATGCTGGCGATCTGGTCGCTGCTGAGCCCGGCCAAGGCGGCCAGGTTGATGGCGCGCACCTGGGCCGTGCTTAGCGCCACCAGCTGGTCGGTGCTGATGGCGCGCATCTGCGCGAGCGTCAGCGCGGCGACCTGGGCCGAGCGCAATGTGGCGAGCTGGTCCAATCCAAGCGCGACCACCTGGTCCGTGGTCAGCGCGGCGACCTGGGTGCTGGTGAAGGCCGACAAGGTCGTCAGGCCGGCCAGTTGTTCGTTCGACACCGCCTTCATCTGGGCCGCCGTCAGCGACGCCAGTTCGGCCGTCGACAGCACGCCGAACTGCTCGACGCTCAACTGGGAAATCTGCAAGGTCGACAGGGCCGCGAACTGGCTGGCGCGCAGGCCGGACAAATCCTCGATCTCCATTGCGGCGATCTGCTCGCTCGACAGGCCGCGCAGCGCGGCGGTGCCCAGCGCGCGCCATTGGTCGGCCGACAGCGCCTGGATCTGGTGGGTGGTCAGCGCCTGCACCTGTTTGCTGGTGAGCGCGCCCACCTGCCTGCTGCTCAGCGCGGCCAGCTGGGTGTCGCTGAGCGCCTGGATGCGTTCGGTGCTCAGCGCGGCCACCTGGGCGGTGCTGAACGAGCCGATCACGTCGAGCAGCGCGAACTGCTCCGGCGTCAGATAGCCCAGTTGCGCGGCGCTGAGCGCGGCCACCTGGGCCGCCGTCAGCGCCAGCAGCTGGCTGGTGGTCATGCCGCTGATCTCCGCCGAGGTCAGCGCGCGGATCTGGGCGGTCTTCAGCGCGGCCAGGTCGCCAGGCTCGAGCGCGGCGAACTGGTCGGCGCTGAGCGTGGCGATGCTGCGGGTCGACAGCGCGGCCGCCTGCGTCGGGCTCAGGTTGATGATCTGGTCGGCGCTCAGCGCGCGCACCTGGTTGGCCGTCAGCGCGCCGATCGCGCCGGTGGAGAGGGAGGCGATCTGGTCGTTGGTCAGCGCGACGATCTGGTCGGTCGTCAGCGACATCAGCTGTGTCGAGCGCAGCGCGGCGATGTCGCCCAGCTCGATCGCGGCGATCTGCTCGGCGGTGAGCGCGGCCAGCGCGCGCGTGCTCAGCGCCAGCAGTTCGGCGGTGGTCAGCGCGACGATCTGGTCGGTCGTCAGCAGGGCGGCCTGGGTGTTGCTCAGCGCGGCGATCTGGGCGGTGCGCAGCGCGGCGATCTGGTCGGGCAGCAGCGCCTGCAGCTGGTCGCCGGTCAGCGCCCGCACCTGCGCGGTGGTCAGCGCGCGGATGTTGGTCAGCGCGTGCAGCTGGTCGGCGCTCAGCACGCTGACCTGTTGCGGCTTGAGGCTGGCCACTTCCTGGCTGGTCAGCGCGCCGATCTGGTCGACGGTGAACGCCAGCAACTGGTCGGTCGACAGCGCCTGGATCTGCGTCGTTTTCAGGCCGGGGATGTCGGCCGCCTCGATGGCGGCGATCTGAGCGACGGTCAGCGCGCGCAGCGCCGGCAGGCTCAACGCGCCGACCTGGGCCGCGCTCAGCGCGACCAGCTGCTCGGCGCTGAACACGGCGATCTGCTCGGTCTGCAGCGCGCCGATCTGGCGCGAGTTCAGCAGTTCGATGTCGGACGCCGTCAGCGCGGCGATGCGCGCCAGCGACATGGCGGCGATCTGCGCGGTGGTGTAGTCGGCCAGGTTGCCCAGCGCGGCGGCCTGCTCGGGCGTCATCGCGCCCAGCTGGGTCTGCGAGAAGGCGGCGATGTCGGCGCTGCTGAGCGCGTGCAGCTGGTCCAAGGTCAACGCGACGACCTGGTCGGTGGTGAGCGAGCGCAGCTGCGCGGTGGTGAACGCGGCCAGGTCCTCGACCTCGATCTGGGCGATCAGGGTCGGGTCCAGGCGCGACAGCAGGGCGGTGGCGATGGCGCGGATCTGCCCGGTCGACAAGGTGATCAGCTGGGCGGCGGTCAGGCCGCCGGCCTGGTTCTTGGTCAACGCGGCCAGCTGGCGCGTGCCCAGCGTGGCGAAGCGGTCGGCCGCCATCGCGCCGATCTGGTCGGTGCTGAGGGCGGCGATCTGCACGCTCGTCAGCGGTTTCAGGCTCGACAGCGCTGCCAGCTGGGCCGCCGTCAGGTAGCCGATCTGGCTGGTCGTCAGCGCGGCGATCTCGACGCTGGTGAGGGCGTTGTACTGGTCGGCCGACAGCGCCGCCAGCTGGTCGCTGTTCAGCACCACGAGCTGGCTGGTCTTGAGCGCGGCCAGGTCGTCGCCGGCCAGCGCGGCGATCTGGTCGGTGGTCAGCGACGCGATCGCCGCGTTCGACAGCGCGCGCACTTGCGCGGTGGTCAGCGCCGGGATCTGGTCGGTGGTGAAGAACTGGACCTGGGCGGTCGTGAACGCGGCGATCTGGGCGGTGCGCAGCGCGGCGAACTGGTCCGGCGTAAGCGCGAGGATCTGGTCGCTCGACAGGCCGGCGATCTGGCGCGTGCTCAGGCTGGCCAGGCTGCCCAGCGCGGCGAACTGCGCGTTGCTCAGCGCGGCGATCTGGCGGGTGGTCAGCGCGCCGACCTCCTGGCTGGTCATGCTGGCCAGTTGCACCAGGGTCAGCGCGGACACCTGGTCGGTCGTCAGCGAGGCGACCTGGTCGGTCCGCAGCACGACGATGTCGGCCAGTTCGATCGCGGCGATCTGGTCGGTCGTCAAGGCCGCCAGCGCCGCCGTCGACAGGCCGCGCACCTGGCGCGTCTCGAGCGCGACGATCTGGTTGGTGTTGAGCGCCTGCAGCTGGGCGCTGGCCAGCGCGTTGAGCTGGCGCGTGTTCAGGGTGGTGATCTGGCCCAGGCCCAGGCTGTCGATCTGGGTGCCGGTCAGGGCCCGGATCTGCAGCGTGGTCAACGGCGCCAGCGAGGCCAGGCTACCCAGCTGGGCGGTCGAGAGCGCGGCGATCTGCACGCTCGTCAGGCTGGCCATGGCGCGCGTGCTCAGCGCGGCGAACTGGCCGGCGGTGAGCGCGGCCAGCTGGTCGCTGGTGAGGGTGGTGATCTGGTTGGTGCCCAGCGCGGCGATGTCGACCGCCTCGATCGCGGCCACCTGGTCGGTCGACAGCGCGGCCAGGGTGGCGGCGTTGAGGCTGCGCACCTGCGCGGTGCTCAGCGCGACGATCTGGTTGGTCGTCAGCGCCCCCACCTGGATGCTGGTCAGGCCGGCGATCTGGTTGGTGCGCAGCGTGGCGATCTTGTCCAGCGCCAGGCTGGCGATCTGGTCGGTGGTGAGGGCGGCGATCTGGCGGCTCGTCAGCGGCGCCAGGTTGGCGAAGCTGGCCACCTGGCTGGTCGTGAGCGCGGCGATCTGGCCCGTGGTCAAGGCGGCGATGTGCTGCGTGCTCAAGGTCGCGAACTGGGCGTTGGTCAGCCGGCCCAGCTGGTCGGTGGTGAGCGCCGCGATTTGCCGCGTCGACAGCGCCAGCACGTCGACCAGCTCGATGGCGGGCACCTGGTCGGAGGTCAGCGCGGCGATCTGGGCCGAACCCAGCGCGCGGATCTGCGCGGTGGTCAGCGCGACCACGGCGTTGGTGCTCAGGGCGCCGATCTGGTCGGTGGTGAGGGCGGCGATCTGGCGCGTCGTCAGGCTGGCCAGGATGCCCAGCGACAGCGAGGCGATCTGGTTGGTGGTGAGCGCGGCGATGGCGGCCGTCGAGAAGCTCGCCAGCGACGACAGCGCGCCGAGCTGGTCGCTGGTGAGGGCGGCCTTCTGCTCGGGCGTCAGCGCGGCGATCTCCTGCGTGGTCAGCACGGTGATCTGGTTGGTCGTCAAGGACGCCACCTGGTCGGTCGACAGCGCCGCCACTTGCCGGGTCGACAGGCTGGCCAGCACCGTGTAGCTCAGCGCGACGATCTGGTCGGTGGTCAACAGGCCGATGTTGGCGGTCGATACGCCGCGCACTTGCGCGGTGGCCAGGCCGGCGATCTGGTCGGTGGTCAGCGCGATCAGCTGGTCGCTGCCCAGGGCGGCGATCTGGTTCGAGCGCAGGCTCGCCAGGTCGGCCAGGTTCAGGTGCGACAGCTGGTCGGTGCTGAACGCGCCCAGCTGCCGGGTGGTCAGCGCGCTCAACGTGGCCAGCGCGTCGATCTGGGCGTCGTCCAGGCTGGCGATCTGGGCCGCCGTCAGCGCGGCCACCTCGGCCGTCGTCAGCGCGCGCAATTGCCGGGTGCTCAGCGCGTCGAGCTGGTCGCTGCCGAGCGCGGTGATCTGGCGCGTGCTCAGCGCCATGATCTCGTCGAGGCGCAGCGCGGCGATGCGGTCCGTGCCGAGCGCGGCGATGCGGTCGGTGCCCAGCGCGCGCACCTGCGCGGTCGACATGGCCTGCACCTGGTCGCTGGTCATGGCGGCGGCTTGTTCGACGCTGAGCGCGGCGATCTGGCTGGTCTGCAGCGAGGCGAAGTCGGCCGTGCCCATCTGGGCGATCTGGTCGGTCGTCAACGACGCCATCTGGCGCGAGGTCAGCGGCGTGAGCGCGCTCAGCGCGGCGATCTGGTCGCTGTTGAGCGCGGCCAGCTGCTCGGCGTTGAGCGCGCGGATGCCCGCCGTGCCCAGCACGGCCAATTGGGCGGTGGTCAGCGCGGCGATCTGTTCGGTGCCCAGGCGCGCCAGTTGCGCCGTGCGCAGCGCCCTGAAGTCGCGCGTTTCGATGGCGGCGATGGCGTCGGTGGTCAGCGCGGCGACGGCCTCGTTGCTCAGCGCCACCAGCTGGGCGCTGTTGAGCGCGACGACCTGGTCGGTCGTGAGCGCGGCCAGCTGGCCGTTGTCGAAGGCGCCGAACTGGCGGGTGGCCAGCGCGCTGAAGTCGGCGGTCGTGATGCTGGCGACCTGGGCGGTCGTCAGCGCCCGCACCTGGCGCGTCGACAGGGCGTCGATGAAGCGCAGCGCGTCGATCTGGTCGGTGCTGAGCACGACGATCTGGTCGGTGGTCAGGGCGACGGTGCCGGCGGTGCCGAGCGCGGCGACTTGGGCGGTGCCGAGCGCGGCGATCTGGTCGCTGGTGAGCTGGCTGATCTGGATGGTGTCGAGGCCGGCGATGTCGCGCGTTTCGATGGCGGCGACCTGGTCGGTCGAGAGCGCGGCGATGGTCGCCGAGCCCAGGCCGCGCAATTGCGCCGCGCTCAGCGCTACGATCTGGTCGGTCGTCAGCGATTGCGCCTGTTCCAGCGACAGCGCGCGCAGCTGGCCGCTGGTGAGCGTGCCGAGGTTGCGCGTCGTCAGCGAGGCCAGCTGTCCGGTGGTGATGCCGGCGATCTGGACGCTCGACAGCATGGCCAGGGTCGACAGCGCGTTGACCTGGTCGCTCGTGAGCACGCCGATCTGGTCGGTGTCGAGGGCGGCGACGGCGGCGCTCGCCAGCGCGCCGAACTGGTCGCTGTTGAGGGCGACGATCTGGTCGGTCGACAGGCGCGCCACCTGCGCCGATTGCAGCGCGGCGATGTCGCGCGTTTCGATCTGGCCGATCTGGGCGCTGGTGAGCGCGTTGAGCATGGCGGTGCCCAGGCCGCGGTACTGGGCGGCGGTCAGGTCGATGATCTGGGTCGCCGTCAGCGCCTGCACCTGCTCGACGGTCAGCGCCGCCAGCTGCGTGCTGGTCAGGTTGACCAGGTCGCGCGTTTCCAGCGAGACGATCTGGTCGGTCGTGAGCGCCGCCATCTGCAGCGTGCCCAGCGGCGCCAGGCTCTTGAGCGCGGCGATCTGGTCGGTGCTGAGCGCGGCCAGCTGTTCGGGCAGCAGCGCGGCCAGGTTGTCGCTGCTGAGCGCGACCATCTGGTCGGTGGTCAGCGCCGCCAACTGGCTGGTGTTGAGCACGCGGATCTGCGCGCTGGTCAGCCGGGCCAGGTCGCGCGTCTCGAGCGCGGCCACCTGGTCGGTGGTCAACTGCCCGACCATGGCGGTGGTCAGCGCCGCCACCTGGGCCGTGCCCAGGCCGGCGATCTGGTCGGTGGTGAGCGCCTGCACCTGCTCGGGCAGCAGCGCGGCCAGCTGCGCGCTGCCGAGCGCGGCGACGGTCGCGGTCGTCAGGGAGGCGATCTGGCCCGTGGTGAGCGCGGCCATCTGCGCCGAGTTGAGCGGGGCCAGCGACGCCAGCGCGGCGATCTGGTCGGTCGTCAGCACCGGCAACTGGTCGATGGTGAGCGCGGCGATGGCGTTGCTGCGCAGCGCATGCACCTGGTCGGTGCTCAGGCCGGCGAGCTGGTCGCCGTTGAGCAGGGCGATCTGGGCCGGGCTCATCGCGATCAGGTCGCGCGTTTCGATCGCGGCGATCTGGTCGCTGGTGAGCACGGCCAGCGAGGCCGTGGCCAGCGCGCCGATCTGCAGGGTGGACAGGCCGGCGATCTGGTCGGTCGACACCAGCGCCAGCTGTTCGGCCGTCAAGGCGTTGATCTGCTGCGTGGCCAGGCGCGCCAAGGCGGCCGTCGCCAGCGAGGTCAACTGGTCGGCGCCCAGCGCCCGGATCGCGCCCGTGCTCAGCGCGACCAGCTGGCGCGTGGCCAGCGCGTTGAGCTGGTCGGTGGTCAGCGAGGCGACCTGGTCCGAGCCGAGCGTGGCGATCTGCAGCGTTTGCAGCGCGCGCAGGTCGTCGGTCTCGAGGGCGGCCACTTGCAGGTGGTTGAGGGCGTTGAGCTGGCGGCTGCCGAGGGCGGTCATCTCGCGGGTGCTCAGCGCGACCAGCTGGTCGGTGCTCAGCAGGGCGATCTGGAGGGTGGTCAGCGCGGCCACCTGGGGCAGCGTCAGCGCCGGCACCTGGTCGGTGGTCAGGCCGGCGAGGCCGTCGGCGGTCAGGAAGCCCAGCTGGCGGGTGCCGATGGCGCGCAATTGCGCCGTGCTCAGCACGGAAAACTGGTCGGAACTGAAGGCTTGCAAGTCTTCGGTCGACAGGCTCGCGATCATCGCCGTCGATAGGCTGGTGATCTGGTCTGTGGTAAAGCCTGTGATGATCGAAGTCATTGCTGTGTCTCCCGGGGAACTCCCATGATACGCATTAAATTGCCGCATGGAAATCAAATACTACCGGAAGGCGATTGAACTTCGCTATGACGCCGGGCCCGGTTGTCGCTCCGGCAAGCTTGCCGGGACGACGGGAGGGGGCCGCTGGGACCAGGTGCGCGGCATCAGCCGCGCCCGTTCAATGCCATCCAAAAACAGGTTCTGTACCGGCGTCGCCAGGTACGGCAGTGTCATGGCGACCACCAGCAAACCCACACCTAAAGTGATCGGAAAACCGATCCCGAACAAATTCAAAGCCGGCGCCGCGCGCGTCAAAATCCCGAGCGCGACGTTGGTGATCAACAACGCCGCCACGATCGGCAGCGACAGCTGGACACCGGTGCTGAAGATCCGTCCGCCCCAGTCGGCCAGCTGCTTGAAGCCGCCGCTGTAGATCGGCGTGGCCGACACCGGCAACGACGAAAAACTCTCCACCAGCGCCGACAGCAGCACCAGATGGGCGTTAACGGACAGGAAACCGAGGGTCGCCACCAGCGCCAGGAACTGGCTGATCGCCGACGAGCGCCCCTGCGTGTTCGGATCGAAGAACGTCGCGAAGCCCAGGCCCATCGTCAGGCTGGCGATTTCCCCCGCCATTTCCACGGCGGCGAAGATGATGCGGATGCTGAAGCCCATCGCCAGCCCGATCAGCATCTCTTGCGCCAGGATCAGCAGTCCGGCCAGCGACATCGGATCGGTGGCCGGCAGCGCCGGCACGGCCGGCGCCACGATCGCCGCCAGCATCACCCCCAGCATCACCTTGACGCTGGCCGGCACCGCCTTGTTGCCGAACAGCGGGGCGGCCGCCAGCAGGCCGAGGATGCGCGTGAGCGGCCACAGCAATCCTGCGATCCACATGTTGATATCGGCACTGGAGACGGTAATCATGAGGGTTTGTTACCCACAGTTACATTTCTCTGCGGAACTAATAACATTTAGCCAACCAGGTTGGGAATGCCGCCGAACACTTCGCGCATATAGTCGAGCATGACCGACAACATCCACGGGCCGGCGACCACCAGCGCGACGAAGATGCCGACCAGCTTGGGGATGAACGACAGCGTCGCCTCGTTGATCTGCGTGGCCGCCTGGAAGATGCTGACGATCAGGCCGATGATCAGCGCCACCAGCAGCATCGGCGCGGCGATCATCAGGGTGACCTCCATCGCGTGGCGGCCCATTGTCATGACGCTTTCGGGTGTCATCGCGGCCTCCTAGTAGAAACTCTGCGCCAGCGAGCCCAGCAGCAGCTGCCAGCCGTCGACCAGCACGAACAGCATCAGCTTGAACGGCAGCGAGATGACCGCCGGCGACATCATCATCATCCCCATCGACATCAGCACCGACGCCACCACCATGTCGATGATCAGGAAGGGGATGAAGATGGCGAAGCCGATCTGGAACGCGGTTTTCAGCTCGCTGGTGACGAACGCCGGCACCAGGATGCGCAGCGGCACGTCCTCCGGCCCCTGCAAGGCCGGGCTGCGCGAGAGCTTGACGAACAGCGCCAGGTCGGCCTGGCGGGTCTGTTTCATCATGAACGTCTTGAGCGGGGCGGCGCCCTTGTCCATCGCCTCGGTCATGCTGATCCTGTTTTCCTGCAGCGGCAGGTAGGCCTCGTTGTAGATCCGGTCGAAGGTCGGTCCCATGACGAACAGCGTCAGGAACAGCGCCAGGCCGACGATGACCTGGTTCGGCGGCGCCGACTGCGTGCCCAGCGCCTGGCGCAGCAGCGACAGCACGATGATGATGCGGGTGAAACAAGTCATCAACAGCAACGCCGCCGGGATGAACGACAGCGCCGTCATCAGCAGCATGGTCTGCAGCGGCAGCGTGTAGTTGGTGCCGCCGCCCGGCGCCGGCGTCGCGTTCAGCGCCGGGATGCCGATGTTGGACTGGGCGGCCGCCAGCAGCGGCAGCGCCAGCGCGCCCATCAGCAGCAGCGATGGGAGCGCGCGCGGCATGGCGCGCGGCGTGTTGCCCCGCTGGTTATTTCGCATTGCGCTTGTCGATCGTTTGTTTGAACCACTCGGCGAAGTTGGCCGTCTGCAGGGTGGCGGGGACCGCCGCTTCGCTGTTTTCCTGGCGCGGCATGGTCGCCAGCGCGTTCATGCGGCCCGGCGAGGCGCCGACGACGATCCATTGCTCGCCCACCTCGACCACCAGGATGCGCTCGCGCGTGCCCAGGCTCAGCGAGCCGACCAGCTTGACGGTGCCGCCGGCGCCGCCCAGGTTCCTGGGGCCGAAGCGCTTGAGGAACCAGGCGCCGCCCACCAGCAGCGCCAGCACGAACAGCAGCGCCAACGTGGTCTGCATCAGGCTGCCCGCGCCCGGGGCCGCCGGCGGCGGCGTCGGGATGGTCATCGCCAGCGGGCCGGGCGGGGTGGCCGCCGGCGCCGCCGGGGTGGTGGCGGGCGTGGCGGCTTCGGCGGCGGCCGGAACGACCGGCGTCGCCGTGGCCGGCGCGGAAGTCGCCGCCGCCTTGTCGGCGGCCGGCGCGGTGGACTGGGCGATCGCGGGCGCGGCGGCCAGGGCCGCCGCGAGGATCAGGGAAAGGGTCGGTCCGTGCTTCATTTATTCAGTTTTCGGATGCGTTCGGATGGCGTGATGATGTCGGTCAGGCGGATACCGAACTTGTCGTTGACCACCACCACCTCGCCCTGGGCGATCAGGCAGCCGTTGACCAGCACGTCCATCGGCTCGCCGGCCATGCCGTCGAGTTCGACCACCGAGCCCTGCGCCAGTTGCAGCAGGTTCTTGATGGCGATCTTGGTGCGGCCCAGTTCGACCGTCAGCTGGACCGGGATGTCGAGGATGAAGTCGATATCGTTGTGGGTCTCGGTCTTGCTCGGCGTGCCGGAGAAGTCCTTGAAGACGGCCGCGCTGGCGGCCTGCTGCGCTTGCTGCGCCTGCAGCGCCTCCGCCTCGGCCTGGGCTTGCTCGGCGATCGCGGCGCCCCAAGGGTCGTCCATGCTTTGATCGTCGTCTTGATTATCCGACATGTTTCTCTCCTGTGTTGCGGTTACCGGCGGCCAACGCCGCGGTCTTATTTAAGGTTATCGGCATTGGCGAGCAATTTCTCGACCTTCAACGCGTATTGTCCGTTCATCACGCCGTAGCTGCAGTCCATCACCGGCACGCCGTCGACGGTGGCCGAGATCATTTCCGGGATCGTCAGCGGGATGATGTCGCCCACCCGCATGTTGAGGATCTCGTCGAAATTGACCTTGGCCGTGCCCAGCGAGGCGACGATCTCGACCTCGGCGATCTGGATTTGCTGCGTCATCAGGCGGATCCAGCGCTTGTCGACCTCGAGCGCCTCGCCCTGCAGGCTCGACGTCAGCGAATCGCGGATCGGCTCGATCATCGAGTACGGCATGCAGAAGTGGATCTGGCCCGACACCGAGCCCAGCTCCACCGTGAAGGTCGACGCCACCACCACCTCGTTCGGCGTGGCGATGTTGGCGAACTGCGTGTTCATCTCCGAGCGGATGTACTCGAACTCGACCGGATAGACCGGCTCCCACGACTTGGTGTAGGCCTCGAACACGATATCGAGGATGCGCAGGATGATGCGCTGCTCGGTCTGGGTGAAGTCGCGCCCTTCGACGCGGGTGTGGAAGCGGCCGTCGCCGCCGAACAGGTTGTCCACCAGCAGGAACACCAGGCCCGGATCGAACACCATCAGCGCCGTGCCGCGCAGCGGCTTCATGTGCACCAGGTTGAGGTTGGTCGGCACCACCAGGTTACGGATGAATTCGCTGTACTTGGACACCCGCACCGAGCCGACCGAGACCTCGGCGCTGCGGCGCAGGAAGTTGAACAGGCCCACGCGCAGCAGGCGCGCGAAACGCTCGTTGATGATCTCCAGGGTCGGCATCCGGCCGCGGACGATGCGTTCCTGCGTGGCCAGGTTGTAGGTCCGTACGCCGGCGACGTCCTCTTGCTGCTGGGCGTCGTCCTGGTCGCCGTTGACGCCCTTCAGGAGGGCATCGACTTCTTCCTGGGAGAGAAAATTATCGGCCATGGTGGATTACTTACCTGTCAACTGCTGCTTACTGGATGATAAACGACGTGAACAGCACATCGATGATGTCCTGCTTGTCGCCGCGATGTTCGAACGGTTCCGACAACTGCTCGGTGATTTCCTTGGACAGCTGGACCTTGCCCTCGGGCGTGTTGATGTCGGCGGCTTTTTTGCTCGACAACAGCAGCAGCACGCGGTTGCGCACCTTGGCCATGTTCTTCTTGACGTTGTCCGCCTCTTCCAGGCTGCCCACTTCCAGGGTGAACGCCAGTTGCAGGTACTGGTCGCCGCCGGCCTCGCCCGGCTGCAGGTTGACGGTGAACGGCTCGACCGGGATGTACTCCGACGGCCCGGCCTTCTTGGCCGATTTTTTCTTGGCCGGCTTGTCTTCTTCCTCGTGCGCCTCGTCCTTGCCGTGCATGAAGAACCAGGCCGCGCCGCCGCCGGCCGCGCCGAGCAACAGCACCACCGCGACGATGATGATGATCAGCTTTTTGCTGCCGCCGCCCGCGGGCGCTTCAACTTTCTGATCAGCTTTCACTTTTGGATTCGCTTTCAAAATTACCCTTGCCTTTGCCCGTCTGGGACGAATGGATCATTTCGCCATTATGTCATTATCGGTTGTGCCTGCGCGGTTGGAAATGCCGAAAAGAACGGTGATCCAGTGGCTGCTTGACGCTTCCATAGTTGAACCGACAACAAAACCGGGAGGGCCGCGCCGCCGTTCCCGGTCCGTCCGTAGCCGTCCCGCGCCGCTCAGGCGAAGGTGTCGACCGCGCCGGCCGGCGCGCGCCGCGCCGGGGCGTTGGCGCGCGCGGCGTTGCCGCCATCGTCGCCGTCGCCGCGACCGGCAAGACCGGCGCCTCCGGCACGGCCGCCGCGCTGGCTTGCGCTATCGTTTTGCATGGAAGCGGCTTGCTGATTGAAACCGTTGTTCTGGTCCGACATTCCGGCCGATACCGTCGCGCTGCCGAGCTGGATGCCGGCCTCGCTCATCATCTCGCGCAGCTTCGGCAGCGCCGCCTCGAGCGCCTGGCGCACTTCCGGCTGGGCCGAGCTGAAGGCGGCGGTGGCCTGGTCCTTGTTCACGCTCAGCACGACCTGCAGCGGGCCCAGATCCGGCGGATTGAGTTCCATGGTAGCGCTCTGTTCGCCGCCGGCGGCCATGAAGATGACTTTCTGGCCCAGTTGCTGGTCCCAGGCCTGGGTGCCGACACGGCTGGTGAGCTTGTCCGCCGGCGCGGCGGCGGCCGCCTTGGCGGTCTCCAGCGCCGCTTGCGCGGTCGGCGCGATGGCGGCGGCGCTGTCCTTCAGCACCGGCAATGTCTCGGCGCTGGCGGCGCCGGCGCGCGGCGCGGCGGCGGCCAGCGCGGCGTCGGACTGATGCTGCTGTGCTTGCTCTGACCGGGTCAGTTGCTGCTGGAAGTCGGCGGCCGGCGCGGCCTTGCCGGTGGTCGCGGCGTCGGCCGTGGCGGCCGCGTCCTTCAACACGGCGGCGGCGCCGGCCTTGTCGTCGGGGCCGACCGCGCCGGCGTCGGCGTCGGTGCTGGCGGCGACGTTGCGCGCGGCGCTGGACGGTATCGGTATCAGCTTGCCTGCGGCGTTGGCGGCATCGGCGGCGGCCTTGGCCCCCGCAGCGGCCGCGGCGGCATCGGCCGCGGCCTGCGCCGTGGCGCCGGCGTTGGTCAGCGCGGCCTTGAAGTCGTCGGCGGCGTCGGCGCTGGCGCCGGCCTTGGCGGTCAGCAGCGCGGCGTCGTCGAGCGC
>NZ_JBEGHG010000010.1:0-163039 GCF_040675865.1 Burkholderia sp. LMU1-1-1.1 | reverse complement strand
CGCCGGCCGCGGTCCGCGCCCGCCGGCGACCCGGGCCAGCGTGCGTCCGCACTGGCCGGCGCACGCGGGCGACCATGGCATTGCGGTGGCCCACTATGCGATGCTCGACGAGGCCTGGCATGGCGACCGCGACGCGTTCTTACCACGCGCGATGCCGCCGCTGCGCAAGCTGCTGGCCGGCGCGCCGTGCGACGCCGAGGCGGCGCGGGCGGCGGACTGGCCGCTCGGCCCGCAACAGCTGACTTTGCTTTCACGCTGCGCCAGCCTGCTCGGCAGCGCGCCCGAGTACGAAGCCGAATTGCGGCAATGCCGCGAGCTGGCCGCGCATGGCGGCGAGCGTTGCGCGCAGCTGGCGCTGGGCCTGTGGTTCGCGCGCATGGACAGCGACGGCAAGCGGCAAACCAAGGGCATCGCCGCCGTCAACTTCAAGCGGGCGATACGCTGGCTGACCCTGGCGGGCGAGCAGGGCCTGGCCGACGCCTGGTTCGCGTTGTCGCGCATTTACCTGAAGCCGGAATTCTCGCAGCGTTGCGTGGCCGAAGCCCAATCGTATCTGGAGCGGGCGGCGGAAATGGGCCACTGCGGCGCCCAGCTCGAATGCGGCATGTATGCCTGGCGCAACCGCCGCAACGACGAGAACAGCGACGTGCGCGCGGTCTACTGGCTGCAGAAGGCGGCGGCGCAGGGCTGCGACGAGGCGGACGCGGCGTTGGAGCGTATCGCGCAATCGCCCAAGGAGTCGGGCTGGACGGAAAGCATCGCCGGCTGCGTCACGCGCGAGCTGACGGTCAGCCAGCCATTGCTGGCGGCGCGGCTGGAACTGGCGGAGTTGTTTGGATTGAGCCGGGCGGAGGCGCTGCTGCTCGATGTCAAGGCGGCCGACCAGGGGCATTGCCTGGTGGTCGATATCCGCGCCAGTTACGGGCGCAGCAAGCGGCGTTTGATTTTGCTGCGCACCGCGCGCGAGCGGCAGGCGCTGGACCGCATCAGCCGCTTGTTCGACGCGGTCGATGGTGGCCCGGATGGCCCGGAGGGCAATTACCGCCAGCGCCTGTACCGGCTCAAGACGTGGTTGCCGGCGGCGGACGGCGATGATTTGCTGGCCGCGTAGGCTACGATTGGGACTGATGCGTACCTACGGAGACACGTAGGGCGGATTAGGCGGAACGCCGTAATCGGCCATCCACGAGCCGCCGACAACGCATGCATGGCCGATTACGCTGCGCTAATCCGCCCTACGTGTTTCCGCTGCCATTCAGGCATCGCGGCCCGAATCAAATTTCCATCTCGCCTTCGAACACCGTCACCGCCGGGCCGGTCAGCAGCACCGGCTGGCCTTCGCCCGCCCAGCTGATCGACAGCTGCCCGCCGCGCGCATCGACCCGCACCGGACTGTCGAGCAGGCCGCGCGCGATGCCGGCCACCGCCGCCGCGCAGGCGCCGGTGCCGCACGCCAGGGTCTCGCCGACGCCGCGCTCGAACACGCGCAGCTTGATGTGCCCGCGATCGACGATCTGCATGAAGCCGGCGTTGACCCGGTTCGGGAAACGCGGGTGGTGCTCGATCAGCGGACCGGTCAGTTCCACCGGCGCCGCGTCGACGTCGTCGACCACCTGCACCGCGTGCGGATTGCCCATCGACACGACCGAGATCAGCACGCTTTCCTTGGCGCCGGCCAGTTCCAGCACCAGCGGCCACAAGGTGGCGCCGCCCTGGCGTTCACCTTGCAAGCCTTCGGCGTCGAACGGCACGCGCGCAGGATCGAGCACCGGCGGCCCCATGTCCACCGTGATGCTGCCGTCCGCCTCCAGCCGCGGCGCGATCACGCCGGCCTTGGTTTCGACGGTGATGCTGCGCTGGTCGGTCAGCCCTTTTTCCGAGACGAACTTGACGAAGGCGCGCGAGCCGTTGCCGCACTGTTCCACCTCGCCGCCGTCGGCGTTGAAGATGCGGTAGCGGAAATCGCAGCCGGGCTGGGTCGGTTTTTCCACCAGCAGGATCTGGTCGGCGCCGACGCCGAAGCGGCGGTCGCCCAGCAGCTTCCACTGCGCCGCCGTCAGGTCGATCTGCTGGTTGATGCCGTCGATGACCACGAAGTCATTGCCGGCGCCGTGCATTTTGGTGAATTTGAGTTTCATCGTCAGTCTTCTACTTGGAAGTTTGGTAGAGCGAGGGCTCGCCGTTGGGCCGCGTCTTGAAGCGTTTATGCGTCCAGAAATATTCCGACGGCGCCTCGCGCACGCGTTCCTCGATGAACTCGTTCATGCGGCGGGTGGCGGCTACCATGTCGGGACCCGGGTAATTGTCCCACACCGGATAGAACTTCACACGATAACCTTGATAGTCAGGAAGGAAGGTGGCGATCACCGGCATCACCTGGGCGCCGGTGGTGGCGGCGATGCGCGCCGTGGCCGTCAACGTGGCCGCCTGGATGCCGAAGAACGGCACGAATTCGGCATCCTTCTCGCCGAAGTCCATGTCCGGCAGCATGAAGTAGGGCAGCTTGTCGCGCAGCGCCCGCAGGATGGGCTTGATGCCGTCCTGGCGGGTGAACAGCTTGACCGGCTTGAAGCGGGCGCGGCCGGCGCGCAGCACCTTGTCGAAGGCGGTGTTCTTTTGCTGCACATACATCGACGAGGCGCTGGCCACCATCGCGATCGAGGCGCCGGCCACGTCCAGGCAAACGAAGTGCGGGCACAGCAGGATGGTCGGCTGGGCCGTCATCTCTTCCACCGGCACCGGACCGGGCTCGACCCGGATCAGGCGCTTCAGGCGCGCCTCGGAGGCCCACCACAGGATGCCGCGCTCCCACACGCTGCGCGAATACGCCTGGAAATGGCCGCGCGCGATGTCGACCCGCTCGGCCTCGGTCAGTTCCGGCATGCACAGGCGCAGATTGGTCAGCGCGATGTGGCGGCGCGAGCGCAGCGTCATGAACAACAGGCTGCCGGTGAGCTTGCCGACCCGGCCCAGCAACGGCAGCGGCAGCCAGTGCAGCAGCCACATCAATCCCAACAGCAGCTTCATGCCTGGCCTCCCGCCGCGGCCGGCGCGGCGATGCCGGCCGGCACCTTGTAGCGGTTGTAGCTCCAATAATATTGCTCGGGATTGCGGGCGATCAGGCGCTCCATGGCGGCGTTGATGGCGCGCGCCTGCTCGGCGGTGCCGCCGTCGAGCGAGCCGTCGAACGGCACGAAGCGCACCACGAAGCCTTTGCCGCCGGGCAGGCGCTCGGCGTAGGTGACGATGATGGTGGCGTCGCCCATCTGTGCCAGCTTGGCCGGCAGCGTCATGGTGTAGGCGCTGCGGCCGAAGAAATCGGCCCACACGCCTTCGCCCTCTTGCGGCACCTGGTCGGGCAGCACGCCGATCGGCTTGCCTTTCTTAAGGAACTTGGCTAGCATGCGCACGCCCGACATATTGGCCGGCGCCAGCAGCAGGTTCTTGCGCGCGCGCGCGCCCTCGACCAGCGGCTTGAGCGCGGCCTGTTTCGGCGGGCGGTACATCACCATCAGCTCGGTGCGCAGCGCGATTTCCTGCGCGACGATCTCGAAACAGCCCAAGTGTGGCGTCAGGAACACGATCCCGCGTCCCGCGTCCAATTCCGTTTGCACCAGTTCCCAGTTCTCGGCGTTGGCCAGGCGCGACACCCGCTCGGGCGACGCGCACCAGACAAATGGTAGCTCGACGATACTTTTTCCGGCCTCGGCGATGGCCGCCGACAGGTGTTGCGTATAGCCAGCAAGGGCCATGTTCTCGCGCATACGGCGGCGATGCGAGGGGGAACACAGATAAACCAGCCAGCCCAGGGCGGCGCCCACCGCGTGCAGCAGCGGCAGCGGGAAAATGGATAAAAAGCGGAAAAGATAAACAAGCATGAAGTTAAATCGTCAATATCAAGGAGAGTCCGGCTGCTATTGCTCTAGCCAAAAATTTTTTAAGAAGCGTAAAATACCACGTATGCAGTAACCGCTGAGTTAACAGACAACTTGCGAAGCGGAATATAAATATCGCTAAAGCGTCGCAAGCCGTATTGGGTGAGCGACAACCATTCTCAACCAGTATCAGGAGCTTGCGATGTCAAACGATTATCTTTTCACTTCCGAATCCGTCTCGGAAGGCCATCCGGACAAGGTCGCCGACCAAATCTCGGACGCCATTCTGGACGCCATCCTCGAGCAGGACCCGAAGGCCCGCGTCGCCGCCGAAACGCTGTGCAACACCGGCCTGGTCGTGCTGGCCGGCGAGATCACCACGCACGCCAACGTTGATTATATTCAAGTCGCGCGCGAAACCATCAAGCGCATCGGCTACGACAACACCGACTACGGCATCGACTACCGCGGTTGCGCGGTGCTGGTGGCCTACGACAAGCAGTCGCCGGACATCGCCCAGGGCGTCGACGAGGGCGCCGGTATCGACCTCGATCAGGGCGCCGGCGACCAGGGCCTGATGTTCGGCTACGCCTGCGACGAGACGGCCGAGCTGATGCCGGCCGCCATCCACTACGCGCACCGCCTGGTCGAGCGCCAGTCGCAGCTGCGCAAGGACGGCCGCCTGCCATGGCTGCGTCCGGATGCCAAATCGCAAGTCACGCTGCGCTACGTCAACGGCCGTCCGGTCGCGGTCGACACGGTCGTGCTGTCGACGCAGCACGCGCCGGAAATGCAGCACAAGCAGATCGAAGAGGCGGTGATCGAGGAGATCATCAAGCAGGTGCTGCCGCGCGAATGGCTGGTCGACACCAAATACCTGGTCAACCCGACCGGCCGCTTCGTCATCGGCGGCCCGCAGGGCGACTGCGGCCTGACCGGCCGCAAGATCATCGTCGACACCTACGGCGGCGCCAGCCCGCACGGCGGCGGCGCGTTCTCCGGCAAGGATCCTACGAAAGTGGACCGTTCGGCCGCCTACGCCGCGCGTTACGTCGCCAAGAACGTCGTCGCCGCCGGCCTGGCGCGCCAATGCCAGGTGCAGGTCAGCTACGCCATCGGCGTGGCGCGTCCGATCAACATCACGGTGTACACGGAAGGCACGGGCGTCATCCCCGACGACAAGATCGCCGCGTTGGTGATGGAGCACTTCGACCTGCGTCCGAAAGGCATCGTCCAGATGCTCGACCTGCTGCGTCCGATCTACGCCAAGACCGCCGCCTACGGCCACTTCGGCCGCGAAGAGCCGGAATTCACGTGGGAGCGCACCGACAAGGCCGCGATCCTGCGCGACGCCGCCGGCCTGAAATAAAGCAACTCCGGGTCGGGCCCACCGGTGGTGGTCCCGACCCGGAGTTGAGTGTTGCTTGAACCTCTGTTGACCCAGCTTATTTGGCGCGGCGGCTGTGCTGCGCGCCAAGGTGGTGCTAAAATGCACCTTCCGAGGAGCGCTGCGACGAATTCATTTTTGCCAGGCTCGGAATCTGCAACCGCGCTCACGTTACTTTTTTCTAACATGAAAGGAGGGCGTGATGAACGCCGTACTCAAATCCGCACAAGACTACCTGGTCGCCGATATTTCCCTGGCTTCCTGGGGTGACAAAGAAATCCGCATCGCCGAAACCGAAATGCCCGGCCTGATGGCCATCCGCGAGGAATTCGCCGCCGCCCAGCCGCTCAAGGGCGCGCGCATCACCGGTTCGCTGCACATGACCATCCAGACCGCCGTGCTGATCCAGACGCTCGAAGCGCTGGGCGCCAAGGTCCGCTGGGCCTCGTGCAACATCTATTCGACCCAGGACCACGCCGCCGCCGCCATCGCCGCCGCCGGCACCCCGGTGTTCGCCATCAAGGGCGAAACGCTGGACGAATACTGGGACTACACCCACCGCATCTTCGAGTGGCCGGCCGACGCCGCCGGCAACGCGGTCTACTCGAACATGATCCTCGACGATGGTGGCGACGCCACGTTGCTGCTGCACCTGGGCGCACGCGCCGAGAAAGACATCTCGGTGCTGGCTTCGCCGAGCTCGGAAGAAGAGATCTGCCTGTTCAACGCCATCAAGGCCCACCTGGCGATCGACCCGGCCTGGTATTCCAAGCGTCTGCCGCAGATCATGGGCGTGACCGAGGAAACCACCACCGGCGTGCACCGCCTGTACCAGATGCACAAGGAAGGCAAGCTGGCCTTCCCGGCGATTAACGTCAACGACTCCGTCACCAAGTCGAAGTTCGACAACCTGTACGGCTGCCGCGAGTCGCTGGTCGACGGCATCAAGCGCGCCACCGACGTCATGATCGCCGGCAAGGTCGCCGTCATCGCCGGCTATGGCGACGTCGGCAAGGGCTCGGCCCAGGCCATGCGCGCGCTGTCGGCCCAGGTGTGGGTCACCGAAATCGATCCGATCTGCGCGCTGCAGGCGGCGATGGAAGGCTACCGCGTCGTGACCATGGACTACGCCGCCGAACACGGCGACATCTTCGTCACTTGCACCGGCAACTATCACATCCTGACCGAGCAGCACATGCTGGCCATGAAGGACCAGGCCATCGTCTGCAACATCGGCCACTTCGACAACGAGATCGACGTCGCCGCGCTCAAGAAGTACACCTGGGAAAATATCAAGCCGCAAGTCGACCACGTGATCTTCCCGTCGGGCAAGCGCATCATCCTGCTGGCCGAAGGCCGCCTGGTGAACCTGGGTTGCGGCACCGGCCATCCGTCGTACGTGATGAGCTCGTCGTTCGCGAACCAGACCATCGCCCAGATCGAACTGTTCGCCAACACCGACAAGTACCCGGTCGGCGTCTACGTGCTGCCGAAGCACCTGGACGAGAAAGTGGCGCGTCTGCAGTTGAAGAAACTGAACGCCCAGCTGACCGTGCTGACCGAAGAGCAAGCGGCCTACATCGGCGTGACGCAGGAAGGTCCGTACAAGCCGGACCACTACCGTTATTAATCTGACGGTGTGAGGCGGGGCCGGCGTCTGTTGCCGGCCCTGTTTTTATTCAGCAAATTTTTGCAGCGAGACTTAGTTATGCGTTTGGTCCTTACCTGGTTAATCAATGCGGTTGCCCTGCTGGCAATTCCTTACCTGATGCATTCTGTCGATGTCACAAGCATAGGCGCAGCCCTCGTCGCGGCTCTCGTACTGGGCCTGGTAAATACGCTGATCCGCCCCGTGTTGTTGCTGTTGACCCTGCCCGTGACCATGCTGTCGCTGGGACTGTTTATCTTTGTCATCAACGGCTTCATGTTCTGGCTGGTGGCGCAATTCGTCGACGGTTTCCACGTCGACAGCTTCCTGTCGGCGATCGGCGGCGCACTGTTGTACAGCGTGATTTCCTGGGCTCTGTCTACCTTACTTTTGAAGAACTCAGATGGCTAATCATAATTTCAGTATCGAATTCTTTCCGCCCAAGACGGCGGAAGGGGCGGAAAAGCTGCGCGTCACGCGCGCCAAGCTGTCCGAACTGAAACCCAAGTATTTCTCCGTGACCTTCGGCGCCGGCGGCAGCACGCAGCGCGGCACGCTGGACACGGTGGTCGAGATCCTGGCCGCCGGCGAGGACGCCGCGCCGCACCTGTCATGCGTGGGCGGCACGCGCGAGTCGATCCGCGCCATCCTGGCCGAATTCAAGTCGCACAACATCAAGCGCATCGTCGCGCTGCGCGGCGACCTGCCGAGCGGCTACGGCGCGTCCGGCGAATTCCGCTACGCCAACGAGCTGGTGGAGTTCATCCGCCAGGAGACCGGCGAATGGTTTCACATCGAAGTGGCGGCCTATCCCGAGGTGCACCCGCAGGCCAAGTCGCCGCAGGACGACCTGCTGGCGTTCGAGCGCAAGGTGAAGGCCGGCGCCAACGCCGCCATCACGCAGTATTTCTACAACGCCGACGCCTACTTCCAGTTCGTCGACCAGACCAGCAAGATGGGCATCGATGTCCCTATCGTGGCCGGCATCATGCCGATCACGAACTACACGCAGCTGATGCGCTTCTCCGACATGTGCGGCGCCGAGATCCCGCGCTGGGTGCGATTGAAGCTGGCCAGCTACGGCGACGACACCGCCTCGATCAAGGCCTTCGGACTGGATGTGGTCACGCAGCTGTGCGAACGCCTGCTGGCCGGCGGCGCGCCGGGGCTGCACTTCTACAGCATGAACCAGGCCGCGGCGACCACCGCGCTGTGGCAACGGCTGGTGTAACAGCTGGCGGGCCACCCCGACCCGCAAACCGACGCGGGTGGGGGGTCGTACCCCTCGGGGTACGACCCCTGTGGCCGCATTGCGGGTTACACGCCCGCGATCTCGGTGACGATGCGGTCCAGCGCCACATCGTGCGCGTCGCCGTCGAACCTCACCTCCAGGCAGCTGTAGGCGATGCCCACCGTCTCCGGGCGCGGCGCCCGCGCCAGCGTTCGGTCGTAAAACCCCCCGCCATAGCCCAATCGATAACCATCCGGGTTGTATCCCAGGCAAGGCACCAGCAACGCCGGCGGATACGCCGCGTCGAGCCGCAGATCCGCCGGCACCGCCACCCCCATCGCGTCCTTGACCATCGCCTCGCCGATGCGCCAGTCCGCGAATTCCAGCGCCGCGTGTTTTTCCACCACCACCGGCAGCAGCAGCCGCGCGCCCAGGCGCTCCAGCGCCACGTAGGCTGCCTGCAGATCCGGTTCGTCGCGCAGCGGCCAGTACACGCCCAGCGCCGCCGGCCGCGCCGCGCGCCACCACGCGATCACCCGTTCACCGATGGCGTGGTCCCACGCCGCCCGCGTGGCCGGATCGAGCGCGCGCCGCGCGGTCAGCAACTGCTTGCGCAAATCGGCCTTTTGCATAGCGGCCGGGGCTATTCGTTCGATCTCGGCACGTGGTATTCTAGGGTCGCTGGTCATCGATTCATCGCCGGTCGTAGTTTCGGTTGTCGCTTCATACACTGCTTAAAGAGAGTTGCACATTGATTTCCGCTTCGAAATGGATTGCCGGCGTCGTCGTCGTGGCCTGGGTTGCGTTCAACCCGTCGTATATGTCGCTGGCCCACGCCGAGGATATCGGCGCCGAGACCAAGCGGCAGGACGATGCCTTCCTGCTGATGCGCGACGCGGTGCGCCAGGACGACGCGGCCAAGGTGGATTTCTACGCCGCCCGCCTCGCCAATTACTCCATTCCCTCGTATGTCGATTATTATCGGCTCAAATCGCGCCTGAAGGACGTCCCCTACGCGGAAATCCGCGATTTCATGAAGCGCTACGAAGGCCAGGCCATCGTCGACCGCCTGCGCAACGACTGGCTGCTGGACCTGGGCCGCAAGCGCGACTGGGCCACCTTCGACGAGCAGCTGCCGCTGTTCGTGCTCAACGACGACACCCAGGTCAAATGCTACGCGCTGCAATCGCGCGCGCTCAAGGGCCAGAAAGTGGCCGACGAGGCGCGCGCGCTGCTGACCTCCCCGGGCGTCTACGGCGAACCGTGCGCGGGCCTGATCGCCACCCTGTTCCAGACCGGCCAGTTCGACGCCAACGACCTGTATGAACAACTGCGCCTGTCCGGCGAATTCAACGCCACCGGCCAGGCGCGCCGCATCGTCGCCCTGCTGGGCGGGCCGGAGAAGAAGGCGGTGCAGGCGGTCGACACGCCGGCCCTGGCGCTGGCCAAGGGGCCGGGCAGCGGCCGCACCGAGCATGAGATCTACGTGGTGGCCGTCGGCCGCATGGCCAAGACCAGCGTCAAGCTGGCGGCGCTGGCGCTGGAAAAGGCCTCGTCCCAACTCACGCCGCTGGAACGGCAGGAAGGCTGGGCGGCGATCGCGCTGCAATCGTCTTATTCGCTGGCCGACGACACCGCCGATTACTGGCGCCGTTCGAACGGCGCCAAGCTGTCCATCGACCAGATCCAGTGGAAAACCCGCATCGCGCTGCGCGCCGGCGACTGGCGCCAGGTCAAGGCCAATATCCAGGCGATGCCGGCCTCGCTGCGCGACGACCCGGCCTGGATCTACTGGATGGGCCGCGCGCTGATGGCCGAAGCCGGCGTGACCAACCACCCGAGCGGCGAGGCCGAGCGGCTGTTCCGCAGCATCTCGGACCAGCCGAATTTCTACGGCCAGCTGGCGCTGGAGGAAACCGGCAGCCTCATTACCATCCCGCTGCCGGGATTGCCGATCACCCCCGCCGAGATCGCGGCGATCGCCACCAATCCCAATTTCCAGCGTTCGCTCAAGTTCTTCGGCATGCGCCTGCGCTTCGAGGGCACGCGCGAATGGAACTGGGGCCTGCGTGGCCTGGACGAACGCGGCTACCTGGCCGCCGCCGAATTCGCGCGCCAGAACGAGATCCTCGACCGCATGGTCAATACCTCCGACCGCACCCGCATCCAGGTCGACTACACGCAGCGCTTCCCGTCGCCGCACCACGACGTGATGCATCCGGCGACGCAGACGCTGGGCCTCGACAAGGCCTGGGTGTATGGCTTGATGCGGCAGGAATCGCGCTTCATCCTCGGCGCGCAATCGCACGTGGGGGCGTCCGGCCTGATGCAGGTGATGCCGTCGACCGCGCGCTGGGTGGCCAAGAAACTGGGCCTGACCGACTTCGCGCAGGACATGCTGACCGACGTGCGCACCAACATCATGCTGGGCACGAACTACCTGAACATGGTGCTCGGGAACATGGACGGCTCCGAGGTGCTGGCCACGGCCGCCTACAACGCCGGGCCGGGACGCTCGCGCCGCTGGCGCGCCACCCTGACCAAGCCGATCGACAGCGCCATCTTCATCGAGACCATCCCGTTCCACGAGACGCGCACCTACGTCAAGAACGTGATGTCGAACGCCACCTACTACGCGGCCCTGTTCGAGGGCCGTCCGCAGTCGCTGAAGGCGCGCATCGGCACCGTCGCGCCGCGCTCCTACACCCCCGAGGAAGAGCAGGAATCGAGCTACGGCTCGCGTTGACCACACCATCATTACGGACGCATCATGCAGACCACCAAACTTGATCCCAGCCTGTCGAATACCCTGGCCGCCGCGCGCGAGCCGGGCCTGACGCTCATTATCGGCAACAAGAATTATTCGTCGTGGTCGATGCGGCCCTGGGTGGCGATGACAGCGTTCGGCATCCCGTTCCAGGAGGTTCGCGTTCTGCTCGACCAGGACGACACCGCCAACCGCATCTGCGGCTATTCGGCCAGCGGCCGGGTGCCGGTGCTGCTGGCCGGCGAGATGACGATCTGGGACAGCCTGGCCATCTGCGAGTATCTGGCCGAGCAGTTCCAGGAGCTGCACCTGTGGCCGCGCGACGTGGCCGCGCGCGCGATGGCGCGCTCGGTTTGCGCCGAGATGCACGCCGGCTTCGCCGACCTGCGCAAGTCGATGTCGATGAATATCCGCGCCAGCTTCCCCGGCAAGGGCCGCACCAACGGCTCGCAGGCCGACATCGGCCGCATCAGCGAGATCTGGGAGGAGTGCCTGTCGCGCTTCGGCCACCACCAGTTCCTGTTCGGCGACTTCTCGATCGCCGACGCCTACTACGCGCCGGTGGTGATGCGCTTCCGCACCTACGGCGTGTCGCTGGCGCCGGCGCTGGACGCCTACTGCCAGCGCGTGCTGGCGCATCCGGCCGTGGCGCGCTGGGTGGCCGAGGCGCTGGCCGAGACCGAAACGGCGCCCAAGCACGACGCCGAAATGCCGGACTGACGATGATGCGGATTTATGTAGTCGGCGGCGCCGTGCGCGACGAGTTGCTTGGCCTGCCGGTCAAGGACCACGACCACGTGGTGGTCGGCGCCACGCCCGACGACATGCTGGCCCAGGGCTTCCGCCCGGTCGGCAAGGACTTCCCTGTGTTCCTGCACCCGAAGACGCAGGAGGAATACGCGCTGGCCCGCACCGAGCGCAAGACCGCGCCCGGCTACAAGGGCTTCGTGTTCCACACCTCGCCCGACGTCACGCTGGAGGAGGATTTGATCCGGCGCGACCTGACCATCAACGCCATCGCCCGCGCCGACGACGGCACCCTGACCGATCCCTTCGGCGGCCGCCGCGATATCGAGCAACGCGTGTTCCGCCACGTCTCCGACGCCTTCGCCGAGGACCCGGTGCGCATCCTGCGCGTGGCCCGCTTCGCCGCGCGCTACAGCGACTTCCGCGTGGCGCCGGAAACCAATGCGCTGATGCGGCAAATGACGGAGCAGGGCGAGGTCGACGCGCTGGTGCCGGAACGCGTGTGGCAGGAGTTGTCGCGCGGGCTGATGGAGGACAAGCCGTCGCGCATGCTCGAGGTGCTGCGCGATTGCGGCGCGCTGGCGCGCATCCTGCCGGAGCTCGACGTGTTGTGGGGCGTGCCGCAGCCGGAGAAGTGGCATCCGGAGATCGACACCGGCGTCCACATCCTGCAGGTGATCGATTGCGCGGCGCGGGCGGGGCTGGAGCTGCCGACGCGCTTCGCCTGCCTGATGCACGACCTGGGCAAGGGCGTGACGCCGCCGGCCACCTGGCCGGCGCACCACGGCCACGAGGAACTGGGCGTCAAACTGGTCGAGCAGGTGTGCAAGCGCCTCAAGGTGCCGACCGAGTGCCGCGACCTGGCCGTGATGACCGCGCGCGAACATGGCAACGTCGGCCGCGCGCTGCAGCTGCGGCCCAACACCATCGTCAAGCTGCTGGAGCGCTGCGATGCCTTCCGCAAGCCGGCGCGCTTTTCGCAGATGCTGCTGGCGACCGAGTGCGATTCGCGCGGCCGCACCGGACCCACGGCCAGCTATCGCGACGCGCCGTTCCCGCAGCTGGCGCATCTGGAGGCGGCCATGGCGGCCGCGCGCGGCGTCAACGCCGGCGAGATCGCCCAGGCCAGCGCCGCCAACCCGCAGCGGATACCGGAGTTCGTGCACCGCGCGCGGGTGACGGCCGTTGCGGCGGCGTTGAAGGTGGAAGAATGAACTCCATCGATCTGTTCCAGAATCCGCTGCGCCGCTGGGGCAGGCACAAAGACGGCAAACACCGTCCGACGGTGCTCGTCAAGGCGCTGCAGGAGCGCGACCGCCGGCGCATGGTCAGGCACTTCCTCGAACTCGAAAGCAGCGACCGGCTGCTGCGCTTCGGCACCATGCTGCCCGACGAACAGGTCGAGAGGTATGTCAACAACATCGATTTTTCGCGCGACATGGTGTTCGGCGTGTACAACCGGCTGTTTAAACTGGTGGCGGTCGGCCACCTGGCGTTCGCGCCGCGCGACGAGTCCAGGAGCGCCGTCACCGAGAAGGAGCGGGTGGCCGAATTCGGCGTTTCGGTCAGCAAGAGCGCGCGCGGCATGGGCGTCGGCTCCAAGCTGTTCGAGCGCGCCGCCATCCACTGCCGCAACAGCGACGTCGACACCTTATATATGCACTGCCTGTCGTCCAACAAGACGATGATGCACATCGCGAAAAAAGCCGGCATGGAGATCCATCGCGACTACGGCGAGGCGGACGCCTATCTCAAACTGCCACTGGCCAATCCGGCCAGCGTGCTGCAGGAGGCGCTGGACGAGCAATTCGCCACGCTGGACTACACCCTCAAGGCGAACAAGCGCTTCGCCACCAAATGGCTCGGTCGTTTGACCGGTCGAAAATAAATCGCAATTTCTATCACTATAGTTAGAACCTTTACCGGCTGGCCTGGAATGAACGGTCAGACAAGATACGCAAACCGGTAACCAGGCTTCCCAACGTGCCGCTGATTTCCTCACTTCTGCCCATGCCATGGGCGGCGGACGCCTTGTGCGGCGCCCAGTTGCGGGCGCCCGACCTGGGTGTTTGCCTGCGGCTGCTGGTGCTTTCGCCGCTACTGGAGGAGTGCGTGGTCCGCGCCGGCCTGCAGGAGTGGCTGATACGGCGCTCGACCCGGCGGGACGGCCTTGGGTGGGCCTGGCCGGTGCTGGTGTCGACGGCCGCTTTCGGCCTTCTGCACCTGGGTTCCGGCTGGCAGGCCGCCGTCGCGGTGCTGCTACCGGGACTGGCGCTGGCGCTGCTCTACCAGCGCACCCGCAACTGGTGGTGGTGCGCGCTGATGCACAGCGCGTTCAATGCCTTTGCTATCTCTGTCTGCGGTTTATAGATCTATTTGGATCAATTTCAAGATCAACTTCAGGAGAGTGGCATGACAGGTTTAACGTGGGAATTCCGGCTGCGGCACGCGGCGGCGGCGGCGCTGCTATTGGGACTGGCTTCGCAATCGGCGAACGCGCAAAACGCATTGAACGGCCGGAACCTGTATCAGAACGGTCCTGTCGGCGGCGGCGGCACCTGCGTCGCCTGTCATGGTCCTAGTCCGGCCAACAATGTCAGTAACATCCAGCGCGCCGCCAATCAGCCGTCCGTCATTGCCGCCGCCATCGCCCGCAACGCTGGTGGCGGCATGGGCCAGTTCGCCGGCCGCTTCAGCTCCGCCGAACTGGCGGACATCGCAGCCTACATCGGCAATCCGACCGTGACGGCGTCGCCGGCGGCCTCGCTGGCGCCGGCCAGCCTGGCCTTCAGCGGCACCAGCATCGGCCAGACTAGCGCTCCACTGAGCACCACCTTGAGCAGCACCGGCAGCGCCGCGCTCAATATCGGCAACATCTCGCTGGGCGGCGCGGCGGCCGGCGACTACAGCCTGGCCGGCGGCACCTGCGCCAACGGCGCGGCCATCGCGGCCGGCGCCAACTGCACCGTGCAGGTCAGCTTCCGTCCCACCGTGGCCGGCGCGCGCGCCGCCACCCTGACCATCACCCACAACGCCACCGGCGGCAGCAGCACCGTGGCCCTGAGCGGCACCGGCAACGCCACGCCGCAGGCGACGATCGCCTTGTCGGCGCCGAGCATCGACTTCGGCGCGCAATTGACCGGCGCCGCGTCGGCCGTCTCCACGATCAATGTCACCAATAGCGGCCAGGCGCCGCTGACCTTCAGCTCCATCGCCGTCGGCGGCGCCAACGCCAACATCTTCACGCTCGGCGGCACCTGCGCGGCGGCGACGCCATTGCCGGCCAACGCCAGCTGCACCGTCACGGTACAGGCCACGCCCACCGCCGCCGGCGCCTTCGCCGCCAGCCTGACCTTGGCCTCCAACGCCGCCAACGGCGCCGCCACAGTGGGCCTGTCCGGCACCGCTTCGGCCGCCGCGCCGGCGCTGACGGCCACGCCGTCCGCGCTGGCCTTCGGCCTGCGCACGATCAGCTCCCCGGCCACGTCGCAGACGGTGGTGCTGGCCAATACCGGTAACGTCGCCGTCGCCCTTACGCGCGTCGCGCTGACCGGCTCCAGCACCTTCTCCATCGCCGGCAGCGACTGCGGCGCCACCCTGGCCGTCGGCGCCAGCTGCTCGGTACCGGTGCGCTTCGCGCCGACGGCCGACGGCGCGGTGACTTCGACCCTGGGCGTGACCTCCAATGCGCCAGCGGTGCAAGTGGCCATCACCGGCAGCGGCACCACGCAATCGGTCGGCATTCCGGTGCTGTCCGAAACCGGTCCGATCACCTTCGCCGATACGCAAGTGGGCGCCAGCGCGGCGGTGCACACCACGACCTTGAACAACGCCGGCAGCGCGGCGGTGCGCATCTCGACCCTGACCGTGGGCGGCGCTCAGCCTGGCGACTTCGTCACCGGCGGCACCTGCGCGGCCAACGGCACCGTCAGCGCCGGCGCCAGCTGCACCATCACCACGGCCTTCCGTCCGACGGCCGCCGGCGCCCGTAGCGCAAGCCTGCAACTGACGACCGACGCCGGCACCCAGTTCTCGCTGCCACTCAGCGGCAACGGCGTGGCGGTCGCGGTCAGCGCTCCTTCGCTGGGGCTCAATCCGCAAAGCTTCGACTTCGGCGCCGTCACCATCGGCGCTACCGCACCGACCCGCCGCTTCACGCTGACCAACAGCGGTTCGGCGCCGCTGACCCTGGCCAGCGCCGCCTTCAGCGGCCCGTTCGCCGCCGTCGCCGACAGCACCGGCTGCGCCGCCTTCCCGTTCACGCTGCAACCCGGCGCCACCTGCGACCTGGTGGTGCGCTACACCCCGGTCAACGCCGGCGGTAACAGCGGCAATGTCGTGATCCAGTCGAACGTGGCCGGCAGCAGCTGGACCATCGCCTTGAACGGCCAGGCCAACGCCGCCCCGTCCAACGCCGCGCCGCAGAACGCCGGTGGCGGCGGATGCTCGGCCTCGCAAAGCGTCAACGATCCGATGCTGGCATTGCTGGCCATGCTGTCGCTCGGCGTGATCGTGTGGCGCCGCCGTCGTAGCGGCAGCAGCCGTGGCGATCAAAACTAACCTGGAGCCATTATGAAAATCAAAGCTATATCGATATTGCTGGCCGCCGCGCTGGGCGCATCGTCCGCGTTCGCGCTGGAGAAGGGCGCCGCCGCGCCGCAGTTCGACTTGCAGGGCATGGACGGCGCGGTCCAGCTGGCGAAGTTGACCGGCAAGGTGGTGTACGTGGACTTCTGGGCCTCGTGGTGCGGCCCGTGCCGCCAGTCCTTCCCGTGGATGAACGAGATGCAGGCCAAGTACGGCTCGCGTGGATTGCAGATCGTCGGCGTCAACGTCGACGCCAAGAGCGAGGACGCCAAGACCTTCCTGGCGACCACGCCGGCCAAGTTCACCATCGCCTTCGATCCCAAGGGCGCCACGCCGCGCCAGTACGGCATCAAGGGCATGCCGAGCAGCGTGTTGATCGGGCCTGACGGCAAGGTCCTGCTGGAGCATTCGGGCTTCCGCGACGCCGACCGCGCCGAGCTGGAAGCGAAGATCCAATCCGCACTGGGAGCCGCCAAATGAAAACCCTGATCGCCCTGGCGCTGGCCGCCAGCCTGTCCGGCTGCGCCTCGTTCGGCAATGTCCAGCCGTGGGAAAAAGGCACGCTGGCCAAGCCCGAGATGACTTTCAACGACGGCGGATTGTTCAGCCGTTACGACGACCATATCTACACCAGCCGCGAGTCCTCGTCGGGCGGCGCCGGTGTCGGTGGTGGCGGCTGCGGTTGCAACTGAAATGGAATCCCCTATGACGAGCAAAGAAATCACAGTTCCCGACGACGGCCAGCCGTCGATGTCCCCGTCCTCGGCGACGTCGCTGGCGGGTTCGATCCTGGCGGCGGCATTGCTGCTGCCGGGAGTGCAGGCCCACGCCGAGGCGCCGCCGACCAATGGCGTGATCAGTATCGGCTATCTTGACTACCGCGAAAGCCAGTCCGACATGGACCGTATCCGCGTGCACGCGCCGTCGGTGTCCATCATGGCGCCGGTGGCCGGCGTCTGGAGCATCAGCGCCTCGGCGGTGACCGACGACGTGTCGGGCGCGTCGCCGCGCTACCACACGGCCGTCTCCGGCGCCTCGCGCATGAGCGACGACCGCAAGGCAGGCGACGTCTCGCTCAAGCGCTACCTCGATCGCGGCAGCGTGTCGGTCGGCGCCAGCTATTCGACCGAGCATGACTACGTGTCGCGCGCGCTGTCGCTGCAGGGCACCTTCGAGAGCGAGGACCGCAACACGACGTGGTCGGCGGGATTCGGCCGCGCCAACGACGAGATCAATTCCACCGGCGGCGCCGTCGTCGGCGAGAAGAAGAACACCACCAATCTGCTGGTCGGCGTGACGCAGGTGCTGACCAAGAACGACGTGGTGCAACTGACCCTGGCGCACGACCGGGGCCGTGGCTTCTTCTCCGATCCGTACAAGGCCTTCGACAACCGCCCCCGCAGCCGCAACGAGAGCACCGTGCTGGCGCGCTGGAACCACCATGTCGAATCGACCGGGGGCATCAGCCGCACCTCCTACCGCTACTACCGCGACAGCTTCGGCGTGCGCGGGCATACGCTGTCGCAGGAATATGTGCAGCCGCTGTCGCAGGGCTGGACCGTGACGCCGGAAGTGCGCCTCTACACGCAGAGCGCGGCGGACTTCTACTACGATCCGGTCTACGATCCGGTGTTCGGTACGCCGTTCCCGCCGGGCTTCAACGGCGCCAATCCGGGCTTCTCGTCGGCCGACCAGCGCCTGTCGGGCTTTGGCGCGGTGACCGTGGGGCTCAAGGTCAGCAAGCAGATCGACAAGCTGTGGTCGGTGGACGTCAAGGCCTCGGCCTACCAGCAGCGCGGCAGCTGGCGCGCGTTCCATTCCGGCAGCCCGGGGCTCGAGACGCTGCGCGCGCAGACCTTCCAGATCGCGGTCAACCGGCAATGGTAGACGCGATCCACCGCACCGCGTTCGACGCGATGGCCAGCCGCTGCGAGATCCGGCTGGCCGCGCCCGACGCCCACACGGCCGAACTGCTGTCGCGGCAGGCCGTGGCGGAGGTACGGAGGATCGAAGAGAAGTATTCGCGCTACCGGCCCGACAGCATCGTCTCGCGGATCAACGCTGCGGCGGGCAGGGAGACGGTCGCCTGCGACAAGGAGACCATGGCGCTGATGTCCTACGCCGCCGCGTTGCACGGCGCCAGCGAGGGCCTGTTCGACATCACCTCCGGCGTGCTGCGCAAGGCCTGGGATTTCCGCCGGCCGAGCGTGCCGAAGGCGGAGGTGCTGGAGCCCTTGCTGGCGCTGGTCGGCTGGGACAAGGTGGCCTGCGAGGGGGAGGAGGTCTATCTGCGCCAGGCCGGCATGGAGGTCGATTTCGGCGGCTTCGGCAAGGAGTACGCGGCCGACCGCGCGGCGGCGTTGCTGATCGAGGCCGGCGTGCGGCACGGGTATGTGAACCTGGGCGGCGACATGCGCTTCATCGGCCCCCGGCTGGACGGGCGCCCGTGGAGCATCGGCATACAGGACCCACGCGATCCCGACGCGGTGGTCGCCAGTATTCCGATCAGCCAGGGCGCGCTGGCGACAAGCGGCGACTACGAGCGTTATTTTGAACTGGATGGGCAGCGTTACTGCCACATCCTCGATCCGCGCACCGGCATGCCGGTGCGGCACTGGCGCTCTGTGAGCGTGATGGCGCCGATGGCGATAGCGGCCGGCAGTTGTTCGACGATCGCCATGCTGAAGCAGCAGGGCGGGCTCAATTTTCTGAACGCCTCCGACATGGGTTATTTGACCGTCGATGATCAGGGGCAGATGTTGTATAGGGATATCTCATGAAACGACAAAAATGGATGGTACGTTTGCAGATGCTGGCGACGATGCTGGTGGCGCTGATCGCGCTGTTTGCAGGCAGCCAGGTGCGGGCGGGCGATTTTCTCGAGCCTGACCAGGCCTTCAAGCTGAGCGCCGAGTCGCTCGACGCCAGGACCGTGCGGCTGACGTGGAAGATCGCCAAGGACTACCACTTGTACCGCGATCGCCTGAGCTTCAACGCCGCCGACGGCGCGCAGGTGACGGCGCCGGTGCTGCCGAACGGCATACGCAAGTTCGACACCAATTTCAACAAGGAGATGGAAACCTACCAGGACACGCTGGTGGTCGATCTGCCGGTGACGGCCAAGGAGCCGTACACGCTGCTGGTCGGTTACCAGGGCTGCGCGGACGCCGGCCTGTGTTATTCGCCGGCGGAGCAGAGCTACCGCGTCGACCCGAGGAAGCCCGGCAAGCTGACACCGATCGACCCGGCCGCCCTGGCCGCGACCAGCGCAGCGGCTCCTGCCGCCGCCGCTGCATCCGCCTCGGCGACCACGCCGGCCGCCGCGCCGGAGGATGACAGCTCGCTGGCCCAGCGCACGCTGCAAAGCGGCAGCGCCTGGCGCATCGGCCTGGCCTTCCTGGTCTTCGGCCTGCTGCTCTCGTTCACGCCATGCGTGCTGCCGATGGTGCCGATCCTGTCGTCGATCATCGTCGGCGAAGGCAATGTCTCGCGTGGCCGTGGCTTCATGCTGGCGCTGGCGTACAGCCTTGGCATGGCGCTGGTCTACACCTCGCTCGGCGTGGGCGCCGGCCTGGCCGGGGAGGGGCTGGCCGCCGCGCTGCAAAAGCCATGGGTGCTGCTGACGTTCGGCGCCTTGCTGTTCACGCTGGCGTTGTCGATGTTCGACGTCTACCAGCTGCAACTGCCGAGTAGCCTGCAAAGCCGCCTGAGCTCCACCAGCGGCAATATGGGCGGTGGCAAATTCGCCGGCGTGTTCGTCATGGGCGCCCTGTCGGCGCTGATCGTCGGCCCGTGCGTGGCCGGTCCGCTGGCCGGCGCGCTGCTCTATATCAGCCAGACGCGCAACGTCTGGACCGGTGGCTGGGCGCTGTTCTCGATGGCGGTCGGCATGAGCGTGCCGCTGCTGCTCACGGGTATCTCGGCCGGCAGCTTGCTGCCGCGCGCCGGCGCCTGGATGAACGGCGTCAAGAAGCTTTTCGGCCTGTTGCTGATCGCGGTCGCCATCTGGATGGTCACGCCGGTGTTCTCGGTCACGGTGATGATGGTCATGTGGGGCGTGTTCGCGCTGCTGTGCGCCATGTTCCTGCACGTGTTCGACGGCATTCCGAAGGGCGCGGGGTTGGGCGCCTATGTCGGCAAGACGCTGGGCCTGGCCTTCCTGCTGGTCGGCCTGTTCGAACTGACCGGGGCGGCCAGCGCCGGGCGCGACGTGCTGCAGCCGCTGGGCCACCTGACCGTCGCCCGCGCCGAGGGTGGCGCCGGTGGTGGCGCAGCGGCCGGCGGCGAGGCGCACTTCACGCGCATCAAGACGGTGGCCGAACTGGATCAGATCCTGGCCACCAGCACCAAGCCGGTGATGCTGGACTTCTACGCCGACTGGTGCGTGGCCTGCAAGGAGATGGAGCGGTTCACGTTCTCCAAGCCCGCCGTCAACGGCAAGATGAAGGACGTGCTGCTGCTGCAGGTGGACGTCACCGCCAACAACGCCGACGACAAGGCGCTGATGAAGCGTTTCGGCTTGTTTGGGCCACCTGGCCTGATTTTCTTCAACGACGGCAAAGAGATTCCGAACAGCCGCATCATCGGCTTCCTGGCCGCCGAGCCGTTCCTGCAGCACTTGAACCGCCACTTCACTTCGTGAAGTTCATCATGTAACCCGCACAGCGCGTAATCCGCGCTGTGTATTTTGCTGACGGGCCGATATGAACGCCAGAGCGGCGTTTACGCCAAAGGCCTGCCGGCAGGACATGCGCGCAGCAGGCCATCAGCTGTCCCTCCCGGAATACCCACATCCGAACAGCTTCGAAGTTCACGGTTCGTCCAGCGCTGCCTAAAGTATCTTTTTGTAGTGCTGTGAACCTAAAATTCAGTTCACGCGCAAATAGCGTAAAATCCACTTTTCAATCATAAACACGATGTCGTGACGATGGCTTCGCTTGTTTCGTCGCTGTCTTTCAGTACGCGTGTTCTGCTGACAAAATAACCGCGTGTAGCATCAGCTACGCTTTTTGGCAAATAACGGTTATGTCCAGTCCAAGGTGAAGAACGCTAAGTCAAAATGCGCTATGTCTTTAAGCCTTCACTCATACCGATTGCAGTCACCAGAGAAATCTCTTGCTTACGATTTTCCGACCTCATGGTCGCGGGCATATCGTAAAATTCAACTAATTTCCACGTATAGAATTCGATGTTAACAACAAAAGCAAATACGGTAGACGTTCTCTCAAAAAAAACGCATTGGACAACGCCCCAGTACGCCGGGATGTTCATCCTGTTCGCTAGCGTTGCTTTCGTAGTATTACTACCGCACTGGGGTTTGACAGTAGAGGACTCGCTCGCCTATTTTAATACCGCGCGCTACCTCAGGGGCGAAGTGGCTTTTAGCGACTTGCGCGCGCCGTTCCCATATCGCGTACTTATTCCTGCCCTTGCGGCCTATATGCCAGGGGACTTACGCGACACCTTCGCTGGGATTAATTGGATGTCCATAACGATTGCAGCCGCTGCAATGGCTCTCGTTGTTGATCGCGTCGGAGGAAGTCGCAAACAGGCTGTTTTCGCTGGGCTATTGCTTATAGTTTCTGTGCCGACATTTTGGTATGGTTCTTATTTGCTTACTGACCCCGGCGCAATCTGCGGGCGGGCGTTGTTTGTCTTGGGTGTGGTCACCGGGCAGCCATGGCTTGCTTTAGGCGCGGGGCTGGGGGCGACCGCTGTCAGGGAGGAAAATATTCTCCTTATATTATGGTTACTGGTGAATCGCCGCGTTTCTATTTTTCCCGGACTCGCTGTATTAGGCGCCGCAATAGGGTGGCTGCTCTTTGTCCGATGGCATTTATTTAGTGGGTTACCTCGGTATGTTTGGCTCCCTAGTCTGGACACTGTTTGGACGGCACTTCACGACGTTCGCGCGATGTTGTCTGTTGCCAGTGCGGCTGTCATAGTCGTTCCGTTGGCGGCCTTCGGGATGCGCCATAGCCCTGTTAGGCTAACTCCGCTTAAGAGCATTCTCGTTTTAATGGCACTGCCACCACTCTACGCCGCACTTTCGGTGAGGATAGATGGACGAGCAATCTGGAGCCTGTATCCGTTCCTGATTCCATTTGCTGTTTATGCTATCAGCCCACGTGCAAGCGCAGCATCTAGTAATAATTGCTAGCGTTAGCTGTCTCGTGGCCTTCAGTCAGAGCTTATGCTGAAAATTGGAGAGTCGCTAAGCGGTCATGCGCTGATCGGTTTGATATGGCCAAATTTCTTTTGCGCTGCCACGAAAATAAATCCGCATGTAGCTACGTGCAAACTCTTCTGAATAAAAAATATGCAAGAATCGACGGTAAAAAACACCGGAGCGGCGAGCGGCGCTATGTTGATGGTGCGTGCCATGCGTCCGAGGCAGTGGCTCAAAAATTTGTTGATATTCGTTCCCGTGCTTACCGCTCACTCAGCCGACTTGAGATCGTGGCGCGCTTGCGTAATTGCATTTGTCGCGTTTTGCCTTTGTGCGTCAAGTGCTTATCTTCTTAACGACGTGCTGGATATACGCCACGATCGCTTACATCCCCGAAAGAGAATGCGGCCCATCGCAGCCGGAACGATCTCCCGGGCCAGCGCGCTGTGCTGCAGTCTTCTGCTGGGCGCCGCTGGCGTGATGGTTGCGGCCGGAGGAGGCATTTCTTTGCTAAAAGTTGTTTGCTTCTACTTTATCTTGACCGTCTTATATTCGTTTTACTTGAAAAAAGTATTATTGATTGATGTAGCTATGCTGGCTGGCCTATACACGATTCGGATCATAGGTGGATCAGCCGCAACGGAGATCCAGCTTTCTTTTTGGTTGCTGTCTTATTCGTTCTTCCTCTTTTTATCGCTAGCGCTACTAAAGCGCCACAATGAGCTTGTACGTCTTAAAGAAGAAAACTTGCTCACTGTGCCGGGGAGGGGATACTTACCCGCAGATAGTACCCCTGTCGCCATTTTTGGCATCAGCTCAGGGGTCATCTCTGCTTTAGTGTTGATGCTTTACTACAATTCCGGAGACGTGGCTAAGTTATATCCGTCGCCGCTTCCATTATTTTTTGTGGTGCCGCTTTTTTTCATATGGATAGCAAGGCTATGGTTGTTATCTTTCCGTATGCAGATTGACGAAGATCCTCTATTACACGTCAGTACGGACCCTGCCAGTATCACCATTATCCTGATATGCATTGGACTGGCCGGGTTGGCTACATTGTAGTTAGCTAGCCACCATGCGGGACTCCCATGCCGATGGATGCGTGGACTGCAAGGCCGACGACAAGGCGCTGACGAGGCGTTTAGGCTTGTTCGGGCCATCTGGCCTGATTTTCTTCAACGACGGCAAAGAGATTTCGAACAGCCGCATCATCGGCTTCCTGGCGGCCGAGCCGTTGCTGCAGCACTTGAACCGCCACTTCGCGAGTTAGTCGAGCCGCCGACGGAGCATGGCGGATTACGCTTCGCTAATCCGCCCTACGTGTTTTAATGGCCTGTCGAAATAGCGGCATATGTTCCGGCCTACACCAGCGGCAGCGCGGTCGTGTCCTTGATGCGCTGCAGGGCGAAGCTCGATTTCACGTCCAGCACCGCCGGGTGGCGCAGCAGGGTCGCCATCATGAAGCGCGAGAAGTGGTCCATGTCCTCAACGTGCACGCGCAGCAGGTAATCCATCTCCCCCGTCATCGCATAGCAGGCCACCACCTCCGGCCACTGCTCCACCGACACCGCGAAGTCGGCGCGCGGCGAGGCCGGCGCGTTTTGCGCGCCCAGCGCGCGCGCGTTGCTGTGCGCGGCCGCGTCGCTGTGCTTCTCCAGCCTTACATTCACATACGCCAGCAGCCCCAGGCCAATCTTGTCCGGGTCCAGCAGCGCCACGTACTGGCGGATCACGCCCGCTTCCTCCAGCCGCTTGATGCGGCGCAGGCACGGCGACGGCGACAGGGCGACCAGCTCGGCCACATCCTGGTTCGACAGCCGGCCGTCGGCCTGCAATATGGACAGAATCTTACGGTCGGTTTTATCCAGCGCAATTTTGGTCATAAATCCCTCGATAATTCAGTGTTGAGGCAATATTATTGCGCAAAATGGCCGTGGGCGGGAATTGTTTGCAATTTAATGCCCGGTGCGCGGGACTATACTGGCGCTATTCTAACGAGGAGACACGCATGCAATTCCAGCCTTGGGACAACCCGATGGGAACCGACGGTTTCGAGTTCGTCGAATACGCCGCCCCCGATCCGAAAGCGCTCGGCGCGCTGTTCGAGCGCATGGGCTTCACCGCCATCGCCCGCCATCGTCACAAGGATGTGACGCTCTACCGCCAGGGCGGCATCAACTTCATCATCAACGCCGAGCAGGACTCGTTCGCCCAACGCTTCGCGCGCCACCACGGTCCGTCCGTGTGCGCGATCGCCATCCGCGTGCAGGACGCGGCGGCCGCCTACAAGCGCGCGCTGGACCTGGGCGCCTGGGGCTTCGACAACAAGACCGGCCCGATGGAGCTGAACATCCCCGCCATCAAGGGCGTGGGCGACTCGCTGATCTATCTGGTCGACCGCTGGCGCGGCAAAAACAGTGGCGAGCAGGGCGCCATCGGCGACATCAGCATCTACGACGTCGACTTCGTCGCCATCCCCGGCGCGGACGCCAACCCGGTCGGCAATGGGCTGACCTATATCGACCACCTGACCAACAACGTCCATCGCGGCCGCATGAAGGAATGGGCGGACTTCTACGAGAAGATGTTCAACTTCCGCGAGGTGCGCTACTTCGACATCGAGGGCAAGCTGACCGGGCTGAAATCGAAGGCCATGACCTCCCCGTGCGGCAAGGTGCGCATTCCGATCAACGAATCGTCGGACGACAAATCGCAGATCGCCGAGTACCTCGACGAATACCATGGCGAGGGCATCCAGCACATCGCGTTGGGCACCGACGACATCTACACGTCGATCGAGAAAATGAAGACGACCGGCATCGCCTTCCAGGACACCATCGAGACTTACTATGAGCTGGTCAACCGCCGCCTGCCGGGCCATGGCGAGCGCCTGGAAGACCTGCGCCGCCTGCGCATCCTGATCGACGGCCATAGCAACGAGAACGAGCGCGAACTGCTGCTGCAGATCTTCACGCAGAACGTGATCGGCCCGATCTTCTTCGAGATCATCCAGCGCAAGGGCGACCAGGGCTTCGGCGAGGGTAACTTCCGGGCGTTGTTCGAATCGATCGAATTGGATCAGATTAAGCGCGGTGTGCTGCAAGACCCGGGCAAAACGCCAGCTTAAGGCATATAGTAGTAAAAAACGCAGCAAAAACCGCCGGTAGCACCGCATAGAACGGAGCACCGGCAATCGCGCGGCAGGGGCCTATCCGGTCATGCCGCGTTCAGTATTTCAGAGAATATTGGAGACATCAATGAACGCACCTCACAAGGGTACGCTGCTGGACCCCGGCACCCACTCGGACGACATTTCGCTGGACGACAAATGGACGCTGGAGCGCGGCCGCGCCTTCATGACCGGCACCCAGGCGCTGATACGCCTGCCGATGATGCAGCGCGAACGCGATCTCAAGGCGGGCCTCAACACCGCCGGCTACATCACCGGCTATCGCGGCTCGCCGGTCACCAGCGTCGACATGACGGCGATGAAGGCCAAGAAGTACCTCGACGCCCATCACGTCAAGTTCCACCCCGGGATGAACGAGGACCTGGCCGCCACGGCGGTGTGGGGCACGCAGCAGACCAACCTTTTCAAGGACGCCAAGTACGACGGCGTCTTCTCGATGTGGTACGGCAAAGGCCCCGGCGTCGACCGCTGCGGCGATGTCTTCAAACACGCCAACAACGCCGGCTCCGCGAAGCACGGCGGCGTGCTGGTACTGGCCGGCGACGACCACGCGGCCAAATCCTCGTCCACCGCCCACCAGTCGGACCACATCCTCAACGCCTGCGGCATCCCGGTGCTGTATCCGTCGTCGGTGCAGGAGTACATCGACTACGGCCTGCACGCCTGGGCCATGAGCCGCTACACCGGCCTGTGGGTGTCGATGAAGTGCGTGACCGACATCATCGAGTCCGGCGCCGTGGTGGACTTCGACCCGGACCGCGTGCAGATCCAGCTACCGACCGACTTCGAACTACCGGCCGGCGGCCTCAATATCCGCTGGCCCGACACCGTGCTCGATATGGAAGTGCGGATGAACAGCTACAAGTGGTACGCCGCGCTGGCCTATGCGCGCGCCAATAAGCTCAACAAGATCATCTGGGACAGCCCGAAGCCGAAGATCGGCATCATCACCGCCGGCAAATCGTACCTGGACACGCGCCAGGCGCTGGCCGATCTTGGCATCGACGAGCAGGCCGCCGCCGACATCGGCATCCGCCTGTACAAGATCGGCATGACCTGGCCGCTGGAGGCGGACGGCGTGCACGAATTCGCCAAGGGCCTCGACGAGATATTGGTGGTGGAGGAGAAGCGCCAGATCCTCGAGTACGCGCTCAAGGAGGAGCTGTACAACCTGCCGGACGGCCAGCGTCCGCGCGTGGTCGGCAAGTTCGACGACACCGGCGAATGGAGCAACAAGGGCAAGACCGGCCACGGCGACTGGCTGTTGCCTGCAACCTATGAACTGAACCCGGCGCAGATCGCGCGCGCCATCGCCTCGCGCATCGCCCACTACTGCGACGGCCATCCGGTGGCGGAGCGCGTCAAGCAGCGCGTCGCCTTCCTCGAGGCGAAGGAGCTGGCGTTGAAGACGCTGCCGACCAAGGCCAATCCGGACACCGACCGCACGCCGTATTTCTGTTCCGGCTGCCCGCACAATTCGTCGACCAAGGTGCCGGAAGGCTCGCGCGCGCTGGCCGGCATCGGCTGCCACTACATGGTGCTGTGGATGGACCGCGAAACGTCGACCTTCACCCACATGGGCGCGGAGGGCGTGACCTGGGTCGGCCAGGCGCCGTTCACCAACGAGAAGCACGTCTTTACCAACCTGGGCGACGGCACCTATTTCCACTCCGGGATACTGGCGATCCGCGCGGCGGTGGCGGCCAAGGTCAACATCACCTACAAGATCCTGTTCAACGACGCCGTGGCCATGACCGGCGGCCAGGCCTTCGACGGTCCGCTCGACCCGGGCATGATCTCGCGCCAGATCGCGGCCGAAGGCGTGACGCCGATCATCGTCGTCACCGACGAACCGGAAAAATACCCGTCCGATTACAAATGGGCGGAAGGCGTCACCGTGCGCCACCGCAGCGAATTGATGGACGTGCAGCGCGAACTGCGCGACAAGCCGGGCGTGTCGGCGATGATCTACGACCAGACCTGCGCGTCCGAGAAGCGCCGCCGCCGGAAGCGCAACGAGTATCCGGATCCGGCCAAGCGCGCCGTCATCAACGAAGCCGTCTGCGAAGGCTGCGGCGACTGCTCGGTGCAGTCGAACTGCCTGTCGGTGGAGCCGCTGGAGACGGAGCTGGGGCGCAAGCGTCAGATCAACCAGTCGTCGTGCAACAAGGACTTCTCTTGCACCACCGGCTTCTGTCCGAGTTTCGTGACGGTCGAAGGCGGGGCGCTGAAGAAGCCGAAGAAGGCGGCCACCGGCGACTCTCCTGCCGCTGTGCTGCCCATGCCGTCGCTGCCGTCGACGGATACGCCATATGGCATCCTGATCACCGGTATCGGCGGCACCGGCGTGGTGACCGTTGGCCAGATCCTGGCTGTGGCGGCGCACGTCGAAGGCAAGGGCGCCATCGTGCTGGACATGAGCGGACTGGCGCAAAAGGGCGGTCCGGTGATGTCGCACGTGCGCCTGGCCGACAACCAGGCCGATTTGCACTCGACCCGCGTCGGCACCGGCAGCGCCGATCTGGTGATCGGCTGCGACTTGATCGTCACCGCCAGCCGCGACGCGCTGTCGCGCATGGGCGAGGGCCGCACGCACGCGATGATCAACTCGACCGGTTCGTCGACCGCCGCTTTCGTCAAGAATCCGGACTGGCAGTTCCCGGACGCCGGCTCGCGCGGCGAGATCGTGCGCGCCTGCGGCAACGATCACGTGGACTTCGTCGACGCCGGCCAGATCGCCACCGCGTTGATGGGCGACTCGATCGCCACCAACATGTTCATGCTGGGTTACGCGTTCCAGAAGGGCCATGTGCCGCTGAGCGAAGCGTCCATCATCAAGGCGATCGAGTTGAATGCGATCTCGGTCAACTTCAACAAGGCCGCCTTCCACTGGGGCCGAACCGCCGCGCACGATCTGGGTTCCGTCACCAAACTAACGACGCCGGCGAAAGTGATCGAGTTCAAACGCACCCAGACGCTGGACGACATCGTCAACCGCCGCGTCGAGCTGCTGACCGCGTATCAGAACGCCGACTATGCGCAGCAGTACAAGGCGTTCGTCGACCAGGTGCGCGCCGAGGAGGCCAAGCTGGGCAAGTCGACCCGCCTGGGCGAGGCCGTGGCGCGCTACTACTACAAGTTGATGGCGTACAAGGACGAATATGAAGTCGCGCGTCTGTACACCGACGGCGCGTTCCAGCAGAAGATCGCCGGCATGTTCGAGGGCGACATCAAGCTCAAGTTCCACCTGGCCCCGCCGCTGTTGGCCAAGCGTGACGCGCAGGGGCGGTTGATCAAGCAGGAATTCGGCCCGTGGATGATGAAGGCGTTCGGCGTGCTGGCCAAATTCAAAGGCTTGCGCGGCACGGCGCTGGATGTCTTCGGTTACACCGCCGAGCGCAAGATGGAGCGCGCGTTGATCGGCGAGTATCGTCAGACGGTGGCCTCGTTGCTGCCTAAGCTGACGGCGGAGAACCTGGCGCAGGCGGTGGCCATCGCCAGCATCCCCGAGGATATTCGCGGCTATGGCCACGTGAAGGAGCGCCACCTGAAGTCGGCCAAGCAGAAGGAGGCGACGCTGTTGGCCGCTTTCGGCAAGCCGGTCGCGCCGGTGCCGGTCGATAGCCACACGCACGCCGCCTGACGCATCATCGGAAACACCTCTGAAAATACGTCTGAAACACGTAGGGCGGATTAGCGAAGCGTAATCGGCCATGCATGCGTCACAAGCGGCGCATGCATGGCCGATTACGGCGTTCCGCCTAATCCGCCCTACACCTTACGCAGCGAGCACACGGTATCGAACCAAGCCTGCATGCCCACCAGCGGCTGCGGGTTGATCGGCAGCAGCGCGTTGATGTTGACGCCATTGCCCTTGCCGCCGTTCTTCTCGTCCCACCACACTCCCGCATTCAGATCGTCCAGCGCCGGCGCCGGCCCGAAACCCTTGGCCGCGTCGGGCGCGATACCGCGCGCGGCCACCTCGACCCTGCGCCCGCTACGTCCCTCGCTGGCCCGCCCGCCGCTGATCCAGCCCACCGAGTTCGACACCGCCACCACGCGCGGGTGGATGCCGCGCGTGACGAACACCCGCATCCGCGCCGAGCCGATTTTCTCGCCGGTGCCGCGATAGGCCTGCTGCTCCGCCTTGTCGGCCGGCCCGGAGCGCGGACGGTATGTGGTCAGCTCCACCATGTCGCCGCTCTTGAGTCCCATCTTTTTGGCCACCCCGGCATTGATCCACATCGGATTGTCATGCACGATCTCCGTCAGGTATTTTTGCGACGCGGTCCGCGCCTGTGTGTGTACATTCCACTTGAACGTGGTCAGGATGAAGCGGTCCGACGGCAGGTTGCGATGCGAAGGAATCTGCGCGAATGTCGGCAGCCCGTCGTCGACGATGCCCAGCGTCCTGGCTACCTGCGTGATCTCCGGCGCGTGCACTTCGAACTTGCGCGACGGCGTGGCGAAGCCCCGCACCGCGGCGTCGCCGATCCTCACGCCCACGGCGACTTCCTTGCCTTTGTCGTTGGGCCGGTAGATCACACCGGTGCCGGCATCGGTGCGGCTGCCGTCCAGCTGCTTGTCGCTCAAAGGCTTCTGATAGACCTGGTAGGGCTTCGGCTGCGAACGGTCGACAAACACGCCGTAGTGCTTCATATACTCGAAGCCGTCCTTGAATTGCCGTCCGTCCGGACCCGTCGTCGGCAGTTTGGCGCACTGCGCGCGCACGAAGTCCTCGTGGCCGCCGAACTGGAAGTACTTCGCCTGTTCGGGACCTAGCCGGCGGCCGATCTCGAACAGCACGTCGGCGAAGCTGCGCGCCTCGCCCGGCGGTGGCGTCAGCGGCTGGCGCAGCGCGACGTAGTGGGTCAGCTCCAGGTTGTTGCGGATGTCCATGCCCCAGCGTTCCAGGTAGGTGGCGTCGGGCAGGATCAGGTCCGCGTAGTGCGCCATTTCCGAATAGACCACGTCCGAGCAGGCGTGGAACGGGATCAGCTTCTCGTCCAACAGCACTTCGACGGTGGTGCTGCGGCCCTCGGGCCAGGTCATCGGCGAGCCCAGTGTATAGCTCAGATAGACGTCCAGCCGCGCGCGGCCCTGGCGCAGGTAGTCGTAGACGATCTGGCCGACCTTCATCTTCTGCCAGCGGTTGGCCAACGGCCATTCTGGCGGGTCTTCCAGATCGGTGCGGATCTTCGGCGCGGGGGGAACGGGTTGCGGTTGCGGGTAGCGGCCGGCGGACAGCTTTTCATCCAGCCCATAGCAGTACCCGCCCGGCTTGGCGATCGAGCCGACCAGCGCGTTGAGCATCACCACCGCGCGTTCGGCATTGAAACCGTTGTAGTGGGCGCCGGTGCCACGGTTGGTGAAGGCGGCGACGGCCGGCCGCAGGCGCGCGAACTCCAGCGCCAGGCGCTCGATGTCGCGCGCGGCGATGCCCGACAGCTTGGCCGCCCACGCCGGCGTGCAGGTGGCCAGCCAGGCGCGCATCGTCTCCAACCCTGGCTGGACGAATTTGGCGACGAAGTCGTGGTCGATTTCGTTTTCACGGATGATCACGTGCGCCATCGCCAGCGCGATGGCGCCCTCGGTGCCGGGGAAGGGCTGGTGCCATTCGTCGCTGCGGCCGGCCGTGTTGGACAGGCGTACATCGAAGGTGACCAGCTTGGCGCCATGATCGAAGCGCGCCTTGACCACGCGGCTGACCAGGTGCAGGCCACCCTGGTGCGCCTCGTAGAAATTGGCGCCGAAGTTGAGGAAGTACTTGCAGCGCTCGGCGTCGATCGATTCCCAGTCGGTCTCGCCGAGCGAGACGTAGTTGGCGGCCCGCTTGTTGGATGAACACAGAGCTCGGTGGTTCAGCTGCACCGGCGTGCCGATCGCGCCCAGGAAACGGTTGATCTCGGCGTCGATGCGCGAGCGGCCCTGGTGCAGCGCGACCCGCTCCGGATGGCCGCTGGCGATGCTGGCCTTGATGCGCTCGGCCACTTCGGTGTACGCCTGCTCCCAGCTGATGCGCTGCCATTTGCCCTCGCCCCGCGCGCCCACCCTTTTCAGCGGATACAGCAGCCGCTCCGGATAGTCGTTGATCGTCGGCCCCGACTGGCCCTTGGCACAGGTCATGTGGCTGCCCATGTTCGGGTCGAGCGGATTGCCGCGAATTTTGATCACCTTGCCGTCCTGGACGAAGGCCTCGATGCCGCACACCGTCGAGCAGTTAAGGCATACGCTGGTGACGCGCCTGGCGCTGTGGTAATCGTTCTTGACCTTGCGCTGGCGGCCATCGGCGACCGGCCGGTAGTTCATGGCGCTGGCGGCGTTGGGCGCGAGCAGGATGGTCTCGCCCAACCCCAAGGTGGCCATCGAGCCGATGCCGCTTTTGATGAATCCACGACGATCCATGTCAGCCTCCCCGCGCTTTGTTGACATGCGGCGCGGCCGGCGGGAACTCCGACTTCAGTTGATCCCAGGTCTCGACCTCGTACGAGAACGGGTCGTGGCTGCGGCCCTTGGGAATCTTGCGCTCCATCGCGCGCGGCACCACGCCGCCCAGCCCCCGGTACTCCACCAGCGGCCGGGTTTTTTCCTCGGGCTTGAGGGGCGCCGTCTGCGCGCGGTGTTTGGCGTGGAACAGACTGACCTTGCTGGCCGGGTCGTTCAAGTCGCCGAACGCGAAGACTTCGGCGGGGCACACTTCGACGCAGGCCGGTTCCATGTCGGCGTCCAGCCGATGCGAGCAGAAATCGCATTTGTCGGCCACTTCGGCGACCGGGTCGATGTGGATGGCGCCGTAGGGACAGGCCTTGATACAGTCGCGGCTGCGGTCGCAGACCGCGTCGTCGATGCGCACGATGCCGTCGGCGCCGCGCGTGATCGCGTCGGTGGGGCAGGCGTCCAGGCAAGGCGCGTCCTCGCACTGCATGCACAGCGTCGGCAGGAAGGCGCGTTTGGTCGTCGGCTGCTGGTTGTAGGGATTGAGCGCGGCGAAATCGTAGTAATACACCTTGGTGCGGAAGTGCCCGAGCGAGACGGCGTTTTCGACTTTGCAGGCGACCGAACAGGCGTGGCAGCCGATGCAGCGTTCCAGATCGATGGCCATGCCCCATTTGGGGCCGGCACTGGTGGATGTGGTCATGAATGTCCCCGGTGAGATGCGCGTAGTGCGATTGTAGAGCAGCGGCGTGGCGGTTCCGGTTCGTGCACCAAAATAATGCATAAGCTTGTGCGGATTCGTTCGTTCATTCCTGGTGCGGCGGTTGATAAGATGGCACCCCCATCTCTTACCGGACCACTTCAGTGCAAACAAAATTTAAATTGAATCCGCTGGCGGCAGGCGCTATCGCGCTGCTGTGCGGCGCTGCCGGCTCGTCCAGCGCGCAGGTGGCGGACTCGGAGACCCTGAGCCCGCCCGCGGTCGTCGTCACCGGTTCGCGCATTCCGCGCGCCACCTTGGAAGGCCCCTCCGCCGTCACCGTCATCACCGGCGACGACATCACCAAGCAGGGTTACCGCAACGTCTTCGACGCCCTGAGCAACCAGGCGCAGAACAGCGGCTTCACGCAGGGCGCCGACTACGGCAATACCTTCACGCCGTCGGCCAACGCCATCAGCCTGCGTGGCCTGGGTCCGAACCACACGCTGGTGCTGCTCAATGGCCGCCGCATGGCCGACTTCCCGATCGCTTATGAAGGCACGGTCAACTTCACCAATCTGGCCAACATCCCGTCGAGCGTCGTCGACCGCATCGAGATCCTCAGCGGCGGCGCCTCCGCCGTCTACGGCTCGGACGCGATCGCGGGCGTGGTCAACATCATCCTGAAAAAACAGGCCGACGGCTACGATATCAATCTGAAAGCCGGTGGCACCTCGCGCGGCGGCGGCGGCGACAAGCGCCTGCAGTTCACCGGCGGCCATAGCTTCGACAAACTCAATACCCTGTTCAGCGTCGAATTGCTGGAGCGCGATCCGCTGTGGAGCCGCGACCGCGATTTCATGAGCACCCGCACCGGCGTGGCGCCCACCTCGATCCTGGGCCGCCGCAATGTCAGCAGCGGACGCTATGTCGATCTGGGCGACGCCTGCGCCGGCCTGGGCGACGTCTTCAACGGCAGCGCCGTCAAGTACACCGCCAGGACGGGCAGCTACTGCGCCAGCCCGAACGTCGGTCCCACCTACTGGACCACGCAGACCAAGAACAGCAGCCAGAACGTGTTCGGCAGCGCCAACTACGAGCTCTCGCCGTCCACGACCTTGTTCATCGAGGCGCTGTACGGCCAGAATCGCAGCTCGAACAACACGCGCGGTCCGTCGTGGACCTCGCGCTCGCTCACCGACGCCTATTTCGTCAACCAGAACACCGGCAACTACGAGGCGTGGAACAAATACATCTCGCCCGAGGAAATGGGCGGGGTCGATCGCTACAACCGCACCTGGGACGACCAGGCCAGTTCGCTGTCGTTCGGCGCCAAGGGGCAGCTCGCAGGCAGCTGGCAGTACGAAGCGGCGTACACGGCGTCGCTCTACAAGAGCCAGGCCAAGGCGCCGCGCGCGCTGGCCAATATCGACAGCTTCTTCCTCGGCCCGCAACTGGGCGTCGACGCCGACGGCGTGGCGATCTTCGCGCCCGACCAGTCGCGCCTCACGCGCCGATTGACGCCGGCCGAATTCGACAGCATCACCGGCTTCACCCAAAGCGACGACAAGTCGTGGACCAATACCCTCAGCTTGTCCGCCAACGGCGAGGCGTTCGCGCTGCCGGCCGGTCCGGTCAGGCTGGCGACGGTGGCGGAGGTGGGCAAGCAGGGTTTCTCGAACCGTCCCGATGAACGCATCAACCAGGGCTACTTCAACCTGGCGCCGCCGGCCGATGTCACCGCCGGCACCCGCAAGCGCTACGCGCTGGGGGTGGAGGCGAATGTGCCGCTGCTGCCGCAGTTGTCGGCCACCCTGGCCGGACGCTACGACCATTACAGCTACGCCGGCCGCGACGACGGCAAGGCCACCTATAACGGCGGCCTGGAATGGCGTCCCGTCAAGCAGGTGCTGGTGCGCGGTAACTACGCCACCAGCTTCCGGGCGCCGGACATGAACTACATCTTCAAGGCGCGCGGCACCGGCTACTATTCGTCCACCACGGACTACTACCGCTGCGCGAAGGCCGGCCAGCCGGTGGCCGACTGCGAGTTCGCCAACGTCTCGCCGGGATCGGACTATGTGCAGAACGGCAGCAAGGATCTGCGCTCGGAGCGGGGCCGTTCGACGGGTCTTGGCCTGGTGTGGTCGCCCAGCGCCGATTTCGACGTGTCGCTGGACTACTGGAACATCAAGATCGACGATCTGGTGACCAACCTGAGCGCCGACAAGCTGCTGCGCGACGAGTCGGATTGCCGCATGGCCGGCGACCTGACGTCGCCGACGTGCGCCGACGTCATCGCCCGTATCGAACGCAATCCGCTTACGGCGCTTAACAAGCCGGGCGAGATCCGCCAGATCACGGTCAATCCGATCAACGCCGCGTCCACCAGCGTGAACGGCATCGATGTCAGCGTCAAGCATGTGCTGCGCACCACGGGCTGGGGGGTGTTCGTCTCGAAGTTGAATTATTCGAAGACCCTGGACAAGAAGTCACGCCAGTTCGCCGGCGATCCGTTGAACGACGATCTGCATGATTTGACCAACCCGGACTGGCGCGACAAGCTCAATGCGAGTGTGACGTGGAATCTGGAGAAGTGGTCGAACACGCTGTTCCTGCAGCGCTATAGCAAGGTGCCGAATGGCGCGGGGGAGGCGTATCTGACGCCGACGACGTTGGTCAACGCGAGCGTGGTGTATCGTTTGAATCCTCAGACCACCATTTCGGTGGCGGTCAATAACCTGTTCAACAAGGTCAAGAGCGATACCAGTGGTGGGTGGCCGTATTATCCGGTCGGGAATTACAGCCCGGTTGGACGTCAAGGATGGGTGGAGCTGAACTACCATTTCGGCTCCTGACGCAGTGGCGGATTACGCCGTTCCGGCTAATCCGCCCTACGTGCCTATCGGGCCCGTCGACATCCCGGTGAAAGCAGGCCTCCAACATATGCGCCACCACGTAGACACGTAGGGCGGATTAGGCGCAGCCGTAATCCGCCACGCGCCGCCCCGCTCCTCATTCAGGCCACCTCGCGCTGCGCGGCGCCATGCCCTGCATACTCCGTCACCCAATAAACCAGCGCCAGGGCCGGGAAGGCCATGCCGGTCAGCAGCGCCGCATGCCAGCCGTGCGTGGCGAACATCCAGCCGCCCAGCGCCGAACCGAGCGCGCCGCCGGCGAAGAACAACGCGAAGTACACGCCGTTCAAGCGGCTGCGCACCTCCGCGCCCAAGGTGAAGATGGCGCGCTGGCCGAGCACCAGGTTGGCCGCCACGCCCATATCGAGCACGATCGAGGCGACCACCAACATCGCCAGGCCGACGTTGCGCGATTCCGGCGCGATCATCGGCAACGCGAAGCCGACCACCCCCAGCGCCAGCGCGGCGGCCGTCGCCATCAGGGTATGGCCCGCGTCGGCCAGGCGTCCGGCGATCGGCGAGGCCACCGCGCCGGCCATGCCGACCAGCGCGAAGATGGCGATGCCGGTCTGCGACAGGTGGAACTGCGGGCCGGCCAGCATCAGCGGCGTGACGGTCCAGAACAAACTGAACGATCCAAACAGGCCGGCGTGGTAGGCGGCGCGGCGGCGCAGCAGCGGCGTGCGCAGGAACAGGTGCCACAGGGACGCCATCAGCGCCGGATAGGTGATGTTCGAGGCCGGCACGCGCAGCGGCAGTTTGGCGCGCAGCACCAGCGCCACGGCCAGTACGATCAGCGCGGCGCCGCCGAACACCACGTGCCAGTTGCTGGCGTCGGCCACCAGGCTGGCGACCGGGCGCGCCAGCATGATCCCCAGCAGCAGGCCGCTGACCACTTTGCCCACCGTATGGCCGCGCGTCGATTCCTTCGACAGGTGCGCGGCGAACGGCACGATGATCTGCGCCGCCACCGATCCCAGGCCGATGCCCAGCGCGGCGCTCAGGAACATCCATGCGCTGGTGCTGAACGCGGCCAGCACGAGCATCGCCGATGTAAACAGCAGGCCGCTGAAGATCAGGCGGCGGTTTTCCAGCAGGTCGCCCAGCGGCACGACGAACAGCAGGCCGAGGGTGTAGCCGATCTGTGTCAACGTGACGATCAGCCCCGCCGCCTGCGCCGACAGGCCGGTGGCGGCGCTGATCGGGCCGACCAGCGTTTGCGCGTAATACAGGTTGGCGACGATCAGGCCCGTCGCGGCGGCCAGCAACAGCACCATGCCGGGGCTGATGTCGGTTTCCGAGGTTTTGTTCATGATGGCTCCAGAAGTGGAATTTCGATGAGCCCAGTGTAGGCAAAACGACGGCAAAGATAATTAGGGCATAATGCCCCCATACTTTTCACTTTATATGAACAATCATGGACCGTTTGAAAGCCATGCAGGTGTTTGTGCGCATCGTCGAGGCCAATAGCTACACCAAGGCGGCCGAAACGCTGGACCTGCCGCGTGCCGCGCTGACGGCGACGGTCAAGAAACTGGAGGCGTTTCTCGGCACCCAGCTGCTGCAGCGGACCACGCGCCGCCTGTCGCTGACGGCGGACGGCGCCGACTACTTCAAAAAATGCCTCGATATCCTGCAGGCGGTGGGCGACGCCGAGGGCACGTTCCGCGGCCAGAGCGCCGCCACGCCGAAAGGCCGGCTGCGGGTGGGGCTGCCCGGCGCCGTCGGCCGCAATCTGGTGATGCCGCACATCGGCGCTTTTTGCCGCGACTATCCGGAGATCGATCTGGTCATCTCGCTGAGCGAGCAGGTGAAGGACCTGACGCGCGAAGGGCTGGACTGCTCGCTGCGCGTGGGCGACCTGCAGGATTCGTCGATGATCGGCCGGCGCATCGGCAGCATGGGTTTCCTGACGTGCGCCTCGCCGGCCTACCTAGCCGCCCATGGCGTGCCGCGAACGCTGGAAGACCTGCGCGCGCATCGCGGCGTGACGCATTTTTCCGGCCGCACCGGCCGTCCGTTCGACTGGGATTTCGTCGCCGACGGCAGCGTCGTGACGATGCCGGTGCGCGGCGCCATCGCGGTCAACGATCCGGACGCCTACATCATCTGCGCGTTGCAGGACATGGGCCTGATCCAGGCGGCGCGCTACCAGGTGCGCCATTTGCTGGCCAGCGGCGCGCTGGTCGAGGTGCTGCCGGATATGCCGCCGAGGCCGATGCCCATCTCGCTGCTGTATCCGCAGGGCCGCATGGCCTCGCCGCGACTGAACGTGTTCGCCGCCTGGCTGGCCGGCCTGTTCCGCGACGATGCCGACCTGCAGGCCTGAATTGTAAAATGTGTTGTTTTACTGGCATCCCTGGCGTCGTGGCCGTTTATAATGTTCCCATGAAAAAACATTCCATGCTCTTGGCGGCGGCCGCCGCGACGTCGCTGGCGCTGCTGTCCGCGTGCGGTGGCGGCGGCGGTGGCGACACGCCCGCCGCCAACCCCACCCCGCCGGTCGTCGTCGCCCCGCCGGTGGTGACGCCGACGCCTCCCGCCGTCGATCCAACGATCCCGCCGACACCGCCGGTGGGGCCGCCGGTGATCGATCCCAATAATCCGCCCGACTGGCTGGCGCTGCTCAATCGCTGCGAGTATCCCCGCCCGGGCAGCGCCGACGCGCAAGGCTCGTTGATGGACGAGTTGAAGTGGCTGCGCTCCTTCTATGGCGAGACCTATCTGTGGTACCGCGAGCTGCCCACCGGTCTGCGGCTGGAAGACTACACGCGCGCGGTGGATTTTTTCGACGACTACAAGACGCTTGCGACCACCGCCTCCGGCAGGGCAAAGGACCGCTTCCACTTCACCTATTCGACCGAGGCGTGGGACGGGTTGTCGAGTTCCGGCACGGAGGTCGGCTATGGCGTGACGTGGGCGCGCAACGCCGACCCGGCGGCGCCCCGCGTGTGGGCGGTGGCGATGGTGGCGCCGGCGTCGCCCGCGGCGTTGGCCGGCCTGCGGCGCGGCGACGGCCTATCGTCCGTCGATGGCGTCGCGCTCACCGACAACACCAGCGATGGCGTCGCGCGCCTCAACGCCGGCCTGTTCCCGGCCACCGCCGGCGAGAGCCACAATCTGGTGCTGACGCGCGCCGGCGTGCCGTTGACGGTCAGCCTGGCCGCCAGGCAGGTGAGCAATCCTCCGGTGCAAAACGTCAAGACCATCGACACGCCGACCGGCAAGGTCGGCTACCTGCAGTTCGATGACCACAACCAGCTATCCGAAAGCGAACTGGCAAAGGCGATCGGTACGTTCAAGGCGGCCAACATCGTCGACCTGGTGCTCGACATGCGCTACAACGGCGGCGGCTACCTGGCTGTGGCCAACGAACTGGCGTACATGATCGCCGGGCCTGCCGCCACCAGCGGCAAGATCTTCGAGCAGCTGCAATACAACGACAAGACCACGCCGCAGGCGCCGGACATGTTCCGCACCAAGGCCTACGGCTTCAAGTCGTCGCAGCTGGCCGGCGGCGCCGCGCTGCCTTATCTGGGGCTCAAGCGCGTCACCATCCTGACCACGCCGGGTACCTGCTCGGCCAGTGAATCGGTGATCAACGGCTTGCGCGGCATCGATGTGGAAGTCAATCTGATCGGCGGCGACACCTGCGGCAAGCCGTACGGCTTCGTGCCGGCGAATAACTGCGGCACCACGTACTTCGCGATCCAGATGCAGGGCGCGAACCACAAGGGCTTCGGCGACTACGCCGACGGCTTCCAGCCGACCTGCCGGGCCGGCGACGATCTCGATCACTCGCTGGGCGAGACCTCCGAGCGGTTGCTGTCGACGGCGCTCAGCTACCGCGAGAGCGGCATCTGCCCGGCGCAGCCGATGTTCAACCGCGCGCGCGCCGGCTCGGCCCCCGTTGCCGGCGCCATGACCCTGGTCCGTCCCCAGGTCAGGGAAATAGCGATCCGCAATCGCTAGCGCGCAAAGCCGTCTATAATTTCCAGCGTACCCGGTGCCGGCGCAGGCACCGGTCGATCAACCCCACGCTGGAAGTTCGTCCATGATTCGTTCCGCCATACTGCTTGCCTTTGCCACCTCCGTCACCACCACCACCGGCGCCGCGCTGGCCGCCGCGCCGTCGCCTTCCCTGAGCACCATCGCAGAGCGATCCGGCTTCCAGAACACCGGACGTTACGACGAGGTGGTCGACCTGTGCGCGCGCTTCCAGAAGGCGTATCCGAAACAGGTGCGGTGCTTCGAATTCGGCCGCACGCCGGAAGGGCGCCCGATGCTGGCGCTGGCCGTCTCGCGCACCGGCGCGCTGACCGCCGAGCAGGCGAAAAAGCGCGGCCTGCCGGTGCTGCTGGTGCAGGGCGGCATCCACGCCGGCGAGATCGACGGCAAGGACGCCGGCTTCCTGGCGCTGCGCGAGGCGTTGGAGAACAAGGCCGCCCCCGGCGCCCTGGACAAGCAGGTGCTGCTGTTCGTCCCCGTGTTCAACGTCGACGGCCATGAGCGCTTCGGCAAATGGAACCGGCCGAACCAGCGCGGCCCGGTCGAAATGGGCTGGCGCACCACGGCGCAGAACTACAACCTCAATCGCGACTACGTCAAGGCCGACGCGCCGGAGATGCAGTCGATGCTGGCGCTGGTGAACGCCTGGGACCCGCTGGCCTACATCGACCTGCACGTGACCGACGGCGCCAAGTTCCAGCCGGACGTCTCGATCCAGGTCGAGCCGGTGCATGGCGGCGACGAAGAGCTCAAGCAGGCCGGCCTGGCGCTGCGGACCGCCGTGATGGCGGACCTCACGGCGCAGGGCTCGGACCCGAAGCCGTACTACATCTCGTTCGCGGTCAACGACGATCCGACGTCCGGCTTTGTCGACAGCATGCCGGCGCCGCGTTTTTCGACCGGCTACTTCCCGATGCGTAATCGCTTCGCGATGCTGGTCGAGACGCATTCGTGGAAGGACTATCCGACCCGCGTGCGCATCACGCACAACACCATCGTCTCGCTGCTGTCGCAGGTCGGCGCGCACGGCCAGCAGTGGCTGAAGACGGCGCGCGAGGCGGACGCGCGCGCCGCGGCGCTGGCCGGCGCCGAGGTTCCGCTCAGCTATCGCACCACCTACAACACCAAGACCATCCAGTTCCCCGGCTACGAATACACGCGCGCGCATTCGGAGGTGTCCGGCGGCCTGATGACCCACTACGACGAAAGCAAGCCGCAGGTGTGGACGGTGCCGCTGCGCGACGAGATCGTGCCCGATCTGCGGGTGGCCGCGCCCCGGGGCGGCTATCTGGTGCCGCTGGCCGACGCGCCGAGGGTGGCGGCCAAGCTGAAACAGCACGGCATCGCGTTCAAGGTGCTGGGCGCGGACCAGATGGCGGCGGAGGTGGAGACCTTCCGCGCCACCAAGACCAAATTCGGCGCGCAGTCGTTCGAAGGCCGGCAGTCGCTGGCGGTCGAAGGCGACTGGGGCCGCGAGCGCCGCAGCGTGGCCAAGGGTTCGCTGTTCGTGCCGATCGCGCAGCCCAAGGCGCGCCTGGTGATGACGATGCTCGAGCCGCGCGGCGCCGATTCGCTGCTGGCCTGGGGCGAGTTCAATAACGCCTTCGAGCGCAAGGAGTACATGGAGGAGTATGTGGCCGAGGACGTCGCGCGCGAGCAGCTGGAATCCGATCCGGCGCTGCGTGCCGAGTTCCAGAAGAAGCTCGACACCGACGCGGAGTTCAACAAAAGCCAGCAGGCGCGCCTGGAGTTCTTCGCCCGCCGCCATTCGTCGTGGGACGAGCGCTTCAACCTCTACCCGGTGATGCGCACGGCGCAGAAGTTCTAAGCAAAAAAAGGCCGGAGACGGAGATCGTCGCCGGCCTGTCGTGCGATAGCATGCAGCTTGCTACGGGGCGCGCTTGAGCACTTCGCTCTGGATCGCGAACGCGCCGTTGACGCCGTCGAGCGTGATGCTCTCGTCCTTGTCGAACAGGATGTCGCCGGCGAAGGCGCCCTCGGCTTCGCGCATTTCATTCTTGCTGAAGTCGAACAGCCCCCGGTCCATCATGTGCGACGGCTTGATGTTGCCCATGGCGGTGAACATGCTCTTGATCCACAGCGGATTTTTCTGCTGCCACGTCGACAGCATCTCCTTCATCGCCTGCCGCTGCAGGTTCGGCTGCGAACCGCACAGGTTGCACGGGATGATGGGGAAGCCCATCTTGCCGGCGTATTTTTCGATGTCCTGCTCGCGGCAGTAGGCCAGCGGCCGTATCACCACGTTCTCGCCGTCGTCGGCCGTCAGCTTGGCCGGCATGGTCTTGATCGTGCCGCCGTAGAACATATTGAGCAGGAAGGTCTCGAGGATGTCGCCCTGGTGGTGGCCCAGCGCGATCTTGGTCGCGCCCAGCTCCTTGGCGGTGCGGTACAGGATGCCCCGGCGCAGGCGCGAGCACAGCGAGCAGGTGGTCTTGCCCGGCTCGATCTTCTCGGTGACGATGCTGTAGGTGTCCTGCTCGACGATCTTGTACGGCACGCCGATCTTCTGGAAATACTCCGGCAGCACGTGCTCCGGGAAGCCCGGCTGCTTTTGATCGAGGTTGACCGCGATCAGGTCGAACTTGACCGGTGCGATTTTACGCAGGTGCATCAGGATGTCGAGCATCGTGTAGCTGTCCTTGCCGCCGGACATGCAGACCATCACCAGGTCGCCCTCGGTGATCATGTCGAAGTCGACGATCGCCTTGCCGGTCTGCGTGCGCAGCTTCTTTTGCAGCAGTTCGAAGCGGCGCGAGTCGGTCGGGTCGCGTTCCGGCGGGGTTGCCAAGGAGCTAATTTCTTGCGGGAGGTGCAGTGGGGCGTTCATATCGGGCATCGGTGGAGAGCAACCCCGGATTTTACTCCAATGTGGCGGACGGGCCGGTAAACGCAAGCGTTCGCAGCCCGCTCGCCCCCGCCGCCGCTCAATCGGCCGGCGGGTAGTTCGATTCGGTTACCGGCGGCGGGCCGGCGGCCGACAGCAGCTTGCCGCTGCCGGGGTCGTAGCGGAACACTTCCTGCACCGCGCCGGTGGCCACGCGCAGCACGCCGGCGGCGAGGTCGTCGTCGACCTTGACCGCGACCTCGGGCTGGCCCGGGCACGCCACCACGGCGCCGCCGTCGAAGCCGCGCGCGAGCGGGCGGATCAGGCACGGCGCCTGGCCGGCGCGCCCCAGCCGCAGCCAGCCCTCGGCGGTGATCTGGTGCGTGTACACGGGCCGCCCGCGCAGGTCGCGGGTGGTGAAGTCCTTGCCGCGGCCGAAGCTGGCGCCGGGCGCCTCGAGGTCCTTGATGCCGACCTCGTTGCGTTCGAGCAAGCCGTCGGCGCCGATGTAGTAGTGGCCGATCTGGGTGCCGGCGTTGCTCGGCCAGCGCAGGTGCATATGCGTGTGCGGCGGCGCGTCCGTGTGGCCGTGCGGGTAGTTGGTGTCGAAGCCCATCACGTGGATCGTGCCGAGCTTTTCGCGCGCGACGTAGTCGCCCAGGCCGGTGCGCCGTATCACCTCGCGCTGGGCGAACTCCAGATGGTCGGCGGCGCGCCGCTGCAGCGCGGGGAACGGGCCGTCGGCGTAGGCGCCGGCGCGGCGCGCCGGGTCGGCGTGCTCGAAGCGCAGCACCATGCCCGGCTCGACGATGTGGGTCGCCACCTCGCCGGCGCCGACCGCGTCGTAGCCCAGCGGCGGCACTTGCACGGTGACGATGTCGCCGGCCGTCTCGAAGCGCAGGTCGCCGCTTTCGAGCAGCACCCGTTTGACCGTACCGGCCGGCGCGCGGAAGCGCAGCTCCAGCGTGCGGCGGTCTGGCAGGACCAGCGCGAGCAGGGTTTCGCGCCGGTTGTCGCGCTCGAAGGCCGGGTCGTGCAGAGCCGCGCAGGCGGCGCAGCTGTCGGCCAGGAACCGGACCGCCGGCGCCGGCCGGCCGCCGCCGGCCTTGACGAATTTGAGCACCACGCGCACCGTGGGTTCGGCCGGCGGCGCCGGGGGGACGGTGGCGGCGAGGGCCGCGCCGGCGAACGCGCCGGCGGCCAGCGCCGCCGCCAGCCGGGCCGCCCATGTCAGCGGGGCCGCGCTCACAGCTGCGCCTGGTAAGTGAGGCCGATGAAGAACGAGCGGCCGACCGGGAAGTAGTTGTTGAGCAGTTCCTGCCGCGCGCCCTGGCGCACCACGAACGGCGACTTGCCCAGGTTCTGGCCCTGGACCACCGCCTTGAGCGCGCGGCTGATCCGGTAGCTGGCCTGCAGGTCGAGCTGGTTGCGGCCCATCGCGTACAGGTCGCGTTCGCGGGTGTCCTGGTCGACCGATTCGAGCGCGCGGCCGATGCGGTTGAACGACAGGCGCACGTCGGCCGGGCCGGCGCTGTAGAACAGCGTGGCGTTGGCGATGAAGTCCGGCTGGCGTATCAGGCCGCTGGAGCGGCGCGTGGCCGGGCCGCCGTTGGCCACGCTGGCCGCGCTCATCGGCTGGTTGAAGAAGCCCTTGAGCCAAGTTAGATTGGCCGACACGCCGACCCCGCGCAGCGATGCGGGCAGGAAGGCGAAGCGGTCGCCGACGTATTGCAGCTCGAGCCCGCGCATGCCGGCCTTGGCCGAGTTGAGCGGCTGCGACACCGTCACGCTGGTGTAGCTGCGGCCCTGGTAAACGGTGGGCGCGCCGACGGAGCTGGTGGTGAAGATCTCGTTCCTGATGTCCTTGTAGAACAGCGCCGCCGACACCACGCCGCCGTTGCGCAGATACCATTCATAGGACAGGTCGTAGTTCCACGCCTGGCGCGGCGCCAGATCGGGATTGCCCTGGTTGACCGTCAGGTCGCCGGCCGTGCCGACCGAGAAGGTGCGCCGCGCCGCGTACTGGCTGAAGTCCGGCCGGCCGATGGTGCGGCTGACCGCGCCCTTGATGCGCATCTCGTCGTCGAGCTGGTAGCTGGCCAGCGCCGAAGGCAGCAGGAAGCGGTACTTGCCGTCGCGCGAGGCCGGCGTATAGGCGCTGGCGCCGGCGGCCGTCGGCGCCTGGAAGCTGTCGACGCTGACGTCGGTGCGGTCCTCGCGCAGGCCGGCCAGCGCGCTCCAGCGGTCGGCCTGGTAGATGCCCTGGACGTAGGCCGCCTTGACCTTTTCGGTGTCGGTGTAGTCGTCGCCGAAGTTGTTGGCCACCTGGTTGGTCGCGACGAAGGAGGCGGCGTTGTCGCGCAGCACCTGGTTGGCGGCGTCGCGCCCGGCCAGCAGGTAGGGCACTTGCGGCGTTTCATAGGTGCCGAACGCGCCCGGGGCCAGCACCCGCGATAGCGTGCCGACGGCCTGCTGGGCGGCGGCGTCGCGCGGCACCAGCTCCCGGTAGCGCACATCCCACCTCTGCGCCGTTTTGGTCAGGTTGAAGCCGGCGTTGAAGCCGAAGCCGCGGTCGGCGGGCTTGAAGTTGTATTTGTAGTCGGCGCGGGCGAAATCGACGTCGTTGTCGAGATCCCGGTTGATGTCGCGCCAGTACATGCCGCGGTAGGCGTCCGGGCTGGCGGCGGCGGACGGCGTGTCGAAGGCCAGGCGCGGCTTGCCGTCGACCACGCCGTAGCTGTAGGCCAGCGCCGGCAGGAACTGGTTGCTGGCGGCGCCGGCGCGCGGGTTGGTGTCGTATTTGACCATCTGGCGGTATTCGCGGTAGGTGGCCTTCGACGAGGCGGCGGTCAGATTGACCTCGGCCCGCTCGCCGGCCTCGAACACGCCGTCGAGGTTGAAGAGCGAGGTGCGGCGCCGCACCGGCTGGTAGGTGTAGCCCTGCTGGACGTCGCCCAGCGCGAATCTGCCGGCGCCGTCGGTTTGGGCGGCGGCCGCCGACCCGGGCATGGTCAGGGTCTCGTAGCGGGTTTCGGTGTCCTTGTCGGCGTAGTAGCCGGCGAAGGCCGACACATGGCTACGCTCGCCGAAGCGGTATTCCAGCTTGGTGTTCACGCTGGCGCGCTCGCGCAGGTTGTCGAAGGCGAAATCCTGGTTGCGCACCGGCGCGATCCGGCCGTTGGCCGACAGGCTCCTGAACGGCGTGCGGGCGCCGGCGGCGGTGAAATAGGTCCAGCCGGCGCCGTTGGTGTCGCCCGGCAGTTCGGAGAAGGCGCTCGACGGCAGCCGCTGTACCTCGCCCGAGACCACCAGGCCGAATTGGTTTTTGTCGCCGAACAGCAGCGAGCCGGTGGCGTCGGCGCGGTAGGAGGCCTTGTCATCGGCGACGAACTGGCCGGCGCTCGAATTGCGCCCGGCGGCCGCGCTGGCGACGAAGAAGCGTTCCTCGTCGATGCCGAAGGCGCTGCGCGTGACCAGGTTGACCTGGCCGCCCAGCGCGTGCGGGTCGTATTCGGCGGTGACGGTCTTGATGGCCTGGATCTGCGACACCAGCGTGGCCGGCAGCATCTCGAGCCGCGCGCCGCGATACAGCTGGTCGGCCGAGGCGATCGGCACGCCGTCGACGGTGACCAGGTTGTAGCGGCTGTCGAGGCCGCGGATGGTGGCGCGCTGGTAGACGTCGCGGTTCTTGGTCGGGTCGCCGCCGCCGACCACCGACAGGCCGGGGATGCGGCGCGCCGCCTCGACGATGTTGAGGTCGGGCAGGCGGCCGATGTCGTCCTGGCTGACCGCGTCCATCACCTGGCGCGTGTTCTTTTTGGCCTGCACGGTGGCGCGGGCGGCGGCGCGGAAACCGCTGACGACGACGCTTTGCATCGCGGCCGGGGCGTCGTCCGGCGGCGCGTGGACGGCGTCGTCGGCCGCCTGCTGGGCGAAAGCGGCGCACGGCAGCGCGGCCAGGATGGCGGCGGCGAGTGGCCGCGATGGGAACGCCGGGTGGCGGGACGGCTGTATCGGGGACATGGGGTGGCTCCAGGGTAGGTTCTGCGATGGGGCGCGCTGGCCGGGACGGTGTGTCCCGCCGCGTTATCGTCCCGGCAAATTCTACGGAGGAGCGTGCTGCGCTTGTGGCGTTTCACCGTGAAACTTACCTGTGAATTGCACCGGTTTTCACAGGGTTAGATGGGGTCGGCGCGCACGCCGAGCAGCTTGACGTCGGTGCTGCCGGTGGCCTGCAGCTCGCATTGCAGCATGACTTCGAAGGTGCCGACGGCGCCGTCGGCGTTGACGGCGCGGCGCAGCACGTCGCGCATCCGTTCGGGGCTGAGCAGGAATTCGATCGCGGCCTCGGTGCCGGCGGACGAGGTGCCGCCTATCATCAGCGCGTGGCCGTTGCCGCTCAGGTTGCGCGTGTAGGCGATCACGGCGAAGCCGCGCGTGGGATGGTCGGCGCCGACGAACTCGTACAGCGCCTGTTCGCCGGCGGCCGGCTTGTCGTTGCGCACGAGCAACTTATCGGCGGCCGGGTCCCAGTCGATATGGTAGTTCAGGCGCTTGCGGAACAGGCGCACCCACGGGTTGGCCTGCTGGATGCCGACCAGGATCACGCTGGCATGTTTCAGATCGGTCAATTGCAGGTCGCGCGCGTAGCGCACGCGGAATTGCCGCGGGGCGGCGGCCGACATTTTGCCCAGTTCGGCCGCCAGCGTGACCGAGGTGGTGGCGGTGTAGCGGCGCCACTGGAACGGCGCGCCGCCGTCGGCGGGGGCGGGGAAGCGCTTAGCGATGTAGTCGTCGAGGCCGACCTCGCGCCGGGCGGCGGTCTGGTACATCACCAGCTCGGAATCGGCCGGCACCAGGATGGTTTCGTGCTGTTGCGAGAACAGCGACGCCCAGAAGAGCTCGACCGGGTCGCGCGCGGCGCCCGGCGAGAAGGCGCCGGAGACGGTGAAGGCCAGCACACCGGCGCCGGCCGCCAGCGCGCAGACCAGGTTGCGCAGGCGGCCGCGCGCGCGCCACCAGGCGGGCAGGGTGAAGCGGGGGCGGGACGTGGGGCGCGCGGGCGCCGGCGGGCCGTCATCCACGGGGGCGGGGGGCGGCGCGTTTTCCGGTTCGGCTTCGACGGCGGCGGATCGATCGGCGGCGGCCGGATCGGCGCAGGCGGGGGCGAACACCGGCACGTAGGAGCCGCGCGGAATGGCGATGCGCACCGGGTCCGCGCTGCCTTCGTTTTCATAGTATTTGGCCAGGCGCTTGCGCAGCAGGCCGGCCGTGGTGCGGACGATGGTGTCGTCGGCGGGCAGGTAGTGCGGCGGCCTGCCGAACACCTCGACGCCGATGTGCTGCTCGGTCAGGCGCACGCTGTTGTCGGCCAGCGTGGCGGTGCACACGTAACGCAGAAATGACGAGAGCCGGCCGCTCCGTGAAAACTCGGCGCTGGCCAGCACGCGATCCATCGCGTCCAGCCCCGCGCGGGTTTTTGACATCTCCATATTCACCGCCCAGGTTGACCACGTGGGCAGGATAGCAAGTCGTTATGACAGTGGTGTTACATGGGCCGCCGACGACTCAGACGTTGTCCTTGATCTTGAATACCTCGACGCCGACGCCTTCGCAGTCCGGGTACACGTCCGGCTTCATCGTCGAGACGCGGGCGGCGCGCACGCGCGGATGGTCCAGCATCGCGCGCACGATGTCGTCGCACAGGCTTTCCTGCAGCTGCACGTGGCCGCGCGCCATCAGCTTGGCGATGGTGTCGCGGATGAAGTCGTAGTCGACCACTTCGTCCAACTGGTCGTGGGTCGGCGTCGACACCGCCAGCGGGATGTACAGGTCGACGTTGATCAGCAGCCGCTGCTCGCCCTTTTTCTCGAATTCGTACACGCCGATGTTGATCAGCACTTCGTAGTTGCGCAGGAACAGGCGGCGGCAGTCGGTCAGACTGGGGTGGAACAGGGCGGACAACATGGGATTACCTTCTTTCGATTTAAATTCTACTTATTCACTTGGCGAGCTCATTTTGCCAAAAACATCACGTCGCGCGGCAGCGGTATCAGGTGCTGGCCGCCGTCGACCAGCAGGGTGGTGCCGGTCATGGCGCGCGCCGAGGCGGCGTAGACGACGCTGTCGGCGATGTCCTCGGGGGTGCTGGAACGGCCCAGCGGGGTTTGCCGGTGGGCGTTGGCGAAACCGGCTTCGGTCTGGTCGCCGGACACCATCGTGATGCCGGGCGCGATGCCGACCACCCGCACCGCCGGCGCCAGCTGCTGCGCCAGCATCGTGGTGGCGGTGTGCAGCGCGGCCTTGGACAGGGTGTACGACAAAAAATCCGGATTGAGATTGTACAGTTTTTGATCGAGCAGATTGATGACGGCGGCCGGCTCGCCGCCGCCGCCGACCGTCGCCGCGTGCAGCGCCTGCGACAGCAGGATGGGCGCGGCGACGTTGGCGCGCATATGGGCGTCGAGGCGGGCGGCGGTGAAATCGGTGGCGCTGTCGTAGTCGAACAGCGAGGCGTTGTTGACCACGCAGCGCACCGGCCCGAGGGCGGCGATGGCGCGCGGCAGCAGTTCGCGCACGGCCGCTTCGTCCGACAGGTCGCACTGCAAGGCGACGGCGCGCCGGCCCAGCGCGACGATGTCGGCCGCCACTTGGCGCGCCTCGTCCTCCGAGGCGCGGTAGTGCACCGCCACGTCCCAGCCGGCGCGCGCCAGGCCGAGCGCGATGGCGCGGCCGATGCGGCGCCCGGCGCCGGTCACGAGGGCGACGCGAACGGTCGCCGGCGCGGCCTGGTGTGGAGTGTGCTGCGCGGTGGTCATGGTCGATGCGTATGGTTGTCTGGTCGATGTTAAAAATGTCGCGGGAATCACGCACTATCACGCGCGGACGCCGATTCGCTACAATGCCGGTATGTCCCTACCCGTACCCTCTAGCGACGCGCTGGCCGCGTCCCACGCCCTGCAGAACCTGATCGCCGCCGACATCGAACGCAATGACGGCGCGATTTCCTTCGCCCGCTTCATGGAGCTGGCCCTGTACGCGCCCGATCTGGGCTACTACAGCGGCGGCTCCGCCAAGCTGGGCAAAGATGGCGATTTTACAACCGCGCCGGAACTGACGCCGCTGTTCGGCGCCGCGCTGGCGCGTGTCGCCGCCGCTATTATCGCCCAAAGCGCGCCGCGCATCCTCGAATTCGGCGCCGGCACCGGCAAGCTGGCGTTCGACATCCTGACCGCACTGGCCGCCGACGGCGTCGCCGTCGAGCGCTATTTCATCGTCGAGCTGTCCGGCGAACTGCGCGCGCGCCAGCGCGAGCGGCTGCGCGATTTCCCGCAGGTGGAGTGGCTCGACGCGCTGCCGGACGCCTTTGACGGCGTCGTCTTCGGCAACGAGGTGCTCGACGCCATGCCGGTCCATCTGGTCACCAGGCACCCGGAAGGCTGGCAGGAGCTGCGGGTGACGGTGCGCGACGGCCGCTTCGACTGGCTGGAGGCGCCGGCCGACGACGCGCTGCTGGCGCAGATCGCGCGCCAGATCGCCGACCACGCCGAGCTGCCGGTCGGTTACGTCACCGAGGTGCACGGCGTGGCCTGCGGCTTCATGGCCACCCTGGGGCGCATGCTGCGCGACGGCGGCGCCAACGCCGCCTTCCTGTTCGACTACGGCTTCCCGGCGCACGAATACTACCTGGGCCTGCGCGCCACCGGCACCCTGATGTGCCACTACCGCCACCACGCGCATCCGGACCCGTTCTATTATCCGGGCCTGCAGGACATCACCGCCCACGTCGATTTCACGGCGATGGCGCTGGCGGCGCAGGACGCCGGCGCCGGCGTGCTGGCGTATCTGAACCAGGCCGGCTTCCTGATCGGCGCCGGCATCGGCGAGCTGCTGATGCGGACGGACCCGTCCGACACGAACAATTACCTGCCACGGGCGGGCGCCGTGCAAAAACTGCTGTCGCCGGCCGAGATGGGCGAACTGTTCAAGGTCTTGGTGATAGGAAAGAACGTCACGTTGCCTGGCGCCATCACAATGCATGACCGCAGTCATCGTTTGTAGACAAAATGGCACAATGGCCGGAAAAGCAAAGGCATTCGCTGCCTGAACGGTGGGATGGGCGGGCGAAGATCGGCTATGATGCAAGATCGAGCGCCGATTTAACGCCTTAGGAACAATGGGAAAGATACACACTCACTATGACAACCTGAAAGTGTCGCGCATGGCGCCTCAGGAAGTCATACGTGCCGCCTACAAGGCCCTCAGCCAGAAATACCACCCGGACAAGAATCCGGGTGATGAGAAGGCTGCGCGCATCATGGCCATTCTCAACAGCGCCTACGACACCTTGTCGGACACCCAGCGCCGCCGCGAGCACGACGAGTGGATCGCCGCCGAGGAGTGGGAGATCGAGTGGCTCGAGAGCACCCGCAACGAGGACGGGCGCGGCGACAAGCACCGCCACGACGCCGACCGCTGGAATCCCGAGCCGGTCGACGACCCGCAACCGTTGCCGGCGCCGCTGCGCAAGTGGCGGTGGTGGGCCGCGCTGGCCGGCTGCCTGGTGGCGGGCTGGATCGGCGGGACGATGGCGTCCGAGTCGGCGCTGCTGGAGGCGGCGCTGGGCGGCAAGGTGCGCGGCGGCGCCAAGGTGGAGGCGCCGCGCGTCGCCAAGGCCGAACCGCGCGAGCGCGACGACTGGGCCGGCGGGCACCGGCCGTTCTATCCCGAGGCCGACACCTCGCCGGCGCCCAAGGGGGCCCCGGTCAAGGTGGTGGCGATGTCGCAGATCGTGCTGCCGGGCGTCACGCCCGATTGCGACAACGACAGCCAGACCCTGGTCGCGCCCAACGGCGAGCCGTGGCCGGCCAATTCCGGCTACATCGAGGGTTTCACCATCGGCAACCGCGGCGACGACATCCAGCTGATGCTCGACAACGCCAACAACGCCTCGGCGGTGTTCATCAAGGTCTACGACGTCGAGCGGCGCGCCAACGTGCGCTACGCCTACGTGCAGGCGCACGACAAGCTGATGGTCGACAAACTATCGAATGGCAAGTACGAGATCCGCTACCAGAACCTCGACCCCGGCGCCAGCCGCGGCGGCTGCTCCGGCGCCGGTCCCGGCACCGGCACGGCGCCCAGCCGCACCGCCGCCGCCGGCGAGCACGCGCCGCCGGTCAGCAATTAGCCGGCCGCCGTCTCCATCAATCCCATCTCCTCGCTCGACATCAGCTTGTCGATATTGACCAGGATGAGCATGCGCTCGTCGATGGTGCCCAGGCCGATCAGGTAGTCGGAGCTGAAGGCCGTGCCCATCTCCGGCGCCGGCTTGACCTGCTCGGGCGTCAGGGTGGTCACGTCGGACACCGAATCGACCACCATGCCGACCACGCGGCCGTTGATGTTGAGGATGATGACGACGGTGAACTGGTCGTACACCGGCTCGCCCAGGTTGAACTTGATGCGCATGTCCACCACCGGGATGATGATGCCGCGCAGGTTGATGACGCCCTTGATGAACTCCGGCGCGTTGGCGATGCGGGTGACGGCCTCGTAGCCGCGGATCTCCTGCACCTTGAGGATGTCGATGCCGTATTCCTCGGAGCCGAGCGTGAAGGCGAGGAACTCCCTGCCGGCGATATCGGATGCGTTTTCTTGCATGGCGATGGTCCTTTTGTGTGTCCTGGTTTGGCCCGTCCCGGCACCTTGTTGTGGTCCTTGAAATATTGACCGGCGGCGGCGGCCGCCTGACAAGAGTATCAGAGTCGGGGCCCCGTGACGAGCGCGGTAAAAACGCTGTTTACTAAAAAGCGGCGCGCTGTTGCTATCGCTTCCACGGAGCTTGTCACAGGGGGGGAATCTGATTATGCTAGCCTAAGCTAAGGCACACGGCGCGGCCGGACGCCGGACCTTCCAGGAGATTGTGTATGACAGATTCAACCGCCTCAGACGACGACTGGCTGATCGAGGAAGACGAGGAGGCGCAGCCGGCGGATGGGGCGGGCGCCCCCGACCAGCGCCAATGGCGCGTGCTGATCGTCGACGACGACGTCGACGTCCACGCCGTCACGCGGCTGGCGCTGCGCAACGTCAGCTTCAAGGGCCGCGAGCTTGAACTGTTCTCCGCCTACAGCGGGCGCGAGGCGTTCGAGATCCTGCGCGACACGCCCGACATCGCGCTGGTGCTGCTCGACGTGGTGATGGAGACCGACGACGCCGGGCTGATACTGGCGCGCCGCATCCGCGAGGAGCTGCACAACGCCATCGTGCGCGTGGTGCTGCGCACCGGCCAGCCGGGCCAAGCGCCCGAGCAGCGCGTCATCATCGAATACGACATCAACGACTACAAGGCCAAGACCGAGCTGACCACGCAGAAGCTGTTCACCACTGTGATCTCGGCGCTGCGCGCGTACGAGAGCCTCAACATGCTCGAGCGCAGCCGCATCGGCCTGGGCAAGATCCTGGCCGGCGCCACCAATCTGTACCAGATCCATTCGCTGCGCGAATTCGCCTCCGGCGTGCTCAATCAGGTCAGCGCGATCCTCGACGTCGGCTCCGACGGCGTGCTATGCCTGATGCAGGGCGACACCGGCGTCACCAGCGTGGTGGCGGCCACCGGCGGCTACGCGGCGCTGAGCGAGTCGGAGCTGATGCCGACCAGCCATCCGCTGTGGCCGACCATCGCCAAGGCCTTCGCCGAAAAGAAAAGCCAGTTCGACCATCCGGCCAACGTGCTGTTCATCCACACGCGGGAAAACCGCGAGGTGGCCATCTCGGTCACGCCGCCGTGGCCCCTGGCGCAGATCCAGCGCGACCTGCTGGAGGTGTTCTGCCAGCGCATCGCGGCCGCCTTCGACAACCTGTACATGTTCGGGCAATTGCGCAAGGCGCAGGAGGCCACCGTGGTGGCGCTGGCCGACCTGGCCGAGTTCCGCGACAGCGGCACCGGCGGCCATGTGCGGCGCGTGCAGCAGCTGTCGTCTTCGCTGGCGGCCCGGCTGGCCGAACGCGGCTCCTATCCCGACGAGATCACGCCGCAGCTGCTGGAGATGATCGGGCTGGCGAGCATCCTGCACGATGTGGGCAAGGTCGCCACGCCCGACCACATCCTGCTCAAGCCGGGCGCCCACACGCCCGAGGAGCGCGCCGAGATGCAGACCCACGCGGCGGTGGGGCGCGCCATCCTGGAGCGCGCCGCCGGCATGGTCGACGGCGTCAGCTACCTGACCTACGGCGCCGCGATCGCCGGCGGGCACCACGAGCATTTCGACGGCAACGGCTATCCGAACCAGCTCAAGGGCACCGACATACCGGTGGCCGCGCGCATCGTCGCCGTGGTCGACGTGTTCGACTCGCTGCTGCACGAGCGGCCGTACAAGGAGCCGTGGCCGCACACCGAGGTGATGACCTACATCACCGAGCGCGCCGGCAAGCAATTCGATCCGGAGGTGGTGGCGTCGTTGCTGGAGCTGATCGAGCGCGATCCGACCATCGGCCGCACGCCGGATTAGGCGCCGCGCCTGCTTGGCGTAAACCCGCACCCCCAGGCGGGGTCGTACCCCCACGGGGTACGACCCCTAAGTGGCGGCGCGAGCCGATCGTTCAAGGCGGGCGGCTTGGATCGACCGGTCCCGTTGACTCTCTTCTGCCGCCATCGCCTCGAATTGCGCCGCCGGCATCGGCCGCGCGAACAAATACCCCTGCGCCTCGTCGCACTGTTTCGAACGCAGGAAGTCGCGCTGCGCCTCGGTCTCCACGCCCTCTGCCACCACGCCCAGCCCCAGCGAATGGGCCAGCGCGATGGTCGCCGCGACGATCACCGCGTCGTCCGGATCGGTCTCGATATCCTTGACGAAGCCGCGGTCGATCTTGATGCGGTCGATGTCGAACAACTTCAAGTAACTGAGCGACGAATAGCCGGTGCCGAAATCGTCGATCGCCACCTTGATGCCGCGCGAGCGCAGCTCGACCAGCAGCGCGCGGCTGCGCTCCGGGTCCTGCATCGCCGCCGATTCGGTGATCTCCAGTTCCAGCAGCGCCGGATCGATGCCCTGGCTGGCCAGCAAATGGTCCAGGTGCGGCAGCAGGCCGGCGCCGTGGCATTGGCGCGCCGACAGGTTGACCGCCAGCCGCAGGTGCGCCAGCGGCGTGCCGCGCCACGCCGCCAGCAGGCCGGTGGCGCGCTTGAGCACCCAGTCGCCCAGCGGCAGGATCAGCCCCGACTCCTCGGCGATCGGGATGAAGCGGTCCGGCCCCACCATGCCCAGTTCCGGGTGGTGCCAGCGCAGCAGCGCCTCGGCGCCGATGATCCGCTGCGTGGCCAGCTCCACCTGCGGCTGCAGATACAGCTCGAACTCTTCCTGTTCGAGCGCCTGCCACAGGCGGTTCTCCAGCATCAGCCGCTCGTGGGTGGCGACGTTCATCTCGGCCGAGAAGAACTGGAAGTTGCCGCGCCCCTGGCTCTTGGCGGCGTACATCGCGGTGTCGGCGTGGCGCATCAGCGTGCTGCCGTCCTCGCCGTCGGACGGGAACATCGCCACGCCCACGCTGGCGCCGCTGTGGATGGTCTTGCCTTCGAGGTCGTAGGGCGCGGTCAGCGATTCGACGATGCGCACGGCGATGTTGGAGACGTCGTCCGGCGTGACGCCGCCGGAGGCGACGACGATGAACTCGTCGCCGCCGAGGCGGGCGATGATGTCGACCTCGCGCAGCAGCTCGCGCAGGCGCTGGGCCACGGCGACGAGCAGCAGGTCGCCGGTCTGGTGGCCGTGGGTGTCGTTGATCTTCTTGAAGTGATCGAGGTCGATGAACAGCACCGCCGCCGCGCCGTGCGCGCGCCGCGTCTGCGCCAGCAGCTGCTCCAGGCGCAGGTTGAGCGACAGGCGGTTGTCCAGGCCCGTCAGGGTGTCGTGGTGGGCCAGCCGGTGGATGCGCTCCTGCGCCATGCGCTGCTCGGTGAGGTCGTGCAGGATGGCGACGAACAGGTGCTCGTCGGGCAGCTCGACCTCGCTCACCGAGATCGCCAGCGGGAACTCGCTGCCGTCGCTGCGCCAGCCGGTGAGGGTGTAGTCGTGCGTGACGCCGCAGGCGATCATGCGCAGCAGGCCGGCCGCGTCGAGGCCGTCGGCCTCGCCGACGCCGACCGGAATCAGGCGTTCGAGCCGCAGGCGCGTCATCTGCTCGGGCGTGTAGCCGAACAGGCGCCCGGCGGCGGCGTTGGCCGACATCAGCAGGCCGTCGCCGTCGATGGTGAGGATGGCGTCGGCGGCCTTGTTCAGGATCGCTTGCAGCCGCGCCTCGCGCTCGCGCAGGCGCGCCGTGCTGTCCTTGACCTGCGCCTGGATGCGGGCGCGCTCGCCGCTGATGAGCAGCATCAGCGTGCCCAGCAAGCCTGTCAGCAGCAGGCCGCAGGTCAGCACGGTCCAGCTTTGCCAGCCGCGCTGCTGCTGCAGGTAGGCCGGCGTCGGCGCCAGGGTCAGTTCGTAGATGCGGCCGCCGAAGTGCAGCTGGTGCTGGAAGTCGCCCGCCGCCGGCGCGCGCTGCAGGCTGTCGCGCAAGGTGCGGCCCGGGGTCTCGTCGTCCATGTCCTCGAAGCGCACCAGGAAGTGCTCGAACTCGGAGCGCTTGAGCGCCTGGTCGAGGTAGGCGTCGAACTGCAGCGCGATCAGCAGCGAGCCGACCGGCTGGTGCTGGGCGTTGTTGGGGTAGACGGTCTGCAGCAGCAGCACGCCGTGGCCGGGCAGGGTGCGCGCGAACTGCAGCGGCGCCGTCGCCGTCGGCTGGCCCGACTGGATCGCCCGTTCCAGCGCGGCGCGGCGCTGGTCCTCGGACAGGAAGTCGAGGCCGACGTAGTCGCGCCCCTCGGCCGGTTCGACGAAGGTGACCGGGAAGTAGCGCGGGCGCAGGGCTGACGGGCGCAGGGCGCCCGTCAGCGAGCGCTCGCGGATCTCGAAGGACGGCGCGACGTGCTGGCGCGCCCAGGACTCGAAGGCGCCGCGGTCGGCGCCCGCCACCGGCATCAGCCAGGCCATCGACAGCAACTCGGGGCGCTGGTCGAGATAGCCGTGCGCCAGGTTGCTGAAGTCGTCCGCCCCCAGCGTGCGGCGCGGATCGTTGAGCGCCTTGGCCATGGCGTAGATGAAGCGTTCGTGTTCGCTGAACTGCGCCTGCAGCAGGTCGCCGGTCTGCTGCGCCTTGAGGCGGAAGGTTTGCAGTTGCTGGTTGCTTTCCCATTTGTCCGCCTGCACGTAGATGGCGATGAAGGCGGCGGCCGACAGCACCAGCGGCAGGCCCACCAGCATGCGGCGGCGCTCCCACAGCGCGCGCGGGCGGCCGATGGCGATCCACGTCAGCGGCGCGGCCAGCAGCACGCCGATGGTGTCGCCCATCCACCAGGCCAGCCAGTCGCCCACCAGGCCGTCCCAGCGCAGCACGCCGGCCAGCAGCATGCCCGACAGCGAGACGGTGCAGCTGATGACGGTGACGCTGGCGGCCAGCAGGATGAAGCGCACCACGTCGCGCCCCGAGCCGAGCGCCGGATCGATGTGGCGGCGGAACAGGCGCGCGCCCACCCAGGCTTGCAGCGTGGCGCCGGCGCCGGTCGACAGCGCGCCGAGCACGGCCGCCGTGGTGACGCCGCCGAAGCCCTGCCAGGCCGGCATGAGGTTGACGCACAGCGAGCCGAGCGCCACGGCCGGCAGCAGCCGCATGCCGCCGACGGCGCAGGCGGCCAGGGCGATGCCGGCGGGAAGGAAGATCGGGGAAGCGTAGCCGGGCGGCAGCGCCAGTAGCAGGCCGAGGCGGCCGGCGATCACATAGGCGGCCAGCAGGGCCAGGTTGGCGAGCAGCACGGTGCGTCGGCCGGCGCCAGGGGAATACAGCTGCGTGGTGTTCAACTGCGGTGCTCCCGGGTCGCGTGGCAGGTTGATGAACGAAAAGCGTCGAAAGCGTCGAAAAGCGGGCGAGCGGCGGACCGATCTGCGACCGATTGTATAGGAAATCATTCAACGTAAAAACAACACTTGCACTTTTGCACGTGGTCCAGTTAAAATCTCGCCCCGAAGCAGACGGTTCATCCTCCAGGACGCAAAATATCGCGTTCCAAGCGTAGCGGGAGGGTTGACAGGTCAAAGTAATTGCTTCATACTCTGCGGTTCCTCGCGGAGGGGTGGCCGAGTGGTTAAAGGCGACAGACTGTAAATCTGTTCTCTATGAGTACGCTGGTTCGAATCCAGCCCCCTCCACCAAGTTGTTGCAGTGAGACTGAGTAGCAAAAGTGAAATGAACGATACCTCGCGGGTGTAGCTCAATGGTAGAGCAGAAGCCTTCCAAGCTTACGACGAGGGTTCGATTCCCTTCACCCGCTCCAGTGTTGTTGCAATGCAGATGCGCAGGCAGGGCATCAAATAGTAGTACCCAATCAGCCCTTTTAGCTCAGTGGTAGAGCACTCCCTTGGTAAGGGAGAGGCCACGTGTTCAATCCACGTAAAGGGCACCAGAATTCGCAGGGCATAAGTACCAGGCAAGACGTCGGCATATATGGCGGCATCGCAGCAAAATTCAGTAGCAAAAAATTCAGCAGCATTCACAGACAGTCGGGCGCGAGCCCGGGCAATCACACCAAATCGTTAGGAGTCTAAAATGGCAAAAGGTAAATTCGAACGGACCAAGCCGCACGTCAACGTCGGCACCATCGGCCACGTCGACCACGGCAAGACCACCCTGACCGCTGCGATCGCAACCGTTCTGTCGAAGAAATTCGGCGGCGAAGCTAAAGCATACGACCAGATCGATGCGGCTCCGGAAGAAAAAGCACGCGGCATCACCATCAACACCGCGCACGTCGAGTACGAAACCGCCGCCCGTCACTATGCGCACGTTGACTGCCCAGGCCACGCCGACTACATCAAAAACATGATCACCGGCGCGGCACAGATGGACGGCGCGATCCTGGTGTGCTCCGCGGCCGACGGCCCGATGCCACAGACCCGCGAGCACATCCTGCTGGCCCGTCAAGTTGGCGTTCCATACATCATCGTGTTCCTGAACAAGTGCGACCTGGTCGACGACGCGGAACTGCTGGAACTGGTCGAAATGGAAGTTCGTGAATTGTTGTCGAAATACGAATTCCCAGGCGACGACGTGCCTATCATCAAAGGTTCGGCCCGTATGGCGCTGGACGGCAAAGAAGGCGAAATGGGCGTTGACTCGATCATGCGCCTGGCCGATGCACTGGATTCGTACATCCCTACGCCAGAGCGCGCAGTGGACGGCGCCTTCCTGATGCCAGTGGAAGATGTGTTCTCGATCTCGGGTCGCGGCACCGTGGTGACCGGTCGTATCGAGCGCGGCATCATCAAGGTCGGCGAAGAGATCGAAATCGTCGGTATCACCGACACCGTCAAGACCACTTGCACCGGCGTGGAAATGTTCCGCAAGCTGCTGGACCAGGGTCAAGCCGGCGACAACGTCGGTCTGCTGCTGCGCGGCACCAAGCGTGAAGACGTGCAGCGTGGCCAGGTTCTGGCCAAGCCAGGTTCGATCAAGCCGCACAACCACTTCACCGGCGAGATCTACGTTCTGTCGAAAGATGAAGGCGGCCGCCACACCCCGTTCTTCAACAACTATCGTCCACAGTTCTACTTCCGTACGACTGACGTGACCGGTTCGATCGAGCTGCCAGCGGACAAAGAAATGGTTATGCCAGGCGACAACGTGTCGATCACCGTCAAGCTGATCAACCCGATCGCGATGGAAGAAGGTCTGCGCTTCGCTATCCGCGAAGGCGGCCGTACCGTTGGCGCAGGTGTTGTTGCGAAGATCATCGCTTAAGGAATATCCTGACTTACCACCAGGGGCGTCTCTGGTGGTATAATCGATATCCTTTGTAGTTTTACGTAGGGACGTAGCTCAATTGGCAGAGCGTCGGTCTCCAAAACCGAAGGTTGGGGGTTCGATGCCCTCCGTCCCTGCCACCGTTTTCTGGTGCAGGGCACCGAAAGTAAATTAAATGTCAAATCAATCCGTGCAGACCGTCAGCACGTCGAATGACAAGATTAAGGTTGTGCTGGCAATTGCCGTCGCAATCGCAGGCGTGGTGGGGTTCTATTACCTGTCAGACAAACCAGCTCTCGTGCGCGCAGGCGCACTTGTAGCTGGTTTGGCTTTTGCCGTTCTGCTCTTGTGGACTTCGTCGACTGGCCGTGATTTCCTGAATTTCGCCAAAGAAGCCGTGCGCGAAACGAAAAAGGTCGTTTGGCCTACCCGTCGCGAAGCGACCCAGATCACGGGCATCGTGTTCGCCTTCGTGCTGGTGATGGCGCTGTTCCTGTGGGGCACGGATAAGACATTGGAATTCCTGTTGTACGATCTCATTCTGGGCATACGAAAATAATGAACGAAAACGTGCAAGATGATGCGGCAGGCGAACCGGTGACCGGCGAAGTTCCGGCGACCGAGGCCGTCGCGGCGCCGGTAAGCGTTCCAGTAAGTAACAAGCGCTGGTACGTGGTTCATGCGTATTCCGGTATGGAAAAAAGCGTGCAGCGCGCGCTGACCGAGCGCGTCGAACGCGCCGGCATGCAGGACCAGTTCGGCCAGATCCTGGTGCCGACCGAAGAAGTGGTGGAAGTCAAGAACGGTCAGAAGTCCGTCACCGAGCGGCGTTTCTTCCCGGGCTATGTCCTGGTTGAGATGGAAATGACCGACGAGACGTGGCACTTGGTGAAAAACACCAACAAGGTGACCGGTTTCATTGGCGGCAAATCGAACAAGCCGACCCCGATTCCAGCGCGCGAGATCGACAAGATCATGCAGCAGATGCAAGAGGGTGTCGAGAAGCCACGGCCAAAAGTGCTGTACGAAGTGGGCGAACAAGTCCGCATCAAGGATGGTCCGTTCACCGACTTCAACGGCAACGTCGAGGAAGTCAACTACGAGAAATCGAAAGTGCGCGTCTCGGTCACCATCTTCGGCCGCGCCACACCAGTCGAGCTCGAATTCGGCCAGGTCGAAAAAGTATAAGCAACACCGTTCGCCAGAACGGGCGACGGTGTAAAAACCCGACAAATCTGGCACCAGAGGAGCCCCGCCATGCAAGCGATCGCATGGCGGGGCGCTACTACTCATACCCAAGATAGGAGCCATCATGGCAAAGAAAATCATTGGTTTTATCAAGCTGCAAGTGCCAGCTGGTAAAGCAAACCCATCCCCACCGATCGGTCCAGCGCTGGGTCAGCGCGGTCTGAACATCATGGAATTCTGCAAAGCGTTCAACGCGCAGACCCAGGGTATGGAACCAGGCATGCCGATCCCGGTCGTCATCACCGCGTTCGCCGACAAGTCGTTCACCTTCGTGATGAAGACGCCGCCAGCGACCTACCTGATCAAGAAGCACGCCGGCATCACCAAAGGTTCGCCGAAGCCACATACCGACAAAGTCGGTAAGCTGAGCCGCGCTCAAGCTGAAGAAATCGCTAAATTGAAAACGCCGGATCTGACCGCTGCCGACATGGATGCCGCTGTACGCACCATCGCCGGTTCCGCACGTTCGATGGGCATCACGGTGGAAGGTCTGTAATCATGGCAAAACTGTCCAAACGCGCAAAAGCTATCAAGGCTAAAGTTGATAGCACCAAGACCTATGCATTCGACAACGCCGTCGCGCTGATCAAGGAACTGGCCACCGCCAAGTTCAATGAATCGATCGACGTGTCGGTACAGCTGGGCGTGGATCCTAAGAAGTCGGACCAGGTCGTTCGCGGTTCCGTCGTGTTGCCAGCCGGCACCGGCAAGACCGTTCGCGTCGCCGTGTTCGCTTCGGGCGAAAAGGCCGAGCAGGCGAAAGCCGCCGGCGCCGACGTTGTTGGTATGGAAGACCTGGCCGAGCGCGTCAAAGCCGGCGACATGCCTTTCGATATCGTCATCGCTTCGCCAGACACCATGCGTATCGTCGGTACCCTGGGTCAGATCCTGGGCCCACGCGGCCTGATGCCTAACCCGAAGGTCGGCACTGTTACCCCTGACGTCGCTACCGCCGTGAAAAACGCGAAAGCCGGTCAAGTCCAGTACCGTACCGACAAAGCCGGTATCATCCACGCAACGATCGGCCGCAAGTCGTTCGCCGACGCCGATCTGAAGAGCAACCTGGTTGCCCTGATCGACGCGCTGAACAAAGCCAAGCCGGCATCGAGCAAAGGTGTTTACCTGCGCAAGGTCTCGCTGTCGTCGACCATGGGCGCTGGCGTCCGTGTCGACCAGGCTACCCTGGCTGCTTAAGTTTTAAAAATCAAGTCCTCGTGCGGCTCAGTCGCATGGGGCAGTTCTTTGGGCTGGTCGAGACTGCTTGCAGTAGCGGCCAGACAATCAAAGACCGTTGGGCTCAGCGCAGCAGGCAGGCGCCGGGTTAATTGAATTTTTCACCCAACGCAGATGGTGTACCCGATCAAGTTTCGTAGTCCATTGGACTCCTAAACCTCGGACGCCGTTGTTCGAACCGATGGCAGGCAGTCGCCCGTCATCATTTAAGGAGGTTGACCGTGGGTCTCAATCTGAATGACAAAAAGGCCGTCGTCGCCGAAGTTTCCGCAAAAGTAGCAAGCGCGCAAACTATCGTCGTGGCCGAATATCGTGGCATCCAGGTTGCTCACTTGACGCAACTTCGTGCCAAAGCGCGCGCTCAAGGCGTGTACCTGCGTGTGTTGAAAAATACGCTCGCTCGTCGCTCCGTCGAAGGCACGCAGTTCGCCAGCCTGGCAGACAGCATGACCGGTCCGTTGATCTACTCGATCTCGGACGATGCCGTTGCAGCAGCTAAAGTCATCGCTGACTTCGCTAAAACCAACGACAAACTGGTCATCACCGCAGGCAACTACGCAGGCAAGCAGCTGGATAAAGCAGCTGTTACCGCGTTGGCGAGCATTCCTAGCCGTGAAGTCCTCATTTCGCAGTTGTTGGGCGTTATGCTGGCTCCGGTGTCGGGCTTTGCACGTGGTCTGGCTGCTCTGGCAGCGAAAAAATCCGAAGGCGCTCCTGCCGCTGCTGAAGCAGTGGCGGAAGAAGCCCCAGCCGCTTAATTGCGACTGCGTCCCCGTCTAGGCGGGGCGGATTTTTCTCAAGTACCAATCTGATGTACTAACGAATCAATAAATTATTGGAGTTTCAAATGGCAATTAGCAAAGACGACATCCTGGCAGCAGTTAGCGAAATGTCCGTAATGGACCTGAACGAACTGGTCAAAGCTTTCGAAGAAAAATTCGGCGTTTCGGCCGCAGCAATGGCAGCTCCAGCAGCTGGCGGCGCCGCAGCTGGCGCGGCTGTTGAAGAACAGACCGAATTCAACGTTGTTCTGACCGAAGTCGGCGCGAACAAAGTCGGCGTCATCAAAGCAGTTCGCGAAATCACCGGTCTGGGCCTGAAAGAAGCCAAAGACGTGGTCGATGGCGCACCGAAGACCGTGAAAGAAGCTCTGTCGAAAGCCGACGCTGAAGCCGCTAAGAAGAAGCTGGAAGAAGCTGGCGCCAAGGCCGACCTGAAGTAATCAAGTTGTACGGCGGCTAGTTAGCGCCTCGAGCCAAAGCTGCGGATTTCCTTTCGAAAGGGAGGAAATCCGGCTTTGGCTCCTTTGTCGTCCTCGTCGTATTTGTAGCGTTTTGTCCGACGCTGCAGTGGTTAGTAGTTTATTCAAATCAGCTGGAAATGGTAGAGATTTCAGGTTTCGTCTGTGTGACATGCAGCCGAGATCGTTGCTGAAGTGGCTGTGGGGCGGTCGAAGCTGACCGGTTCGCGCACTGGCAAAACCTGAATTTTTTATCCTTTCTGTCACTCACGGAGTGTCCATGCACTACTCATTTACTGAGAAGAAACGCATTCGCAAATCATTCGCGAAGCGCGCCAACGTTCACCACGTTCCGTTCCTGCTGGCTACCCAGCTCGAGTCCTACCATAGTTTCCTGCAGGAAGACGTCGCACCGTCGACCCGCAAGAACGACGGCCTGCAGTCGGCCTTTACCTCGATATTCCCCATCGTGTCGCACAATGGCTTTGCGCGTCTCGAATTCCTGTCGTACGTCCTGGGCGATCCCGCCTTCGACGTCAAGGAATGCCAACTGCGTGGCCTGACGTTCGCGTCGCCGCTGCGCGCCAAGGTGCGTCTGGTGATCCTGGACAAGGAATCGCCGACCAAACCGGTCGTCAAAGAGATGAAGGAACAGGAAGTCTACATGGGCGAACTGCCTTTGATGACGACCACCGGTTCGTTCGTCATCAATGGTACCGAGCGCGTTATCGTTTCGCAGCTGCATCGCTCCCCTGGCGTGTTCTTCGAACACGACCGCGGCAAGACCCACTCGTCGGGCAAACTGCTGTTCTCCGCGCGTATCATTCCTTACCGCGGTTCGTGGCTGGACTTCGAGTTCGATCCGAAAGACATCCTGTTCTTCCGCGTCGACCGCCGCCGCAAAATGCCGGTCACGATCCTGCTCAAAGCCATCGGCATGTCGCACGAGCAAATCCTGGCGAACTTCTTCGTCTTCGACAATTTCAACCTGCGCTCGGAAGGCGCGGAGATGGAATTCGTTGCCGAGCGTCTGCGTGGCGAAGTCGCCCGCTTCGACATCGTCAACAAGGAAGGCAAGACCCTGGTGCTGAAGGACAAGCGCATCAACGCCAAGCACGTGCGCGACATCGAATCGAACGGCATCAAGCATATTTCCGTGCCGGAAGACTACCTGCTGGGCCGCGTGCTGGCCAAGAACATCGTTGATCCGGAGACCGGCGAAGTCGTCGCGTCCGCCAACGACGAGCTGACCGAAGACGTCCTCGGCCGCCTGCGCGAAGCCAACATCAGCGAAATCCAGACGCTGTACACCAACGATCTGGACCAGGGCGCGTACATTTCGCAAACCCTGCGCATCGACGACACCGCCGACCAGATGGCCGCCCGCGTCGCGATCTACCGCATGATGCGTCCTGGCGAACCGCCAACGGAAGACTCGGTCGAAGCGCTGTTCAACGGCCTGTTCTACAGCGCCGACCGCTACGACCTGTCGGCCGTCGGCCGCATGAAGTTCAACCGCCGCATCGGCCGCGACGAACTGACCGGCGCCATGACGTTGTCGAACGAAGACGTGCTGGCCGTGATCAAGATCCTGGTGGAACTGCGCAATGGCCGCGGCGAAGTCGACGATATCGATCACCTGGGTAACCGCCGCGTGCGTTGCGTCGGCGAACTGGCCGAAAACCAGTTCCGCGCCGGCCTGGTGCGCGTCGAGCGCGCCGTCAAGGAACGCCTCGGCCAGGCCGAAGCGGATAACCTGATGCCGCACGACCTGATCAACAGCAAGCCGATCTCGGCCGCGATCCGCGAGTTCTTCGGTTCGTCGCAGCTGTCGCAGTTTATGGACCAGACCAACCCGCTGTCGGAAATCACGCACAAACGCCGCGTTTCCGCCCTGGGACCTGGCGGTCTGACCCGCGAACGCGCCGGCTTCGAGGTGCGCGACGTGCACCCGACCCACTACGGCCGCGTGTGCCCGATCGAAACGCCTGAAGGCCCGAACATCGGCCTGATCAACTCGCTGGCACTGTACGCCCGCCTGAACGAATACGGCTTCCTGGAAACCCCGTACCGCAAGGTCGAAGGCTCCAAGATCACCGACCAGATCGATTACCTGTCGGCGATCGAAGAAGGCCGCTACATCATCGCTCAGGCGAACGCGACCATCAGTGCCGAAGGCACCTTGAGCGACGAGCTGGTCTCGGCCCGTGAAGCCGGCGAAACCATTCTGGTCTCCCCGGAGCGCATCCAGTACATGGACGTCGCCCCAGGCCAGATCGTGTCCGTCGCCGCGTCGCTGATTCCGTTCCTGGAACACGATGATGCGAACCGCGCATTGATGGGTGCCAACATGCAGCGCCAGGCCGTTCCTTGCCTGCGCCCTGAAAAAGCACTGGTCGGTACCGGTATCGAACGCACCGTGGCAGTCGACTCGGGCACCACCGTGCAGGCCCTGCGCGGCGGTATCGTCGACTACATCGATGCGGGCCGTGTCGTGATTCGCGTGAACGATGACGAAGCGACCGCCGGCGAAGTCGGTGTCGACATCTACAACCTGATCAAGTACACCCGTTCGAACCAGAACACCAACATCAACCAGCGTCCTATCGTCAAGGTGGGCGACCGTGTGGCCAAGCGCGACGTGATCGCCGACGGCGCATCGACCGACCTGGGTGAATTGGCGCTGGGCCAGAACATGACCGTGGCCTTCATGCCATGGAATGGTCTGAACTTCGAGGATTCGATCCTGATCTCGGAAAACGTCGTCAAGGACGACCGTTACACGTCGATCCACATCGAAGAACTGAGCGTCGTTGCTCGCGATACCAAACTGGGCGCGGAAGAAATCACCCGCGACATCTCGAACCTGGCCGAGAACCAGCTGGCTCGTCTGGATGAGTCCGGTATCGTCTACATCGGCGCCGAAGTGCAGGCCGGCGACACCCTGGTCGGTAAAGTGACGCCGAAGGGCGAAACCCAGCTGACCCCGGAAGAAAAGCTGCTGCGCGCGATCTTCGGCGAGAAGGCTTCGGACGTCAAGGACACCTCGCTGCGCGTGCCATCGGGCATGATCGGCACCGTCATCGACGTGCAGGTCTTCACCCGCGAAGGCATCGTCCGCGACAAGCGCGCGCAACAGATCATCGACGATGAACTGAAGCGTTTCCGCCTGGACTTGAACGACCAGATGCGTATCGTCGAGGGCGACGCCTTCCAGCGTCTGGAAAAAATGCTGATCAACCAGGTCGTCAATGGCGGTCCGAAGAAGCTGGCCAAGGGCGCCAAGATCACCAAGGAATACCTGGACGATCTGGACAAGTACCATTGGTTCGACATCCGTCCGGCCGACGACGCCGCCGCCACCGCCCTCGAAGCGATCAAGGAATCGATCAACGAGAAGCGTCACCAGTTCGATCTGGCCTTCGAAGAGAAGCGCAAGAAGCTGACGCAGGGCGACGAGCTGCAACCTGGCGTGCAGAAGATGGTCAAAGTGTATCTGGCCGTTAAGCGCCGCCTGCAGTCGGGCGACAAGATGGCGGGTCGCCACGGTAACAAGGGTGTGGTTTCCCGTATCGTGCCGGTCGAAGACATGCCATACATGGCCGACGGCACGCCGGCGGACGTGGTGCTGAACCCGCTGGGTGTTCCTTCGCGTATGAACGTGGGGCAGATTCTCGAGACCCACCTGGGTTGGGCGGCCAAGGGCCTGGGTATCCGTATCGGCGAGATGCTGCAACAGCAGATCAAGGTCGAAGAGATGCGCAAGTTCCTGACCACCGTCTACAACGAGAACGGCCGTCCGGAAGATCTGGACCAGTTCGACGACGAAGAGATCATGAAGCTGGCGAACAACCTGAAGAAGGGTGTTCCGTTCGCCACCCCGGTGTTCGACGGCGCGCACGAGTCGGAAATCCGCCGCATGCTGGACCTGGCGTACCCGGACGACATCGCCCAGAAACTGGGCATGACCCCGTCGAAGAACCAGGTCACGATGTACGACGGCCGCACCGGCGAAGCGTTCGAGCGCAAGGTCACCGTCGGCGTGATGCACATGCTCAAACTGCACCACTTGGTCGACGACAAGATGCACGCGCGTTCGACCGGTCCGTACTCGCTGGTGACGCAGCAGCCGCTGGGCGGTAAAGCCCAGTTCGGCGGCCAGCGCTTCGGTGAGATGGAGGTGTGGGCACTGGAAGCGTACGGCGCATCGTACGTGCTGCAAGAGATGTTGACCGTGAAGTCCGATGACGTGAATGGCCGTACCAAAGTGTACGAAAACCTGGTCAAAGGCGACCACGTGATCGACGCCGGTATGCCTGAATCGTTCAACGTGCTGGTCAAGGAAATCCGTTCGCTGGGTATCGATATCGACCTCGAACGAAACTAAAAGACAGGAAACACTGTCGTTTGGTTTGAGAAACGCAAAGCCCGGCTGGGTAACCAGTCCGGGCGATGTAGTCTCAGGAATTAGAAGTTTAATCACCTCTGGAGTGATACATGAAAGCACTGCTCGATCTATTCAAGCAAGTACAGACGAACGAGACCTTTGACGCGATCAAGATCGGTCTCGCCTCGCCTGAAAAAATCCGTTCGTGGTCCTACGGCGAAGTTAAAAAGCCGGAAACCATCAACTATCGTACCTTCAAGCCTGAGCGCGACGGTCTGTTCTGCGCCAAGATCTTTGGCCCGATCAAGGACTACGAATGCCTGTGCGGCAAGTACAAGCGCCTGAAGCACCGCGGTGTGATCTGCGAAAAGTGCGGCGTTGAAGTTACCCTGGCCAAGGTGCGCCGCGAGCGCATGGGCCACATCGAGCTGGCCTCGCCGACCGCCCACATCTGGTTCCTGAAATCGCTGCCGTCGCGTCTGGGCATGGTGCTGGACATGACCCTGCGGGACATCGAACGCGTGCTGTACTTCGAAGCATACGTCGTGACCGATCCAGGCATGACCCCGCTGAAGAAGTGCCAGATCATGTCGGAAGACGACTACGCCGCCAAGTACGAAGAGTACGGCGACGACTTCACCGCCTTCATGGGCGCCGAAGGTATCCGTGAACTGCTGCGCTCGATCGACATCCACCGCGATGCCGAGACCCTGCGCGTGGAACTGAAGGAATCGAAGTCCGAAGCGAAGATCAAGAAATACGCCAAGCGTCTGAAAGTGCTGGAAGCGTTCCAGCGTTCGGGCATCAAGCCCGAGTGGATGATCATGGAAGTGCTGCCGGTGCTGCCGCCGGAACTGCGTCCGCTGGTCCCGCTGGACGGCGGCCGTTTCGCGACCTCGGATCTGAACGATCTGTATCGCCGCGTGATCAACCGTAACAACCGCCTGAAACGCCTGATGGAGCTGCGCGCTCCAGAGATCATCACGCGCAACGAAAAGCGCATGCTGCAAGAAGCGGTCGACTCGCTGCTGGACAACGGCCGTCGCGGCAAAGCGATGACCGGCGCCAACAAGCGTCCGCTGAAATCGCTGGCAGAGATGATCAAAGGTAAGGGCGGTCGTTTCCGTCAGAACTTGCTGGGTAAGCGCGTCGACTACTCGGGCCGTTCGGTCATCGTGGTGGGTCCGCAGCTGAAACTGCACCAGTGCGGTCTGCCGAAGCTGATGGCCCTCGAGCTGTTCAAGCCGTTCATCTTCAACAAGCTGGAACTGATGGGCTTGGCTACCACGATCAAGGCCGCTAAAAAGCTGGTCGAGATTCAAGAGCCGGTCGTCTGGGACATCCTGGAAGACGTGATCCGCGAACACCCGATCATGCTGAACCGTGCGCCTACCTTGCACCGTCTGGGCATCCAGGCTTTCGAGCCGGTCCTGATTGAAGGCAAGGCCATCCAGCTGCACCCACTCGTCTGCGCGGCGTTCAACGCCGACTTCGACGGTGACCAGATGGCTGTGCACGTTCCGCTGTCGATCGAAGCGCAGATGGAAGCGCGCACCCTGATGCTGGCGTCGAACAACATCCTGTTCCCGTCGAACGGCGAACCGTCGATCGTTCCTTCGCAGGATATCGTGCTGGGTCTGTACTACGCGACCCGCGAAGCGATCAACGCGAAGAACGAAGGCATGCTGTTCCAGGACGTGTCGGAAGTCATCCGCGCCTACGACAACAAGGAAGTGGAACTGACGACCCGCATCACCGTGCGCATCGTCGAGCATCCGAAAGATCCGGCGACGGGCGAATTCGTCCGCACCGTGACGCGTTACGAGACCACGATCGGCCGCGCCATCCTGTCGGAAATCCTGCCGAAAGGCCTGCCTTTCTCGGTGCTGAACCGCGCGCTGAAAAAGAAAGAAATTTCCAAGCTGATCAACACCTCGTTCCGTAAGTGCGGCCTGCGCGCCACGGTCGTGTTCGCTGACCAACTGATGCAGTCGGGCTTCCGCCTGGCGACCCGCGCCGGTATTTCGATCTGCGTGGACGACATGCTGGTACCGCCACAAAAAGTCACCCTGATTTCGGCCGCCGAGTCCGAAGTCAAACAGATCGAGCAGCAGTACGCCTCGGGTCTGGTGACCTCCGGCGAGCGCTACAACAAGGTGGTCGACATCTGGGGCAAGACCTCGGACGAAGTCGGCAAGGCCATGATGGACCAGCTGAAAGTGGAAGACGTCATCAAGCGTGACGGCACCAAGTCGACCCAGGAATCGTTCAACGCGATTTACATGATGGCCGACTCGGGCGCCCGCGGTTCGGCGGCGCAGATTCGCCAGCTGGCCGGTATGCGTGGTCTGATGGCGAAACCGGATGGTTCGATTATCGAAACGCCGATCACCGCGAACTTCCGCGAAGGTCTGAACGTTTTGCAGTACTTCATTTCGACCCACGGCGCTCGTAAAGGTCTGGCCGATACGGCGCTGAAAACCGCGAACTCGGGGTACCTGACCCGTCGTCTGGTCGACGTGACCCAGGATCTGGTCGTCATCGAAGATGATTGCGGCACGACCAACGGCACCTTGATGAAGGCGATGGTCGAGGGTGGTGAAGTGATCGAAGCGCTGCGCGACCGTATCCTCGGCCGCGTGGTGGTCAACGACGTCGTCAATCCGGAAACCCAGGCTACCTTGTACGAAGCCGGCACCCTGATGGACGAGGACATGGTCGAAGAGATCGAGCGTCTGTCGATCGACGAAGTCAAGGTCCGCACCCCGCTGACTTGCGACACGCGCTTCGGCCTGTGCGCCAAGTGCTACGGCCGCGATCTGGGCCGCGGCATGCTGGTCAACGCCGGCGAAGCCGTCGGTGTGGTCGCCGCGCAGTCGATCGGCGAACCAGGTACCCAGCTGACCATGCGTACGTTCCACATCGGTGGTGCGGCGTCGCGTGCGGCGGTGGCCTCGTCGGTCGAAGCGAAGTCGAACGGTACCATCCGTTTCACCTCGACCATGCGTTACGTCACCAACGGCAAGGGCGCGCAAATCGTCATTTCCCGTTCGGGCGAAGTGCTGATCACCGACGACCACGGCCGTGAGCGCGAGCGTCACAAGGTGCCGTACGGCGCGACCCTGATCGTCAAGGACGGCATGGTCATCAAGGCCGGCACGGCCCTGGCGACCTGGGATCCGCTGACCCGTCCGATCATCACCGAGTACGCCGGTGTGGTGCGTTTCGAGAACGTCGAAGAAGGCGTGACCGTTGCCCGTCAGGTGGACGAAGTGACCGGTCTGTCGACCCTGGTTGTGATCGATGCGAAGCGTCGTGGTTCGCTGACCAAGACCATGCGTCCGCAAGTGAAACTGCTGAACGACTCGAACGAAGAAGTCAAGATCGCCGGCACCGAACACTCGGTGGCGATCGGCTTCCAGGTCGGCGCGCTGATCATGGTGAAAGACGGCCAGGCGGTATCGGTCGGCGAAGTGCTGGCACGTATCCCGACCGAATCGCAGAAGACCCGCGATATTACCGGTGGTCTGCCGCGCGTTGCCGAGCTGTTCGAAGCACGTTCGCCGAAGGACGCGGGTATGCTGGCCGAAGTGACCGGTACGGTTGCATTCGGTAAGGAAACCAAAGGTAAGCAGCGTCTGGAAATCACGGACATGGACGGCAACAAGCACGAGTTCTTGATCACCAAGGACAAGCAAGTGCTGGTCCACGACGGCCAGGTGGTGAACAAGGGCGAGATGATTGTCGACGGCCCTGCCGATCCACAAGACATTCTGCGTCTGCTGGGTATCGAAGCGCTGGCCCGTTATATCGTTGACGAAGTGCAGGACGTTTATCGTCTGCAGGGCGTTAAGATTAACGACAAGCACATTGAAGTCATTGTGCGCCAGATGCTGCGTCGCGTTCAGATCGTTAATGCCGGCGACACCAACTATATCGTTGGCGAGCAGGTCGAGCGTTCGGAACTGCTGGATGAAAACGATCGTGTGAATGCGGAGAATAAGATCCCTGCAACCTACGAAAACGTTCTGCTGGGTATTACCAAGGCGTCGCTGTCGACCGATTCGTTTATCTCGGCCGCATCGTTCCAGGAAACCACCCGCGTTCTGACGGAAGCCGCAATCATGGGCAAGCGCGATGGTCTGCGCGGTCTGAAAGAAAACGTCATCGTTGGTCGTCTGATTCCAGGCGGCACCGGTCTGGCATTCCACCGCGCTCGCAAAGAGAAAGAGCAGTGGGAAGTGGAAGAGCGTCAAGCTCTGCTGCTGGCAGAAAAAGCCTCGATGTCCGGCGGCGATGTGGAAGCGACCGAAACTGTCGCCCCGCACGACGGCGAAGCGTAATAGAAATAAAGCGCAATATGGAACGGCACCTTCGGGTGCCGTTTTTTTATGCCCGAATATTTATATCGGGCTATAAACAATATTTCCCGGCAATTAAATGACCCCGATATGTATAACCGCCTCGCACATAAAACAACATGTCCCGCTCCAGCGCCATCGTCCAAATAACGTTGCACACCGTGAAGACACGTAGGGCGGATTAGGCGGCACGCCGTAATCGGCCAAGCGCCGCCAATAACGCCGCGCGAGAGCGCCACCGGGAACTAAGGTATAGTCCGTGTAGAATTGGTGGACCTGACCCCGGAGTTTGCGCCAGCAATTAGTTTGTTCATGCTAAGATCTGGCTCATGATTGCTCAAGCCCTCTTCACCCCCGCCCAGCAGAAACTGCTGGGCTTGCTGTTTGTACGTGTCAATCAAGGTTTCCACTTGAACGAGATCATGCGTCTGACCGGCCTGGGCAGCGCTTCGGCCCAGCGCGAACTCAAACGCCTGCACGAATCCGGCGTCATCACGTCCGAACGCATCGGCAATGTGCGCCGCTTCAAGCCCAACAAGGATTGCATCGTGTTCGGGGAATTAAGCAGCCTGGTCAAGAAAACCTTCGGCCTGGTCAGCGTATTGAATTCCGCGCTGGCGCCGCTGCAGCACGTATTGAACGTGGCCTTTGTTTATGGCGCGACCGCCAAGGAACACGAGGGCATGGATACGCCGGTGGAGTTATTGCTGATCGGAGATAACACCAGCTACGGCGAATTATTATCCAGGCTGCCGGTCGCCGAGCGCTTATTGCGCCGGAAGATCAATCCCAATCTCTATTCGATTCCCGATTTTAAGCGCCGCCTGCGCGAGCAACAGCCATTTATTCTGCAGGTATTGCGCGAGCAGAAAATCTATGTGTTGGGCGATGAATCCGATTTGGAAAAAGTCAGCGGCGAGGAACCCGCGCCTTAATCACGCGGTTTAATATTCCACCGCCTATTCATTCGACCAGCCGGCGGCAACCTGTTTTTGCGGAAACGATAGAGAAAACCGCGTATATCGCCCGGCCTGCGATTCGCAACGAATCTTCCCGCCAAACGCGGTAATCACTTGCTCGCAAAACGCCAGCCCCATTCCGGTGCCGCCGCCATTATGCCGCGTGCTGTAAAACGGTTCAAAAACATGGGGCAGGACATCGGCCGGTATGCCGCTGCCGGTATCGGTGACCAGCAGCTTTTTATCGGCGCCGTCGATAAAGAAGGCGATCTCCAATTCTCCCCGGCCGGCCGATTTGATCGCGTACAAAGCGTTCTTGAACAGGTTGTACAGCACGTAGACCAGCAGCACGTCGGAGCCGAAGAACGTGAAATCGTGCCCTCCCTTGACCACCACTTTGTCCCGCATCGAGCTTTCGAACGGATAGCAGGCCAGTGCCTCCTCCACGCATTTTTTGATTGAATGGTTGGCGAAATCACTACGGCTGAGCATGCCGGCGCGCGCCGAGGCCAGCATCATGTCGACCACGAAATTCGAGCGGCTGATCTCGGCGTCGATATGCTGGGTCAGCTTGCCGAGGTAGTCCAGTTGCGCAGGTTGCAAGGTTGGCTCGATCAGCTTGTGTTCGACCGCCAGGTGGTAGCCGGCCAGCAGCTCCGGCAGCGACTTGGCCAGCACCCGCGATTGGCTGCGGATGGTGGCCAGCGGCGTGCGCATTTCATGGGCGATCGAGGCGGCCACCTCCATCGGGTCGGCCAGCAGGTTGTGCCGGACCATCGCCTGGGCGATCAGGCCGAGGCTGGCGGCGACAAACAGCATTCCCGGCGGATAAAACTGCACGCCGTAATTGCACAGATAGTCGACCGATGCGAAAAAGTAAATCAGCATGCTGACCAGGCAATAGCGCAAGCGGGTTTTCTCGGTCGACACGGCCAGCTGTTGGCGGCGGTACAGCAGCCATAGGCTGCGGCCCACGACCAACACGGTGTGCAGCAGGTGCAGCACGTGCAGCGGACCGGCCTTGGGATAAAAACCGAAAAAGTAAGTGTAGAGGCCGGCGATGAGCCAGTTGCTGCTCAGCAGGATCACGCCCAGCAGCCCGGCGAACAGGTACGACAGTTCGACCCAGCGCCGCTCGCTGCGGTGGGCGGTGATCTCGGCGACGAAATGGTACAAGGTGGTCGGCAGGAACAGGATCAGCAGGTAGCCGAGCTTGGCAGCCGCCAGCGCCTCATCCGGGTCGCGGATCTGGAACAGAATGGCCCAGGAAAATTGCCAGCAAAAGGTGGTGGTGCAGAGCAGAAACAAGGTCAGGCTGACCCGGCTGACTCCCCGCGAGTGCAACACGTATGCCCCGTAGCTCAGGAAGAGTAGCGAGACAACGGCGGGCAGGAGAGAGTGCATGTGCGCATTCGACAGGCTTGATGAAAGTCGAAGTATTGCGCGAGCCGGATAAGGCCGCTTGTATTTCGGGATGGTTCTTGCGATAGATCAAAGTGGCGCGAGATTGTGTCAACGCCAGCAGTTACTGTCACAAATGTGTTAAAAAGCCATGGCCTCAGGGTGGGCCGCCACGATGTCGTCACCGTGGCGGCCCTCGCGCTTATCGCTGGGAGGCGATCCAGCGGTCGACCTTTTCCTCCAGCAGGGCCAGCGGCACGGTGCCGTCGCTGAGCACCACCTCATGGAATTTAGGCAGGCTGAAGCGCTCGCCCAAGGCCTCCTCGGCGCGATGGCGCAGTTCGACGATCTTGAGCGAACCGATCTTGTAGCCCAGCGCCTGGCCCGGCCATGCCATGTAGCGCTCGGTCTCGGTCTTGGCGTAGTCGTCGTAGCCCAGGGTGTCGCGCATGTACTGGATGCTTTGCTCGCGGGTCCAGCCCTGCGCGTGCATGCCGGTGTCGACCACCAGGCGGGTGGCGCGCAGCAACTCGTCGTTCAGGTGGCCGAAGTATTGCGCCGGATCGTCGAACAAGCCCATTTCCTTGCCCAGGGTTTCGGAATACAGCGCCCAGCCTTCGGTGAAGGCGTTGTTGCCGCCGTACTTGCGGAAGTCGGGCAGGTTCAGTTCCTGCATCAGCGCGATGTGGAAGTGGTGGCCCGGCTTGCCCTCGTGCAGGAACAGCGTGGTCATGCCGGTGCTGCCGTACTTGGTCGGATCGTTGACGACCGACCAGAACACGCCCGGGCGCGAACCGTCGCCGGCCGGCGCCGTGTAGTGGTCGGACGCGGTGGCGCGGCTCAGCTCGGGTTCCAGCCGCAGGTCCAGTTTGGCCTTCGGCATCAGGGTGAACATCTGCGGCAGCTTGGTGTCGAGCACATCGTTCAGCTTGTGGAACACGGCCTGCACTTCCTGCTCCGTCTTGAACGGACGGAACTTGTCCTGCGCGGCGACCCACACCGGCAAGCCCTTGGCCGGGCCGTTGTAGCCGAGCTTGGGTCCGAGCACGGCGAACTGCTGCTGGATGCGCGCCACTTCGCGCAGGCCGATGGCGTGGATCGCGTCCGGTTTAAGCGTGGTGGTGGTGGCGTTGGCGACGCGCGCCTGATACCACGCGGCGCCGTCCGGCAGCGCGCCGAGGCCGGTCGAGGTGCGGCAGGCCGGCAGGTAGTCTTTTTCCAGGAAGGCGGCCAGGCGGGCCAGCGCCGGCATGATGTCGTCGCCGACGGTCTTGCGGTAGGCGGCCGTCAGGCGCTGCTTGTCGGCGTCGCTGAAGCCGGCCGGCAGTTTCTTGATCGGCGTGTAGAAGATGTTGCTTTCGGGGGTGTCGCTGACCAGCTTCTTGAACTGCGGCAGCGCCGAGATCATGATGGCCTTGGGCTGGGTGATGCCTTTTTTCATGCCTTCGCGCATGTTGGCGATGGCCTGGTCGATCCACGCCGGCATCTGCGAGATGCGGCTCAGGTAGGCGTCGTATTCCTTGACGGTGGCGATCGGCTGCGACGCCTCGCCGCCGGCGTAGTTGGCCAGCACGACCGGCACGCTGTCCATCTGCGTGATGGGCAACAGATGCTCGGGGAAGCGCTCCATGGCCAGCAGGCCGCGCAGCTCGTAGGCGAGGATGTCGTAGTTGATGCGGTCTTCGGCGTTCAGGTGGGCGCGCTTGATGGTCTTGAGGCGCTTGCTGAAGTCGCGGTACATCTTGAACTGCAGCGCGCGCTTGCCCGGCGAGATGCTCAGGCCGAGCTGGTCGTCGTAGCGGTTGTCGCCGTTCTCGGTGGCGCCGATCGGCTCGTAGCGGGCGACGGCGTCGTAGTATTGGTCGGCGATGGCCAGCAGCGCCTGGTGCGCCGGCGTGGCGCTGACGCGCGGCACGGCGGTTTCCGGGGCCGCTATGGTATTGCTGATTGGAACGAAGACCAGCGCGAGCGCGGCCGCGACGCTGGCAAGACGGGTTGCATGCTTCATGTTTTGTTTCCTGGTCGATGATAACTCTGGCGGCGACTAGCATAAGGCATAGCGTCGACCGGCCAAGAAACAAATTGTATCAAGCTACCTCAGGCGGCCGCTTCGGCGAAGCGGCTCTCGTACAGCGCCGCCACCAGATCCGATTGCGTGATGATGCCGGCGAAGCGCTGCTCGTCGTCGACCACCGGAATGTGGTGGAAGCCGGAGTCGGCCATCAGCGGCACCAGGTCGACGATGGGCGTGTCGAGCCGCGCCGTGGTCGGGTGGTGGGTCATGATCTGGCCGACCACCTCGGCCTTTTCGGTGTGCGTCACGCCGCTCTTGCGCAGGAAGCGCCGCAATTGCTTGCGGATGTCGCCGTAGTTGTCCAGCCCGCCGTGGTCGAGGAAATCGGTTTGCGTGACGATGCCGATCACCCGGCGCGCGCGGTTGAGCACCGGCAGGGCCGCGACGTGATGGCGCCGCATCAGCTGCCACGCCTGCTCGAGGTCGGTCCCGAATTCGGCGCTGACGATGTCGCGCGACATGATGTCCTCGCAATTGATGATGCCGAAGCGGCGCTGGTAGGCGCGCTGCTCGGTCTGCATGAACAGCGATTCCAGGTCGTCGCGACTGATGTCGAGCACCTGGTCGTGTTGCTTGAGCACGGCGTCCAGGTCCTCGGGCTTGAAGCCCAGCCGCACGGTCGGCACCGCGTCCCTGGTGCCGTGCGGATTCGGATGGGCGGCCTGCTGCGTGTGCGGATAGCGGCGCCCGGTCAGGTTGTTGTAGACGACGGCCATGCCGGTGAGGATGGCGGTGTTGACCAGCACCGTCAGCAGCGCGAATTCGAATCCGGCCGCGTGCACGGCGGGGCCGCCGATGACGGTCGTCAACGCCACCGCGCCGCCCGGCGGATGCAGGCAGCGCAGCGCGAACATGGCGGCGATCGCCGCGCCGACGGCCACCCCGCACAGCATCGGCAGCGGCAAACCCGCGCCCAGCCAGCGCACGCAGGCCGCGCCCACCAGGCCGCTGACGACGTTGCCGCCGATGGCGGACCAGGGTTGGGCCAGCGGACTGGCGGGCAGGGCGAACAGCAGCACGGCCGAGGCCCCCATCGGCGCGACCATGAAGATGGAGGCGCTGCTGGGCTCGAGCAGGAAGTGGCTGAGGACGGCGGTGATCAGCAGGCCGCACAGCGCGCCGAGGGCGGCACGCAACTGTTCGGCGCCGCTGGCGGTGGTCGGGCTGGGGAGCCAGCGGTCCAGGAAAGCGCGCATGGGCTTAATGAGTATTTGAAATAACTATTATCCCATGCCGGGCCGGCTCATGCACATTCATTGCACCTTATTGGTGCGAATCCCGGTGGGACACCAGCTCCAGCGGCAACGCCGTCGTGTATTTGATCTGTTCCATCGAGAACGCCGACGACACCCCGGTCAGCTGGCCGACCTTGATCAGGCGCTTGTAAAACGCGTCGTAGCCGTCGATGTCGGTGGTGACGACTTTGAGCAGGTAATCGACGTCGCCGCTCATGCGGTGGAATTCCTGCACTTCCGGCAACGCCATGACGGCGGCGGCGAAGCGGTCGAGCCACTTGGCGTCGTGCTGGCCGGTGCGCACGCTGACATACACCGTCACCGGCAGCCCGACCTTGCGCCGGTTGACGATGGCGACGCGGCTTTCGATATAGCCTTCCTCTTCCAGGCGCTTGACCCGTTTCCAGCAAGGCGTGCTGGACAGGCCGACCTTCTCGCTGAGCGCGGCGATCGAGAGCGTGCCGTCGACCTGCAGCGCGGCCAGGATGGCACAGTCGAATTTATCGAGTGAATTCATGTGGAGTGTGGTGAAAAAGAAGAATGAACATCCTGCACTTTATCAGAACCTTGGATGGAGCCGACCGCAACCCAAAAAGGTGATTTATACCGGATTGATCGATAGCGAAGCATGCTCATGCCAGGAGGTGCGTCAATAACAGACTATTTTGGCATATTTTATCGTTGCCGCTTGGGTAAACTGTTTAGCTGACTTCTCCATCCACGCAGCGAACACCATGACCACTGAAATCTACCTCGACGGCAACGCCACCACCGCCGTTCTGCCGGCCGCCATCGGCGCCGCCATCGACGCCATGGGCCAACGCTTCGGCAATCCCAGCAGCACCCACGCCACCGGGCTCAAGGCCAAGGCCCTGCTGGACCAGGCGCGCGCCTGCGCGGTGCGCCTGCTCGGCGTCGGCGACGGCCGTCTGATGTTCAACAGCGGCGCCACCGAAGGCATCCAGACCTCGGTGCTGTCGGCGCTGGTCGCCTTGCGCGAACGCCAGGCGCGCGGCGAGGCCATCGGCAGCCTGCTGGTCTACGGCGCCACCGAACACAAGGCCGTGCCGGAAAGCCTGGCGCACTGGAACCGGCTGCTGGGCTTGAATCTGACCCTGCACAAATTGCCGGTCGACGCGGCCGGCGCCCACGACCTGGCGCTGCTGCGGCAAGTGGCCGGCTCGGCCGCGCTGATTTGCACCATGGCCGCCAACAATGAAACCGGCGTCGTCAGCGACCTGGACGGTATCGAAGCGGTCATCAAGGAAACCGGCACGGCCGCCTACTGGATGGTCGATTGCGTGCAGGCGCTGGGCAAGCTGACGTTGGACCTGGCCGCCACCCGCATCGACTACGCGCCATTTTCCGGCCACAAACTGTACGCGCCCAAAGGCGTGGGCATGTTGTACGTGCGCGCCGGCGCGCCGTTCACGCCGCTGATCATGGGCGGCGGCCAGGAGTCGGGCCAGCGCTCCGGCACCGAAAACATGGCCGGCATCGCCGCGCTGGGCGTGGTGCTGGCCGCGCTCGAACGTGGCGATACCTTCCGCAGCCACGACGAGCTGTGGGCTTTCCGCGCGCGGCTGGCCGACAGCCTGCGCGCCGCCTTGCCCGGCGTGGTGTTCAACAATCCGTTCGACAAGGCGTTGCCGACCACGCTCAACTTCTCCGTGCCCGGCTTGTCGAGCCGCGAGTTGATGGACGTGTTCGACGCGGCCCAGGTGCGCGTCAGCGCCGGCAGCGCTTGCTCGTCGGCCAAGGCGGCGCCCAGCTACGTGCTCGACGCGATGGGCGTGCCGCTGTGGCGCAGCGCCGGCGCCATCCGCATGTCCTTCGGCCCGCTGGCCGACGAGGAGACCATCGCCGCCGCCTGTGCCCGCATCGAGCGCTGCGGCGCCGCGCTGCGCGCCAGTTGCCTGATCCCATCCGAAAGTGCCGCCGTGCCGCACGACGGCTTGCTGCAGCTGGGCGTCGAAGGCGCGTGCAGCTGGCTGCTGCTGGACGCGGCCAGCGGCGCTTGCGTGGTCATCGATCCATTGCCGGAGCTGACGCCGCGCATCGCCTCGTATGTGCGCTGCCAGAACTATCGGGTGCTGGCCGTCGTCGGCACCGCGCCCGACACCGGGCGCCAGTCGCTGGTGGAGGCCTTGGGCGATCACTATGCCGGCGGTGTCGTGGACCAGTTCGGTTGGCCGGCCGCCGCGCCGGCGCCGCTGGTGGTGTTGGAGGACGGCGCGGGCGCGCCCGCGATCACGCTCGGCGCGCAAGTGCTGGCGAGCATGGCCGTCGGCGCGGGCAACGCGACGCGCGCGTATCTGCTCGGGACCGCCGATGGCGACCGCTTGCCAGCCTCCGCTGTTCGCTTCGCGTTCAGCGCGGGTGCGCGGGACGAGGCGCTGCGGGCCGTTAGCGGGCCGCGCACCTTGCTGTGTCCAACGCGCGACGATCACAATCAATTCTGCGCGAGCATGGCCAAGCATCCGCCGGCAATGTTGACTGCCGAGACGCAACTAGCCACGCCGTCCGGCATGCAACTCGATAGCGCCGAGCTCGACGCGTTTTTGAGCGCGCATCCGGACGCGGTGTTGATCGACGTGCGCGAGGCGTATGAATTCGCCGCCACCGTTGTGCCCGGTCCGGGAGGCCGCGTCGCGCATAGCGTGCCGTTGAGCCGTCTGGCGGGACAAGCCAGCGTATGGTTGCGCGAGGAGCGGCGGCCGCTGGTGTTTTTCTGCCGCAGCGGCAATCGCAGCATGAAAGCCACGCAATGCCTGCGCCGCCTTGGACACGACCAGGCGTACAGCCTCACCGGTGGCCTGGCGTTGGCCGCGTGACTGTGCGCGTTAGGCGTATCCACGGAGACACGTGGGGTGGATTGGGCGGCACGCCGTAATCCGCCACGCGCCGCCAACACCGCCCGCGGCGGACGCGACGACACCGCAAAACTGCAAGCCACCCCAAGGGCCGCCACGGCCCTTTTCTTTGCCCCAAATCCACCACTCGCCGCTGTATGTACGTCAGCGTACAGTCCCCTTTCGTGCGCCCCAGTACGATGCCTTAGCACATAATTTCCCATTCGCAGATTCGTCGCGCCCGCAGCCGGAGCGCGGCCGCGTCTCGCATGCAACATAGCGAGGTATAACTTGAAAAAGACCAATCCCCTGATGCCCGAGATGACGCTCGGCTTCCGCGAATCGACCACCGCCTCCCTGGTCTCCGACGAAGATGACGAAGACTTGCCCTTACGCGCCGAGCTCTTCAGCGCTGCGCAAATGGGCGCGCACGGCAGAACGCTGGCGGCCCACCACGAACTGAGCACGCGCGGCGGCCCCGACCAATTGCTGTCGCGCCTGTCGGAAAACGCCGACTTCATCAACACAACCTGCGACGAACTGACCGAGGCCGTCAAGGCCGGCCGGCAGATCACGCCCGCCTCAGAATGGCTGCTCGATAACTTCTACCTGATCGAAGAGCAGATCCGCATCGCCCGCCGCCACCTGCCGAAGGACTACAGCAAGGAACTGCCGCGCCTGAGCCGCGGCGCGCCGGAGGGCTGCCCGCGCGTCTACAAGCTGGCGCTGGAGATCATCTCGCACGGCGACGGCCGCGTCGATCCCGAATCGCTGTGCCGCTTCGTCGTCGCGTACCAGGAGATCGCGCCGCTCAAGCTGGGCGAGTTGTGGGCGATCCCGATCATGCTGCGTCTCGCGCTGATCGAGAACCTGCGCCGCGTGGCCGTGCGCGTGGCCGACAACCGCGCCGACCGCGACCTGGCCAACAGCTGGGCCGACCAGATGACCGAGGTGGTGGAAAAAAATCCGAGCGGCCTGATTCTGATGGTGGCCGACATGGCCCGTTCGAATCCGCCGATCACCAGCGCCTTCGTCGCCGAGCTGGCGCGCCGCCTGCAGGGGCAAAGCTCGGCGCTGACGCTGGCGCTGTCGTGGATCACGCACCGCCTGGCCGAATCGGGCCAGACCATCGAGCAGCAGATCCAGGCCGAGATCCAGCAGCAGGCGGCCGAGCAGGTCTCGATCGCCAACAGCATCGGCAGCCTGCGCTGCCTGGGCACCATGGACTGGCAAGAGTTCGTCGAGACCATGAGCGTGGTCGAACAGACCTTGCGCCAGGACCCGGCCGGCGTCTACGGCCGCATGGAATTCGCCACCCGCGACCAGTACCGCCATTCGGTCGAGAAGATCGCCAAGCACTCGCGCCTGTCGGAGGTGGAAGTGGCGCAGCAGGCCTTGCAACTGGCCGTGGCGCACGCCAACAGCGGCGATGAGCGCCACAGCCACGTCGGATTCTATCTGATCGGCGGCGGCCTGCCCGCGCTGGAAAAGCAGGCCGGCATGCGCCGTCCGTGGCGCGAGGTGTTCCGCCACACGTCGGGCGCCTCGCCGCTGACGTCCTATCTGGGCGCGATCGCCGCCATCACCTTCGTCGCCACCGCGCTGCTGCTCGAACGCGCAGCCTTCCACGGCGTGAACGGCATCGTGCTGGTGGCGCTGGGCGTGCTGGCGCTGCTGGGCAGCAGCCAGCTGGCGCTGAGCCTCGTCAACTGGGTGACCACGCAGGTCACCCATCCCAACCCGCTGCCGCGCATGGACCTCGACGACGGCATTCCCGTCGAGGGCAGGGCGCTGGTGGTGGTGCCGACACTGGCCTACAGCAAGGACAACATCGAGGACCTGTGCGAACAGCTGGAAGTGCGCTTCCTCGCCAACCGCGATCCCAACCTGGTGTTTTGCCTGCTGACCGATTTCGCCGACGCCCCCGCCGAGACCTTGCCGGGCGACGCCGCGCTGCTCGAGCAGATGCAGTACCGGATCGAACAACTCAACCGCAAGTACGCCGTCCATCCGAGCGGCGATCCGGCCGCGCCTTTCCTGCTGCTGCACCGCCCGCGCCTGTGGAATCCGCAGGAGGGCTCGTGGATGGGCTATGAGCGCAAGCGCGGCAAGCTGCAGGACCTGAACCGCTTCCTGCGCGGCGGCGCGCGCGACAAATTCTCCGTGGTCGTCGGCGATGTCAGCCAGCTCGAAAGCATCAAGTACGTCATCACGCTCGATACCGACACCCAGCTGCCGCGCGACGCGGCCGCGCAGTTCATCGCCACCATGATGCATCCGCTGAACCGCCCGCGCGTCGACGCGGCGCGCGGCTGCGTGGTTGAAGGCTACGGCATCCTGCAACCGCGCGTGGCCGTCAGCCTGCCGAGCGAGAACGCCTCGCACTACGAAAAACTGTGCGGCGGCGAACCGGGCATCGACCCCTACACCCGCACCGTCTCCGACGTCTACCAGGACGTGTTCCTGGAAGGCTCCTTCATCGGCAAGGGCATCTACGATGTCGACGTCTTCGAGCAGGTATTGGGACACCGTCTGCCCGACAACCAGGTGCTCAGCCACGATCTGCTGGAAGGCTGCTATCTGCGCGCCGGCTTGCTGAGCGACGCACAACTTTATGAAGAATATCCGAGCCGCTACAGCGATGACGTCAGCCGCCGCCAGCGCTGGATACGCGGCGACTGGCAGCTGATCTCGTGGCTGTTCGGCCGCGTGCCGGGACCCGGCCGCAAACGCGAGAAGAACCCGCTATCGCTGCTGTCGCGCTGGAAGCTGTTCGACAATCTGCGCCGCAGCCTGACCGCGCCGGCGCTGGTGCTGTCGCTGATCGTCGCCTGGCGCTGGCTGCCCGACCCGTGGCTGTGGACCGGCGCGGTGCTGACCGTGATCTTCCTGCCGCCGTTCGTCAGCGCGCTGCACGACATGCTGCACCGTCCCAAGGACACCCTATGGAGCCAGCATCTGCGCGCCACCGTGCGCCGTACCGGCCTGCAGTTCTCGCACGCGGTGTTGATGCTGGTGTTCCTGCCGTACGAAGCTTACTTCAGCCTGGACGCGATCGTCCGCAGCGTCTACCGCATGCTGGTGTCGCACCGTCACATGCTCGAGTGGCGCGCCTCGGCGCTGTCGCGCGCGGCATCCGGCAACGCCAGCACCTGGATCAGAATGTGGCCGGCGCCGGTGCTGGCGCTGTTCGTCGGCGGCATGCTGCTCGGCTGGCGTCCCGCCAGCCTGGCGCCGTCCGCGCTGTTCCTGCTGGCGTGGCTGGTGGCGCCGGCCGTGGCGGACTGGATCAGCCGTCCGATCAAGCGCAAGGACGCGCAACTGTCGCCGGACCAGAACGTGTTCCTGCATAAGCTGGCGCGCCGCACCTGGGCCTATTTCGACCGCTTCGTCGGCCCCGACGACAACTGGCTGCCGCCCGATAACATGCAGGAGCATCCGGTACAGGTCATCGCCCACCGCACCTCGCCGACCAATATCGGCATGGCGCTGCTGGCCAACCTGAGCGCCTGCGACTTCGGCTACATCACGGTGTCGCAGCTGATCGCGCGCACCGGCGCCACGCTCGATGCGATGGACAAGCTGGAGCGCCACCAGGGCCACTTCTACAACTGGTACGACACGCAGACCCTCAAGCCGCTGCACCCGATTTATATTTCGACGGTCGATAGCGGTAATCTGGCGGGCCATCTGCTGACTTTGCAGCCCGGCCTGACCGGCATGTTCGACCAGCCGATCCTCGGCCCGCAGATCATCGACGGCATGCTGGCCACCGTGCGTGTGCTGGAGGAGACGCTCAACGAAGCGGCCGCCGCCAGCGCACCGGCCACCAGCGTCGCAACCGTGATCGCGGCCGCCGCCAACGCCGATGGCTCCGGCGACGGCGCCGCGCCATCCATCGCGAACCCGGGCGCAGAAGCCGTCGCCACGCCGCCGGATCTGGCGCCGCTGCTGGCGCTACTGGCCGCGAAGCCGGATACCACCCATCTGCAGCAGCTCAACGGATGGCTGGCCCTGGCCGCGCAGGCCGCCGAAGCGCTGCACGCGCAGGTCGAACCGCAAAGCGACGCCGCGATGTGGAGCGCCTCGCTGGTGCGGCAAAGCCATGCCGCCCTCGACGAGCTGGCGCTGTTGGCGCCATGGGTCAATCTGTCGTCCGATACCGTCTTCGACACCAGCATGACACGCATGCCCACCCTGCGCGAACTGGCCAGCCTGTCCCACGCCACGGCGGCCATTCCCGTGACCGACCTGGCCCCGGCCGAGCGCGAACGCCAGCAGCAACTGGCGCAGTTGCTTGAGCAGGGCAGCGCGGCCGCGCACGAACGCATGCGCGTGCTGGCCGAACTGGCGCAGCGCAGCTGTGCGTTCGCCCAGATGGAATACGGCTTCCTGTACAACCCGACCACCAATCTGCTGGCGATCGGCTACAACGTCAGCGAACGCCGCCTCGACGCCAGCTACTACGATTTGCTGGCGTCGGAAGTGCGCCTGGCCAGCTTCATCGCCATCGCCCAGGGCCAGCTGCCGCAGGACCACTGGTTCGCGCTGGGCCGCCAGTTGTGCATCGTCGCCGGCAAGCCGGTGCTGCTGTCCTGGAGCGGCTCGATGTTCGAGTACCTGATGCCGCTGCTGGTGATGCCGAACTATCCGAGCACCTTGCTGGACCAGACCTACAACGCCGTTATCGACGCGCAGATCGACTACGGCAAGCGCCGCGGCGTGCCGTGGGGGATCTCCGAATCCGGCTACAACACCGTCGACGCCAGCCTCAATTACCAGTACCGCGCCTTCGGCGTTCCCGGTCTGGGCCTGAAGCGCGGCCTGGCCGACGACCTAGTGATCGCGCCTTACGCCACCATGATGGGATTGATGGTGCAGCCGGAAGCGGCCTGCCTGAACCTGCAGAAGATGGCGGGTCTGGGCTTCATGGGACGCTACGGCTTCTTCGAGGCGATCGACTACACCGCCTCGCGCCTGCCGCGCGGCCAGAGCTGCGCCGTGGTGCGTTCGTTCATGGTCCACCATCAGGGCATGGGACTGCTGTCGCTCAGCTATCTGCTGCACGACCGGCCGATGCAGCGCCGCTTCGAATCCGATCCGCTGCTGCAATCGACCTTGCTGGTGCTGCAGGAACGCAGCCCGCAGGCCGGCGCCTTCTACTCCAACACCACCGAGCTGGCGGCGTTGCGGACGACCGTGCCCGATCAGCAGGCCGCGCCGATGCGCGTGCTCACCCAGCACAGCACACCGGTGCCGGAAACCCAGCTGCTGTCGAACGGCCGCTATCACGTCATGGTCACCAACGCCGGCGGCAGCTACAGCCGCTGGCGCGACCTGGCGGTGACGCGCTGGCGCGAAGACAGCACCCGCGACAACTGGGGCAATTTCTGCTATGTGCGCGACCTGGACGACGGCCAGTTCTGGTCCACCACCTATCAACCGACCCTGGTCGATCCGCGCAAATACGAAGTGATCTTCTCGGAAGGACGCGCCGAGTTCCGCCGCTCCGACCGTGGCCTGGAGCTGTACACGGAAATCGTGGTCTCGCCGGAAGACGACATCGAACTGCGCCGCACCCGCATCACCAACAAGAGCGACACCGTGCGCACCATCGAGGTGACCAGCTACGCCGAGGTGGTGATGGCGCCGGCGGCGGCCGACGCCGCCCACCCGGCGTTCAGCAAGCTGTTCGTGCAGACCGAGATCCTGCGCGACCAGCGGGCGATCCTGTGCACGCGCCGTCCGCGCGGCGCCAACGAGGCCATGCCGTATTTGATGCATTCGATGACGGTGCACGACGCGCCGGTCGTCGCGGTGTCGTTCGAGACCGACCGTTCGCGCTTCCTCGGCCGCGGCAACACCGCCGCCGCGCCGCGCGCGCTGCTCGAAAGCGGCCCGTTGAGCGGCGCCGAAGGCTCGGTGCTCGATCCGGTGGTGGCGATCCGCTACACCATCACGCTCAAGCCCGACCAGACGGCGACCGTCGATATCGTCACCGGCATGACAGAGCAGCGCGACGCCGCGCTGCATCTGGTCGACAAATACCAGGACAGGCATCTGGCCGACCGCGTGTTCGAACTGGCGTGGACCCACAGTCAGGTCGTGCTGCGCCAGCTTAACGCCAGCGAGGCGGACGGGCAACTGTACGGCCGCCTGGCCAACTCGGTCATCTATCCGAACGCCGCGCTGCGCGCCGACGTCGGCACCTTGGTCAAGAACCAGCGCGGCCAGTCCGGCCTGTGGGCGTACGCGATCTCCGGCGATTTGCCGATCGTGCTGCTGCAGATCAAGGACCCGGCCAACATCGATCTAGTGCGCCAGATGGTCCAGGCGCACGCCTACTGGCGCCTCAAAGGCCTGGTGGTCGACCTGGTCATCTGGTACGAGGATCAGTCGGGATACCGCCAGCTGCTGCATGAACAGATCATGGGATTGATCGCCTCCGGCATCGACGCCCAGGCGGTCGACCGTCCGGGCGGCATCTTCGTGCGCCTGGCCGACCAGATCTCCAACGAGGACCGGATCCTGCTGCAGTCGGTGGCGCGCGCCATCCTCAGCGACAGCCGCGGTTCGCTGGCCGAGCAGGTCAAGCGTCCCGGCCCGCAGTCGATGCGCATGCCGCCGTTGCTGGCGGACGGTCGCGGCGACTACGGCACCACCGTGCCGCCGCTTCGCCCCGCGCTCCCGCTGATGCTGGAAAACGGCATCGGCGGCTTCACGCCGGACGGCCGCGAATACGTGATCACCACCAGCGAGGGCCAGCGCACGCCGGCGCCCTGGTCCAACGTGCTGGCCAATCCGCACTTCGGTACGGTGATCTCGGAAAGCGGCCAGGCCTACACCTGGCACGAGAACGCGCATGAATATCGCCTGACGCCATGGCATAACGATCCGGTCAGCGACGCCAGCGGCGAAGCGTTCTATCTGCGCGACGAGCAGACCGGCGAGTTCTGGTCCCCCGCCGCGCTGCCCGCGCGCGGCAGCGGCGACTATGTCACGCGCCACGGTTTCGGCTACAGCGTGTTCGAACATAGCGAGAACGGCATCGCCACCGAGATGACGACCTTCGTCTCGACCGACGCGCCGATCAAGTACACGGTGCTCAAGGTGCGCAACGACACCCTGGTAACGCGCAAGCTGACCGCCACCGGCTATGTCGAATGGGTGCTGGGCGATATGCGTTCCAAGTCCGGCATGCACATCCTCACCGAGGTCGATCCGGTCAGCGGCGCCATGTTCGCCCGCAATCCGTACAACACCGAGTTCACCGGCCGCGTCGCGTTCTTCAACTGCGACGCCGGCCTGCGCTCGATCACCGGCGACCGAGGCGAATTCCTCGGCCGTAACGGCTCGCTGGCCGCGCCGACCGCGTTGCGCCGCGCGCGCCTGTCCGGCAAGGTCGGCGCGGGCCTCGACGCCTGCGCCGCCATCCAGGCGCCGTTCGACCTGTTGCCGGGCCAGGAGCGCGAGATCGTCTTCGTGCTCGGTGTGGCCGGCCGCCGCAACGCCGACGCCAGCAGCATGGTGCAAAAACACCGCAGCGCCGGCGCCGCGCAGGAGGCGCTGGCCGCCGTTCACGCGCACTGGGAAAAGACCCTGGGCGCGGTGCGCATCGAGACGCCCGAACCGGAGCTCGATGTCATCGCCAACGGCTGGCTGATGTACCAGACCATCGCCTGCCGCATCTGGGCGCGCAGCGGCTACTACCAGTCCGGCGGCGCGTTCGGCTTCCGCGACCAGCTGCAGGACGCGATGGCGACCATCCACACGCAGCCGCACCTGCTGCGCGACCAGTTGCTGCTGTGCGGCGCCCACCAGTTCATCGAGGGCGACGTCCAGCACTGGTGGCATCCGCCGTCGGACCGTGGCGTGCGCACGCACTGCTCGGACGATTATCTGTGGCTGCCGCTGGGCGCCTGGCGCTATGTCGCCAGCACCGGCGACATGAGCGTGCTGGAGGAAAACCTGCCCTACCTGGAAGGGCGCCCCGTCAAGCCGGAGGAGGACTCCTACTACGACATGCCTGGCCGCTCGAGCCGGAGCGGCACGCTGTACGAGCATTGCGTGCAGGCGATCCGCCACGGCCTGCGCTTCGGCGAACACGGCCTGCCGCTGATCGGCTCCTGCGACTGGAACGACGGCATGGACAAGGTGGGCGAGCATGGCAAGGGCGAGAGCGTCTGGCTGGCCTTCTTCCTGTGCGAGGTGCTGCAGCGCTTCGCCGACGTCGCCGACATGAAGGACGACACGGTGTTCGCGTCCGAATGCCGCGAGGAGGCCAGGAAGCTGGCCGCCAACGTCGAATTGAACGCGTGGGACGGCGAGTGGTACCGCCGCGCCTATTTCGACGACGGCACGCCACTCGGTTCGCACACCAACGAGGAATGCCAGATCGATTCGATCTCGCAGAGCTGGGGCGTGCTGTCCGGCGCCGCCGATCCGGCGCGCGTGCGCGGCGCCATGGAGCAGGTCAACCAGCGCCTGGTGCGGCGCGACTCGGGCATCATCCAGCTGCTCGATCCGCCGTTCGACAAGGCCGGTCCGAACCCCGGCTACATCCGGGGTTATGTGCCCGGTGTGCGCGAGAACGGCGGCCAGTACACCCACGCCGCGATCTGGACCGCGATGGCGTTCGCCCGCCTGGGCGACACCGAGCGGGCCTGGGAACTGGCGCGCATGATCAACCCGGTCATGCACGGCGGGACGGCGGAGGGCACGGCCAAGTACAAGGTCGAGCCGTACGTGGTCACCGCCGACGTCTACGCGGTGGCGCCCCATGTGGGGCGCGGCGGCTGGAGCTGGTACACCGGCTCCTCGGGCTGGATGTACCGCCTGATCATCGAGTCCCTGCTTGGATTGACGCGCGGGGCGCGGCAACTGACGCTGGCCCCGCGCATGCCGGCCGGCTGGAACAGCTTCACGCTGACCTACCGTTACGAGACATCGTCGTACGTGATCCGCGTGCTGCACGATGACGGCGCCGGCGCCGGCGCCAGCGCGGTGCCGGTGCTGACGGTCGACGGCGTGCCGCAGCATGAACAGGTGATCGCGCTGGTCGACACCGGCATGACCCACCAGGTCGAACTGCGCCTGCCCGCGCGGCTGGCTATTCCCGAGGAGGAACGACTGTAATGGTTTACTCAATTTAGTGCGGTAATGTCTGAATAGACAATAAAAAATCGAATTTGTTGGTCATATTCCAGTCATGCATAGTTGGCAGAATTTTAGGATTTCCAACCGCTGAAAGAAGATGACATGAACAAGTTCGCGCCGCTATCGAAGTTGATGTCGAAGTTGATATATACGCTGATGCTGTCCGCCGGCTTCGCCGGCGCGGCGCAGGCGTCCAAGGCCGATCACCAGGAATTCGAGGCGACGCTGCACGCGCCGTTCCTGGCCGACGCCAAGGCCACGTCCGAGCTGCCGGAGGCGCGCACGTTCACGTTGTCGTTCGACTACCCGTTCCTGGATCGGGCCAAGACGGTCGGCTGGACGCTGGAGGTGGTCAGTCCCGATGGCGTGACCGTGCAGCAGTGGAAGGGCAGCCGCGCGCTGGCCGACAAGCAGGTCGACGTCCGCGTCGCCTGGGACGGCCGTGGCGAAGGCGTGATCCTGTCGGACGGCGTGTACCAGGTGCGGATGCGTGCCAGCGACGGCGACGAGGAGGTCGAACAAAGCTGGGAGATCGGCGTGGGCAAGCGCGTGGCGCAGGCCATGCCGGCCTTCGCGCCGCTGCCGGTGTCGCGCCAGCGCGTGGACGGCAAGGGCAAGTCGGGCGTCGCCACGACCGAATCCGCGATGGACGACGGTGCCACCACCACCTCGGTGGCGGCGACGGCCTCGCTGCCGTACACCATCTACCTTGGCAATCTGCACAGCCAGACCAACCATAGCGACGGCGGCGGCGCGCTGTCCAGCTGCACCGGCGCGCAGAATCCGCAAAGCGCGGCGTTCGGCCCGGCCGACGCCTACGCCTACGCAAAAGGGAAGGGCCTCGATTTCCTGATGGCGTCGGAGCACAACCACATGTACGACGGCTCGGACGGCACCAAAACCACGGCCGATCCGGCGGTGGCGAAGGCGCTGTTCCAATCGGGCCTGACGGCGGCCGCCAACTACAACAGCGCCAATCCGGGCTTCCTCGGCATGTATGGCCTGGAATGGGGCGTGATCAACAACGGCGGCCACCTGAACATCTTCAACGCCACCGAATTGCTGGGCTGGGAGAGCAACGGCAGCGGCCAACTGCTGGCTGACACTCAGACCACCAAGAACGATTACGCCGCGCTGTACACGTTGATGCGCCAGCGCGGCTGGGTGGGGCAGTTCAACCATCCGTCGAGTTCCGGCCAGTTCATCGTCAACGGCACGGCGCTCGGTTACACGGCCGACGGCGACCAGGCGATGGCGATGTGCGAAGTGCTCAACACCTCGGCCTTCTCGACCAACACCAGCGAAACGGAGACCAGCCGCAGCACCTACGAGGGCGCGTGCAACAAGGCGCTGGAAGCGGGCTTCCACGTCGCCTTCTCCACCAATCAGGACAACCACTGCGCCAACTGGGGCGCGTCCTACACCAACCGCACCGGGGTGCTGATCCCGAACGGCACCGCGCTGACGTCGGCCAGCATGATCGCCGCCATCAAGGCGCGCCGCGTCTACGCGACGATGGACAAGGGCTCGCAGCTTATCCTGACCGGCAATGGCCGCATGATGGACGAGCGCATCACCAACAGCGGCCCGCTCAAGCTGGTGGCCAACTTCGCCAGCGCCGGCGGCAAGACGGTATCGTCGGTGCGCGTGTACGAGGGCGTCCCTGGCCGCAACGGCACGGTCACGCAGCTCTCAACCACTGCCACCACCACCATCACGCCCGCCGCCGGCGAGCATTTCTACTACGCCAAGGTGACGCAGAACGATGGCAAGATCCTATGGTCGGCACCGATCTGGGTCACGCAAACCGCCGCCAGCGCCGCTTTGGCCGACGGCGCGCAAGCCCGCTAACCCGTCTCAACCGTCGGGGTCAAGTCTGGCATTCGGACACGAGCTCAACCCTACTTGGCCGTTGACAGATGGGGCCGTGTCCGAATGACAGACTTGACCCCCGGGGTTAGACGCCGAGGCTGGCGCCGGCGCCCAGCAAGGTCGCCACGCCCAGCACCGCGAAGACGGCGGCGGCGATGCCGTGCACCAGCTTGAGCGAGACCCGGTTGGCGATCCTGTCGCCAAGGTAGACCGCCGGGACGTTGGCGATCATCATGCCGAGCGTGGTGCCGCAGACGACGGCGATCAGCGCGTCGTAGCGCGCCGCCAGCGCCACCGTGGCGACCTGCGTCTTGTCGCCCATCTCGGCGACGAAGAAGGCGATCAGGGTGGTCATGAACACGCCGTAGCCCGCCAGCCGGGTGTCCTCGTCATCGAGCTTGTCGGGCACCAGCGTCCATACGGCCATCGCCAGGAACGACGCGCCCAGGACCCAGCGCAAGGTGTCGGGCCCCAGCAGGCCGGTGATCCAGGTGCCGATGGCCGCCGCGAACGCGTGGTTGGCGATGGTGGCGATGAAGATCGCGGCGATGATGGGCAGGGGACGACGGAATTTGGCGGCCAGGACGAAAGCGAGCAGCTGGGTTTTGTCGCCGATTTCTGCGAGAGCGACAATGCCGGTGGAGACGAGGAATGCTTCCATGAGGAGGTAAGAAGTACGCGGGCCGGAAACGATTAACCAATGATCCAGGCGCGACTCCGGCCCATCATGGCCGCCCCTCGATCATGGTCTCGTCAAGTTTTTCAACCACCTGCACCACGGTCTGCGGACCGATTATGTTGATACAGGTTCCTGCGCCGGGAGGCGCAAGCCGACTACTCCCCAATTACGGCGCGTATTTTAGCACAGCCGCCCGCTGCTCCCGTTGGCGGCCGCACACATGCCTGTTACATGGCTGTGATATTCTGCATCGCGCTTCAGACCAACATTGAAAAGATCACCATGCCTATCAAGAAGACACTGTCCGCGTTGGTGCTTACCGCACTGATGTCGCTTGCCGCCCACGCCGACCCTTTGAGCTACGCGCGCTACGATCAGGTCCGCACCAGCGACCTGTATCTGGACCTGAAGGCCGATTTCGGCCGCAAGACGTTGGGCGGCTACGCCGAGCTGACCCTGAACTGGATCGACAAGTCGGCCCGCACCCTGGTGCTCGACACGAACGAACTTAATATCGCCAAGGTGCAGGTGCTCAATCCGAACGGGCGCTGGACCTCGGCCTCCTTCATGCTCGACAAGCTCGATGTGCAGAAGGGCCGGGCGCTGCGCATCGCGCTGCCGTTCCAGCCGCAGAAGGTGCGCGTCTACTACCGCACCGCGCCGTCGGCCGCCGCGCTGCAGTGGATGTCGCCCGCGCAGACCATGTCGGGCAAGCGCCCGTTCATGTTCAGCCAGTCGCAGGATATCAACGCCCGCTCGTGGGCGCCGGTGCAGGATACGCCCGCCGTGCGCTTCACCTACAGCGCGCGCATCGACGCGCCGGCCGGCCTGCGCGTCCTGATGAGCGCCGACAACGACCCCGCCGCCACCGGCGACGGCGGCTGGAAGTTCAAGATGGCGCAGCCGATTCCTTCGTACCTGCTGGCCATCGCCATCGGCGAGATCGAGGTGCGCAAGCTCGGTCCGCGCTCGGCGGTCTACGCCGAACCGGCCCGCATCGAGGCCGCCGCCAGCGAGCTGGCCGACACCGAGAAGATGATCAGCGCCGCCGAGAGCCTGTACGGCCCCTACCGGTGGGAGCGTTACGACATGATCGTGCTGCCGCCGTCCTTCCCTTACGGCGGCATGGAAAATCCACGCCTGACCTTCCTCACCCCGACCATGATCGCGGGCGACCGCAGCCTGGTCGACCTGATCGCCCACGAACTGGCGCACTCGTGGTCGGGCAACCTGGTGACCAACGCCTCGTGGAAGCACATGTGGCTCAACGAGGGCTTCACCACCTACGTCACCACCCGCATCGTCGAAAAGATCTACGGCCCCGAGATCGCCGAGATGAACCTGCAGGTCGAGCAGGAGGAGGCGCTGGTGTCGCTGCTGACGGTACCGGCCTCCAAGCAGGCGCTGTCCACGCGCGGCCCGGACACCGACCCGTCGACCTACGCCGACGGCGGCCTGATTTATCCGAAGGGCGCGTGGTTCCTGCGCACCATCGAGCAGCGCGCCGGACGCGAGGTGTTCGATCCCTTCCTGCGCGGCTGGTTCGACCAGCACGCGTTCAAGTCCGCCACCACCGAGGAATTCGTCGACTACCTGAAAAAGAACCTGCTCGACGCGCACCCCGAGTACATGCCGCAGGCGGAGCTGGAGGATTGGCTGTACGGCGCCGGCATTCCCGCCACCGCCGTGCGCGCGGTTTCGCCGCGCCTGGCCGCGCTCGACGCGCAGCGCGCCGCGTGGCTCAAGGGCGAGCTGCCGACCGCCGATTTGGGCGGCAAGGGCTGGATCGCGCTCGAGTGGATGCACTTCCTGAACGATATCGAGGGCAAGGCGAGCGCCGCGCAGATGCAGGAGCTGGACCAGGCGTTCGGCCTGGCCAAGAGCGGCAACAACGAGATCGCGTACCGTTTCTATCTGGGCTCCGTCAAGGCTGGCTACAACGTGCGCGAACCGCTCAACAAATTCCTCATGAGCGTGGGCCGGCAGAAATTCGTCGTGCCGCTGTATAGCGCTCTGCTGAAGAACCCGACCGACAAGGACTGGGCGCGCGCCGTCTACGCCAAGGCGCGCGACCACTATCATCCGGTGACACAAGCCTCGGTCGACAAACAATTCAAACTGAATAAATGATGAAATTCTCCCGTAACTATGCGGCGGCCGCGCTGATGGCGGCGTTTTGCACGGCATCCTGCACGGTGCTCGCCGCGCAGGACGCCGGCGCCGCCGCCACGACAACCGCTAGCGCCACCTCAACCGCGACGGCGGCCGTCCCCGCCTTCGACCTCGACGCCGACGTCAACCGCGCCCTCAAGACCTTCGGCGTGCCCGGCATGGCCATCGCCATCGTCAAGGATGGCAAGGTCGTCGCGGCCAAGGGCTACGGCGTGCGCAAGCTGGGCGGGCCCAAGCCGGTCGACGCCAAGACGCTGTTCGAGGTGGCCTCCAACTCCAAGGCCTTCACAGCCGCCGCGCTGGCGATGCTGGTCGACGAGGGCAAGATCGCCTGGGACGATCCGGTGACCAAGCACCTGCCGGGCTTCCAGATGTATGACGCCTACGTCACCGGCGCGATGACGGTGCGCGACCTGCTCACGCACCGCAGCGGCCTGGGTCTGGGCGCGGGCGATTTGCTGTGGTGGCCGACCACCAGCTTCAGCACCGACGAGATCATCTCGCGGCTGCGCTACATCAAGCCGGCCACCAGCTTCCGCAACAGCTATGCCTACGACAACCTGCTCTACATCGTCGCCGGCAAGATCATCGCCGAGAAGGATGGCAAGCCGTGGGGCGACGCCATCCGCGACCGCATCCTGGCGCCGCTGGGCATGAACGGCAGCACCACCAGCGTGGCCGCGATGCTGGCCAGCGCCGACTACGCGGCGCCGCACAGCAAGGTCAATGACAAGCCGGTGGTGGTCAAGCCGATCCCGGTGCCGAACGCGGTCGGCGCGGTGGGCCTCAACACCAGCGCCGAGGACGTGGCGCGCTGGATGAATTTACTGCTCAACGACGGCAAGACGCCGGACGGCAAGCAACTGATCAGCGCCAAGCAGCTGGCCGAGATGTGGACCCAGCAAACGCCGATGCGCATCCGCGAGCCGAAACCGGCGCTGGCGGCGACCAAGCCCAACTTCTCCGCCTATGGCCTGGGTTTCAGTCTGCGCGACTACAAGGGCCGCAAGATCGCCATGCACGGCGGCGCGCTGGTGGGATTCTATTCGACGGTGCTGATGGTGCCCGAGGAAAAACTGGGCATCGCGATCCTGACCAACGCCGAAAACGGACCGGCGATGGCGGCGCTGTACTGGCGCATCCTCGACCAGTACCTGAAGGTGCCGGCCAGCGACTGGATCAAGCTGTACGCCGAGCAGGAAGCGGCGGCCCACAAGGAGGAGCTGGAGCGCCTGGGCAAGGAGCACACGGCGCGCGCCGCCAGGTCGTCGCCGTCGCTGCCGCTGGCGTCCTACGACGGCGCGTATGAGGACCCGTGGTACGGCAAGGTCACCATCGCCGCCGAAGGCGGCAAGCGCGTGATGCGCTTCGCCCGTACGCCGGACCTGACGGGGGTACTGGAACACTTCCAGCACGACACCTTCATCGTCCGCTGGAAGGAGCGCAGCTTCAACGCCGACGCCTACGTGACGTTCGCGCTGAACCCGGACGGCAGCATCGAGCGCATGAAGATGGCGCCGATTTCGACCGAGACGGACTTCAGCTACGACTTCCGCGACTTGAATTTCACGCCCGCGCCGGCGCCGAAATAGCCGCATGAGTCCGGCTAGTGATATGATATCGCCCTCGCATTGCACCGGGTCCCGCAAAGGCACTTTGGCAAGCTTGAATGATCACTAATCGAGGGATGAAGAAGATGTCTATGCAACGAGTTATGCTGCGTGCCAAGCTGCACCGGGTCACGGTCACGCAGGCGGATCTGAACTACGAGGGTTCCTGCGGTATCGACATGGATCTGCTGGAGGCGGCCGATATTCTGCCGAACGAGCATATCGATCTGTATAACGTGAACAATGGCGAGCGTTTCGCGACCTACGCGATTCCCGGCCTGCGCGGCACCGGCGAGATCTCGCTGAACGGCGCGGCGGCACGCAAGGCGCACCTGGGCGACCTGCTGATCATCTGCACCTACGCGCCGATGACCGAAGAGCAGATCGCCGATTACAAGCCTAAGATCGTGTTCGTCGACGCGCAGAACAAGATCACCGGCATGAAGAAATAAGACCGCAACACCGGTCCAGGAAAAGCGTCCCGGGGACGCTTTTTTTTCGTCCCGCTTATTGCATATGCTAACCGCGTTTGTTGTCGGCCGCGTCCTGGCGCAGCAGCTGCGACATGTACTGCGGCGTGACGCCGAGGAACGACGCCACCACCTTCTGCGAGATGCGGTGCTCCAGGCCCGGATAGTCGCGCCGGAACGCCGCCAGCCGTCCCAGTGCCGGGCAGACGCTCAGGTACAGCCGCTTTCCCTGGTCGATGATGCCGTGCTCGGAGGCCTTCAGATAATAGTCGCGCAGCACGCCGTGGCGTTCCGACAGATCGGTCAGCGCGGCCCAGTCGATGCGGTAGCCGTGGATCGCCGTTTCGGCGATGACGAAGTTGTGCGACAGCTCGTTGCGGTTGGAGCGCAGCAGATCGTCGTGGGAGGCCGCGGCCTGGCCGTCGGTGCGGAAGTACAAGGTCACTTCGTTGCCGGCGTCGGTGACGAAGCCGGTGCGGGCGACGCCGCTGTGCAGCCAGTACACGCTGTGCGCCAGCACGCCGACGCGCTGAAGGTACTCGCCCTTGCGCATGCTGACCGGCGCGGCGATCGGCGCCAGCAGGCGCGATACCTCGTCGTACATTTCCGGGGTCACGCGGTAGCGTTGCGTGACGGCGTCCCGGTACTTTGCCCGGTGTTCTAAGAATGCCTGATTCATGTGTCGATGGCGCGGCTGAAGCAACCGGCGATGGTGTAGTGGGCGCCGGGATGTGAATACCCGACGACGAAGTGTAAACCTTTTCGCGTCGGAGGGTGCGGTGGTGCGCGAAAGCGCGGGGGAGGGGCTGGTCCTGGCGGTGCCGCCCGGACCAGCGGAGAGAGGGTTACTTGGTGTCCGGCTTGCCGATGAAGCGGTAGATGGCGGCGCCCAGCAGCGCGCCGACGATAGGCGCGACCCAGAACGCCCACAGCTGCGCGGTGGCCCAGTCGCCGACGTACAGCGCCACGCCGGTGCTGCGCGCGGGGTTGACCGAGGTGTTGGTGACCGGGATGCTGATCAAGTGGATCAACGTCAGCGCGAAGCCGATCGGCAGCGGCGCGAAGCCCTTCGGCGCGCGCTCGTCGGTCGCACCCAGTATGATCAGCAGGAACATCATCGTCATCACGACCTCGGTCACCAGCGCCGCCGTCAGCGAGTAGCCGCCCGGCGAGTGCTCGCCGTAGCCGTTGGAGGCGAAGCCGCCCGCCACGTCGAAGCCGGCCTTGCCGGTGGCGATCACATACAGCACGCCGCCGGCGACGATCGCGCCCAGCACCTGCGCCACGATATACGGCAGCAGTTTATTGGCGGGGAAGCGGCCGCCGGCCCACAGGCCGATCGACACCGCCGGGTTGAGGTGGCAGCCGGAGATGTGGCCGATGGCGTACGCCATCGTCAGCACCGTCAGGCCGAACGCCAGCGACACGCCGAGCAGGCCGATGCCGACGCCGGGAAAGGCCGCCGCCAGCACGGCGCTGCCGCAGCCGCCGAGCACCAGCCAAAATGTTCCAAAAAATTCCGCGCCATATTGTTTCATGTTCTTCCTTTGATTTAAGTGGGGGGTGCGACGCTGTCATAGCAGCTATGCAACCTTGTCAATCTACATCGAAAGTCAAAAATTGTCGAGAGTCGACGGCCCGCCGCGGCAGGCGTGAAAGTACCGTTTTGCTAGTCTCTATAAGGCTCCGTTCGTGGTTGCGTGGGTGCAACAAGAAGTTGCAATCGGCTTATCGGATTTAAACTTTATGAGAACAAACGCGGTTCAAGTGCGATAGAGTTGGGCCTTCAGGCGTTCCCATCGGCGACGTTTTTGAGACCTCAGCGGGGTGGCGGTTAGTGAAGACAAACTCATTTGTATTAGACAGAAGCATCGTGATGCCGTTTGCGCTCGCCGGCGCCGGCGCGGTGGGAACGATGGCCGCGGGGTGGGGCGCGTGGGGCTGGTACACGGTGCTGTGGGCCGCGTTGCTGCTGGCCGCCGCCGCGTGGTGCGCCTTCGGCCAGACGGCCGGCGGCGCTGGTGCCGGATCGTCGATGGTCGACGATTATCTCGACGGGCGCGAACGCTTCGGCGACGCCGTGCTGCCGATCTGGTGCCGCCATATTGAAAACTCCCGCACGCAAATGGAGGAAGCCGTCGCCGACCTGGCCGGACGCTTTTCCAACATCGTCGATAAGCTCGACAACGCGCTGCACGTCGCCAGCCTGGACGGCGGCAAGGGCGCGCCGTCGATGACCGAGGTGTTCACGCGCAGCGAGTCCCAGCTTGGCTCCGTGGTGACGTCGATGAAATCGGCGATGACATCCAAGCAGGCCATGCTCGCGCAGATCAAGGACCTGGAACGCTTCACCCGCGAGCTGCGCGACATGGCCGAAGGCGTGGCCAGCATCGCCGCGCAAACCAACCTGCTGGCGCTCAACGCCGCGATCGAGGCGGCGCGCGCGGGACCGGCGGGACGCGGCTTCGCCGTGGTGGCGCAGGAGGTGCGCAGTCTATCGAGCCGCTCGGCCGAGACGGGCCGCAACATCTCCAACCGGGTCGGTTTGATCAGCAGCGCCATCCTCGCCGCCAGCCAGGCGGCCGAGCAGTCGAGCGAGCAGGAAGATCGCTCGATGCAATCGGCCGAGGGCATGATCGAAACCGTGCTGGCCGACTTCCGCACCATGACCGACGCGCTGGTGCAGTCGTCCGATCTACTCAAGCAGGAGAGCATCGGCATCCAGGGCGAGGTGGGACAGGCGCTGGTGCAGCTGCAGTTCCAGGACCGCGTCAGCCAGGTGATGGCGCACGTGCGCGAGAACATGGAGCTGCTGCCGTCGCTGCTGCGCGAGAACCGCGGCCGCTACGAGGCCGACCACGTGCTCGAGCCGCTCGACCCGGCGCCGCTGCTGCACGAGCTGCAGAAGACCTATGCGATGGCCGAGGAGCACGCGGTGCATGTCGGCTCCAAGCACGCCGCGCCGGTCGCCGCCGACGCCGACGAGATCACTTTTTTCTGAACCACAGGTAGATAGGGTAGATAAACCATGGCAAAAACGATTATGGTGGTCGACGATTCAGCGTCTTTGCGCCAAGTGGTGGGCATCGCGCTCAAGGGCGCGGGCTACGAGGTCATCGAAGGCCGCGACGGCGTCGACGCGCTGTCCAAATGCACCGGCCAGAAAATCCATCTGGTGGTGTGCGACGTGAACATGCCCAACATGGACGGCATCACCTTCGTCAAGGAGTTCAAGCAGCTGCCGAACTACCGCTTCACGCCGGTCATCATGCTCACCACCGAATCGCAGGAGGGCAAGAAGGAGGAGGGCAAGGCCGCCGGCGCCAAGGCGTGGGTGGTCAAGCCGTTCAAGCCGGAGGTGCTGCTCGGCGCCGTGGCCAAGCTGGTGCTGCCGTGAGCAAGGATGAAGACGCCGGCGTCACCGGAGTTACCCGCATCGCCATCGACGGCGAGCTGACGATCTACCGCGCCGCCGATCTGAAGGTGACGGTGCTGGAGGCGCTGCGCAAATCGCCCGTGCTGGAAGTGGACCTGTCCGGCGTCACCGAGCTCGATACGGCAGGCCTGCAGGTACTGATGCTGGCCAAGAACACGGCCGCCGTCGACCAGCGCGAACTGCGCCTGCTGAACCACAGTCCCGCCGTCGTCGAGATTGTCGAGATGCTCAACCTGGGCGCCTTCTTCGGCGACGCCCTGCTGATCCACAGCTAATTCATCAGAGGGCTAGTCATGAACCTGGACGAAGCGCTACAGACGTTCATCACCGAAAGCCGCGAGCTCCTGGAGGACATGGAGAACGCGTTGCTCAACATCGACATCGCCGGCGACCAGGCCGAGGCGATCAACGCCATCTTCCGCGCCGCCCACACCATCAAGGGCTCGGCGGGATTGTTCAGCCTCGATCACATCGTTGCCTTCACCCACGTGGTGGAAAGCCTGCTTGACGAGGTGCGCGATGGCCGCGTGGTGATCAACGATGAGATGATCGTGCTGCTGCTGTCGTGCTGCGACTATTTGTCCGGCATGACCGAGGCGCTGGCCGCCGGCCAGCTGGAGGCCGATCCCGACACCGCGCCGGAGGGCGAGATGCTGCTGCACCAGCTGCGCCGGCACATGTCGGGCGGCCATACGGAGGCCGATCCGGCCCGGGCCTCCCATGCCCCGGCGTCGGCGCAGTCGCTGACGGTGCAGTCAGAACCCGGCGTCGAGCGCATCGACAAGGTGGCCGGCGACAGCGACTATTGGCACATCTCGCTGCGCTTCGGCCGCGGCGTTTTGCAGAACGGGATGGACCCGATCGCGTTCCTGCGCTACCTGGCCAAACTGGGCAAGATCGTCGGCATCGCCACCGTGCCCGACGCCCTGCCGGCGGCCGAGGAGATGGACGCGGAACTGTGCTACCTGGGCTTCGAGATCGCCTTCGACAGCAACGCCGACCGCGAGGCCATCGTCGGCGTGTTCGAGTTCGTGCAGGACGACTGCGAGATCCGCATCATCCCGCCGCACAGCAAGGTGTCGCAGTATGTCGATTTGATCCGCGCCTTGCCGGAGCAGCCCGCGCGCCTGGGCGAGATCCTGGTCCTGTGCGGCAGCGTGACCGCGTCCGAACTCGCCGGCGCGCTGCAACAGCAATCGAGCGGCGAGGCGAAGGGCAAGGATGGCGGGGACGAGCCGCCGCCGCGCCTGGGCAGCATCCTGGTCGCCGCCGGCAACGTGCCGCCGGTGGTGGTGGAGGCGGCGCTGGCCAAGCAAAAGCAGGTGGTCGAGCAGAAGGCGCAGGAGAGCCGTTCGATCCGCGTCGATTCCGACAAGCTCGATCGGCTGATCGACCTGGTGGGGGAATTGATCATCGCCGGCGCCCGCGCCAGCATGATCGGCCAGCAGATACACAACACCGACCTGCAGGAATGCACATCGACCTTATCGGGCCTGGTCGAGGAGGTGCGCGACGCCGCGCTGGAGCTGCGCATGGTCAAGATCGGCGCCACCTTCAACCGCTTCCAGCGCGTGGTGCACGACGTCGCGCGCGAGTTGGGCAAGGACATCGGCCTGATGGTCGACGGCGAGGATTCGGAGCTGGACAAGACGGTGGTGGAAAAAATCGGCGATCCGCTGATGCATCTGGTGCGTAACGCCATGGACCACGGCATCGAGCCGGCTGACGTGCGCATCGCCAGCGGCAAGCCGGCCAAGGGCATGATCAAACTGAACGCCTTCCACGAATCGGGCAGCATCGTCATCGAAGTGAGCGACGACGGCGGCGGCCTGCGCAAGGAGAAGATCCTGGCCAAGGCGGTCGAGCGTGGGCTGGTCGATCCGGAACGCAAACTGAGCGACAGCGAAATCTATAACCTGATCTTCGAGGCCGGGTTCTCGACGGCGGAAAAAGTCACCAACCTGTCCGGGCGCGGTGTCGGCATGGATGTCGTCAAGCGCAATATCACCGCGCTGCGCGGCAGTGTGGACGTCAGCAGCAGGGAGGGCGCCGGCACCACCGTCACCGTGCGCCTGCCGCTGACGTTGGCCATCATCGACGGCTTCCTGGTGCAGGTGGGCGGCTCGGTGTTCGTCATCCCGCTCGACATGATCGAGGAGTGCATCGAGTTCGCCACCGAGCCGGGGCAGGACTATTGCAATTTGCGCGGCCAGGTGCTGCCGTTCATCCGTCTGCGCTCGCTGTTCCGCATCGACGGCGCGGCCACGCGGCGCGAGAGCATCGTGGTGCTCAAGCTGGGCACCACCCGCGCCGGCCTGGTGGTCGACACCTTGCTGGGGGAGTTCCAGACCGTCATCAAGCCGCTCAGCCCCATGTTCAGCGAAGTCAAATGCATCAGCGGCTCGACCATCCTTGGCAGCGGCGAGGTGGCGCTGATCCTGGATGTGGCCTCGCTGATGCAGGCCGTCGGCGGCAAAGGCACGGTGGCCCTGGCCGCCTAGTGAAACGAGGAGATTACGCATATGGTTAACCAGCCGGCCAATCCGCTCTCGGCCAACAACATCGTCACCTACGGCAGCAGCGCGATCGTCGCGCTGCAAAGCGGGGCGGCGCTGCCCAGCCAGTTCCTGACCTTCATGCTGGGAGAGGAGCAGTTCGCCGTCGGCATCCTGCACATCAAGGAGATCATCGAATACGGCAGCCTGGCCACGGTGCCGATGATGCCGGCGTGCGTGCGCGGCGTGATCAACCTGCGCGGCGCGGTGGTGCCGGTGATGGACCTGTCGGCGCGCTTCGGCCGCAGTCCCAGCGCCATCACCAAGCGCAGTTGCATCGTCATCGTCGAAGTCGAGGGCGCCGGCACCGAGGGCAAGCAGGTGCTGGGCATGCTGGTCGACGCCGTCAACGCGGTGGTGGAGATCGCCGCCGGCGACATCGAACCGGCGCCATCGTTCGGTACCCGCATCCGTCCCGACTTCATCGCCGGCATCGGCAAGTTCAATGGCAAGTTCGTCATCCTGCTGGCGATCGATCGCGTGCTGTCGACCGAGGAGGTGGTGGAGATGGCCCGCTCCGGCGCCAACGATGCCGCCGCCGCTCCTCCGCTGCTTTCCTGATCTTTCCAGTTTTCTGAATGTGACGCGTCATGCCTTTGGTAGCCATTTCCGATCGTGAGTTCATGCAGTTCCAGCGCTTCATCTACGACGCCGCCGGCATCACTATGTCCAACGGCAAGCAGGCGCTGGTCAGCGGACGCCTGGCCAAGCGCCTGGCGCACTACCAGCTCGATAGCTACAGCGATTATCTGCGCCTGCTCGAGAGCCGCTCCGACCCCGCCGAGCTGCAGATGGCGGTCGATCTGCTGACCACCAACGAAACCTATTTTTTCCGCGAGCCCAAACACTTCCAGCTGCTGCGCGAGCTGGCCCTCGATGCGCGCGAGAAGCGGCAGACGATGCGCGTGTGGAGCGCCGCCAGCTCCAGCGGCGAAGAGGTCTACAGCATCGCGATGGTGCTGGCCGACGTGCTGGGCGACGCCGCCTGGGAAGTGCTGGGCACCGACATCAGCACGCGCGTGCTGCAGCGCGCCCGCAGCGGCCACTATCCGATGGAGCGCGCCAGCCAGATGCCCCAGGATTACCTGAAGCGTTTTTGCCTCAAGGGCCAGGGCAGCGAGACCGGCACCATGCTGATCGACCGCGCGTTGCGCCAGCGGGTCCAGTTCCAGCAGGTGAACCTGAACGCGCCGCTGCCCAAGGTCGGCAGCTTCGACGTGATCTTCCTGCGCAACGTGATGATCTACTTCAACCTGGAGACCAAGCGCCAGGTGGTGGCCCGGTTGCTGGCCCAGCTTCGTCCCGGCGGCTATTTCCTGATCGGCCATTCGGAAACCCTGAACGACATCAATGACACCTTGTCGGTCGTGGCGCCATCGATCTACAGGAAAGCATAGCGGCCGCCATGCCCGATTCGAAAATCATCGATGTCTTTCTCATGCCCGGCGATTATTTCGTCGGCGACGAGCGCTATCGCGTGCGCACGCTGCTGGGGTCCTGCGTCTCCGTCACGCTGTGGCATCCATCGCGCCGCATCGGCGCCATGTCGCACTTTCTTCTACCCGGCACAGGACATCGGAAGCCGCACGACAAGCCGGGCATGTACGGCGACGACGCCATGCATCTGCTGCTCGACGGATTGGCGCGTCACGACGTGGCGCCCGGCCAGTGCCAGGCCAAGATATTTGGCGGCGGCGCCATGTTTCCCCGTAATCCCAATGCGCGCGACATCGGTCTGCAGAACGGCGACTTCGCGCGCGAAATGCTGCACAAGAACGGCATACACGTGGTGTCCGAAAGCCTGTTCGGCGAAGGGCACCGGCAATTGATCTTCACCATCCGCAGCGGCGATGTACTCAGCCGCCAGGTTCCGCCGGAACCGAAAGCTGCCCGCACCAGGGAAAACGCATGAGTACAATAAACGTCATGATCGTCGACGATTCGGCCGTGGTGCGGCAGGTCCTCAGCGGCTTGCTCAATGCCTCGCCGGGTATCACCGTCACCTACGCGGTGGCCAATCCGCTGCTGGCGATGGAACGCATGAAGGTGCAATGGCCGGACGTGATCGTGCTCGATGTCGAGATGCCCAAGATGGACGGCATCACCTTCCTGCGCAAGATCATGGCCGAGCATCCGACGCCGGTGGTGATCTGTTCGACGTTGACGGAGAAGGGCGCGCAGACGTCGGTCGAGGCGCTGGGCGCCGGCGCGGTCGCCATCATCACCAAACCGCGCCTGGACCTCAAGCAGTTCCTGCACGATAGCGCAGACGAACTGGTGTCGGCGGTGCGGGCGGCATCCGGCGCGCGCGTCGGCAAGCTGGTGGGCCGGGCGCCGGCGCCGCCGGTGGCCGCCAAGCTCAATGCGGACGCCGTGCTGCCGCCGGCCGACGCCAGGCCGATGACCGCCACCACCGAGCGCGTGGTGGCGATCGGCACCTCCACTGGCGGCACGCAGGCGTTGGAGGAGGTGCTGACCTCGTTGCCGCGCGTGTGCCCTGGCATCGTGGTGGTGCAGCACATGCCGGAAAAATTCACGGCCGCCTTCGCGGCGCGCCTCGACAGCGTGTGCGAGGTGCGCGTCAAGGAGGCCGCCAACAACGACCGCGTGCTCCAGGGCCAGGTGCTGATCGCGCCTGGCGGCAAGCATATGCTGTTGCGCCGCACCGGCGCCCAATACTTCGTCGAAGTGGTCGACGGTCCGCTGGTCAACCGCCACCGGCCGTCGGTCGATGTGCTGTTCCGCTCCGCCGCGCGGGCGGCCGGCGCCAACGCGCTGGGCGTGATCATGACCGGCATGGGAGACGACGGCGCCGCCGGCATGCTGGAGATGCTCAAGGCCGGCGCGCGCACGGTGGCGCAGGACGAGGCGAGCTGCGTGGTCTACGGCATGCCCAAAGAGGCCGTCAAGCGCGGCGGCGTCGAAAAAACAGTGGCACTCAATGCGATTTATCGCGAAATCCTGCAGCAGCTGTCCCTATAAATTGCTTTTTATCCGCATTACGAAGAAGGAGATCATCATGCTATCAACCTTGACGGTCAGGACCAAGATCCTGGCATTGCTGGCGGTGGCCATATTGGCACTTGTGGTTGTGGTCTTCATCGCCTTCTCCGGACTGAAGGCGCAAGGAACGATGCTCGAGGAATTGGGCAAGAACCGCATGCCCTCCATTCGGGCTTTGATGGTCATCAACGAGGCCCAGACCGCGCTGCGGTCGTCGAGCCGTTACATCGACGCGATGGGCATGTTCCCGGAGGAGGCCAACGACATCGCCGCAGAGATCAAACGCAAGCAGGATATCTGGAGCACGGTCGATGCGGCCTGGAAGGCCTACGACGCTTTGCCGCAGGAACCCGAGGAGGCGGATGTATGGAAGACTTTCGCCAAGCAGTGGGATGCCTGGAAGACGCGCGACGCGGTCATCACCGATATCGCGGGGCAGATAGCGCGCGCGGAGCCGGGCAAGCGCAGGGAATTGTTCGCCCTCCTGCATAAAACGCTGCAGGAAAACCGGCCGGCCTTCGCCGCGGCCGAGGAGAGCCTGAACAAGCTTGTGGCGCTCAACGTTCAATACGGCGAGAGCGATGTCAAACACGCCGATGCCGCCTCCTCCAGCGCGATGAGCAGCATGTACATCAGCGCCGGTGTCGCGCTGGCGCTGCTGGCGGCGATCGGACTGGTCATCCTGACCGGCATCATGCGCCAGCTTGGCGGCGATCCATCCTACGCGGCGGAAATCGTGCGCAAGGTGGCGGACGGCGACCTTGGCGCCGACGTGCAGGTCAAAGCCGGCGACACCACCAGCCTGCTGGCGGCGATGAAGGGCATGATCGAGAAGCTCTCGCAGGTGGTGCAGGACGTGAACAACGGCGCAGAGTCGCTGGCCAGCGCCTCCGAGGAGGTCAGCGCGACGGCGCAGTCGCTGTCGCAGGCGGCCAGCGAGCAGGCCGCCGGCACCGAGGAGACCAGCGCCTCGGTCGAGCAGATGACGGCGTCGATTTCGCAGAACACCGAGAACGCCAAGGTCACCGACGGTATCGCCAGCAAGGCGGCGGTGGAGGCGGTGGAGGGCGGTGATGCGGTCAAGTCGACGGTGGCGGCGATGCAGCAGATCGCCAAGAAGATCAGTATCATCGACGATATCGCTTACCAGACCAATCTGCTGGCGCTGAACGCGGCGATCGAGGCGGCGCGCGCCGGCGAGCATGGCAAGGGCTTCGCGGTGGTGGCGGCCGAGGTGCGCAAACTGGCCGAGCGCAGCCAGATCGCGGCGCAGGAAATCGAACAGGTGGCCAGCAGCAGCGTCCAGCTGGCGGAGAAGGCCGGCCAACTGCTCGATGAAATGGTGCCCAACATCCGCCGCACCTCCAATCTGGTGCAGGAGATCACGGCGGCGTCGGAAGAGCAATCGGCCGGCGTGGGCCAGATCAATTCCGCCATCACGCAATTGAGCCAGACCACGCAGCAGAACGCGTCCGCTTCCGAGCAGCTGGCCGCCACCGCCGAGGAGATGAGCGGCCAGGCCGAGCAACTGCAGGAGACCATGTCGTTCTTCAAATTGTCCGGGGCGTCGCGGCCGATGCGCACGACCCGGGCGCCGGCCCGGCCGGCCAAGCCGTCCAGCGGGCGTGGCCGGCCGGGCCACGGCAGCAGCAAGCAGATGATGGACATGGCCGATCCGGACGAGTCGCATTTCGTTAAATTCTAAGCGGGGCCGATGATGAGTAACGTACAAGGCGCCGAGCCGCAATTCCTCAGCTTTATGCTCGGGCAGGACATGTTCGCGATCGGTATCCTGGCGGTGCGCGAGATACTGGAGTACGCGGGCGTGACGCCCGTGCCGCAAATGCCGGCCTGTATCAGCGGCGTGATCAACCTGCGCGGCACGGCGGTGCCGGTGCTCGATCTGGCGTGCCGGCTGGAGCGAGAGCCGGTGGCGGTCAGCAAACGCACTTGCATCATCGTCGTCGAAGTCGATGGCGACAATGGCGCCTTCGTGATCGGCATCCTGGTCGACGCGGTCAACGCGGTGCTTGATATTCCGCCGTCCGAGGTGGAACCGGCGCCCAGCCTGGGCGCGCAGGTGCGCGCCGAGATGCTGCAAGGGATAGGCAAGGTCAATGGCCGCTTCGTTCTGTTGCTCGACGTGCGGCGGGTGGCGTCGGTCGGCGACCTGGCCGCCATCGCGCCCGCCGTCCTGGATCACGTGTAGCCGCGCGCCGCGGCCGCACCAACGCACCACCCTGGAGAATCATCATGTTCAAGAAAATGAAAATGGAGACCCGGCTTCACGCCGGATTCGGCCTCATCGTGCTGCTGGTCGTGGTGCTGGGGATTATCGCCTTCGCCAAGCTGACGGCCCTGCACGAGCAATGGAGCAGCTTCGAGAGCGTCACGCTGGAGCGCAAAAACGCGGTGCTCGAAGGCGTCATCTCGCACGGGCATGCGGTGCGTTATTTCAAGAATTACGTCCTGCGCGGCGGCGACAACAATACCCAGTTCCGCGCCGAACTGGCCAACATCGACAAGGAGATGATCCGCTACAAGGCGGGTGGGAATCTGAGCACGGACGAACAGGTCTTGCTGGACGAGGTGTCGGCCGGCGTGAAGAGCTACGCGGACAGCATGACGCAATTGGAGGCGATGCAGGCGAAAGGCATGACGCCGGTGGAGATGGACAAGGCCATCAAGGGCGCCGACGCTGCCATCGCCGGCGCTTTCCGCAAGCTGCTCAAAGTGAACGAGGCGGAGACCAAGCGTGAGTCGGCGTCGATGACGGAGGTGACCGATTCGGCCAAGCGCCTCATCCTGTCGGTCGATATCGTCATCGCCATCCTCGGCTGCGTGCTGGCGGTATGGCTGGCGCGCAGCTTGTCGGGCATCGTGCGCGAGGTGCAGATGGTGGTCGCCGGTCTGGCCGGGGCGTCGCAGGAAGTCAGTTCGACGGCGCAGTCGCTGTCGCAGGCGGCCAGCGAGCAGGCCGCCGGTGTCGAGGAAACCAGCGCCTCGATCGAGCAGATGACGGCGTCGATCGCGCAGAACACGGAGAACGCCAAGATCACCGACGGCATCGCCACCCAGGCCGCCGTGGACGCGACGCGCGGCGGCGAAGTGGTGAAGGCGACGGCGGCGGCGATGCGTCAAATCGCCAGCAAGATCAGCATCATCGACGATATCGCCTATCAAACCAATCTGCTGGCGCTGAACGCGGCCATCGAGGCGGCGCGCGCGCACGAACACGGCAAGGGCTTCGCGGTGGTGGCGGCGGAGGTGCGCAAACTGGCCGAGCGTAGCCAGGTGGCGGCGCAGGAGATCAGCAAGGTGGCGTCCGACAGCGTCGATCTGGCCGAGCAGGCCGGCGTGATGTTCGATGCGCTGGTGCCCAATATTCGCAAGACGTCGGACCTGGTGCAGGAGATATCGGCGGCGTCGGAAGAGCAGAGTTCCGGTGTGCGCCAGATTAACAGCGCGGTCAATCAGCTTAGCCAGACCACCCAGGTCAACGCCGCCAGCTCGGAGGAACTGGCGGCGACGTCGGAGGAGATGAGCGCCCAGGCCGAGCAGCTGGGCCAATTGATGGCGGTGTTCAAGCGCTATGCCGTCGAAGAGCGGGTGCCGGCGCGTCGCGTCGCATCCACCAAGGGAGGCGGCGCGGCGGCGCCGATGGCACGTTCGGCGCGCGTCGTCTCCGCGGCCGCCCAGGGATCGCCGGACGAAAACAAGTTCACCCGGTTCTGATCCCCTTTACATGATCACGGCTTGACGAACTTCAGCGTCATGCGGTCGCTTTCGCCGATCGCCTGATACTTCGCGCGGTCCTCGTCCTTGTTGCCGTAGGTCGGCGGCAGCGCCCAGACGCCGCCTTTGTGGTCGGCGGTGTCTTTCGGGTTGGCGTTGATTTCCGATTTGGCCGCCAGCTTGAAGCCCGCCGCCTCGGCCAGGCCGATCACATACTTCTCGTGCATATAGCCGCTGCTGGCCGTTTCGTCCTGGGTCTTGTTGGCCGGCAGGCGATGCTCCACCACGCCGAACACGCCGCCCGGTTTCAGGCTGGTGTACACGCTGGCGAACAGCGCTTTCATATTTTCGGGACCGGCCGGTATCCAGTTGTGGATATTGCGGAACGTGAGCACCATGTCGACGCTGCCGGCCGGCGCGAATTCATATTTGCGCGGCGGCGAGAAAACGCCCAGCGCCACCTTGTTGTACACCGGGTTGGCGTTCAGGCGCGCCATGAAGCGTTCGGCGCTTTTGCGTTCGCGTTCGTCCGGCGCGGCCAGGTCGTTGCCGGCGGCGATCAGCTTTCCGCTATCGCGCAGATAGGGCGCCAGGATTTCGGTGTACCAGCCGGCGCCCGGCGCCAGCTCGACCACCGTCATGTTCGGGCGGATGCCGAAGAACGACAGCGTCTCGTAAGGGTGGCGGTAGACGTCGCGCTGCACGTTGGCCGGAGTGCGGGTGTCGGCGGCGATGGCGGCCTTCAGTTTGGCGTCGGTGGCTTCGGTGGCGGCGATCGCGCCGCTTGCAGCGAACAGCGTGGTGGTGGCCAGGGCGGCCACGAGATAACTCTTCATGCAAACTCTCCTGAGGGTTCGGTTGGCGGCGCGCGGTCGCCCGCCCTGCGCGATCATCGGGCATGCATGCGAAGAGGTCAAGCGAATTGCGACGGCCGCACCACCGAAGTGCGGCGCGCCTTCGGCTGGACCCCGCTCCGCCTGGCGCGGACACTCGCGGACACCGGCCGGACACTTCGCGGACACTTTCGCGGACACTTTTCCCACGTTTGACGCCCCGCCGGGGGACTCTTGTAACACAGTGTTTCGTTGTGGTGGATGGCATACATTTTGCCTATCCCGATTCTTAATCCGGCGCTAATATTGGCAATCCGGCCGAAACGGCGACGGATATTCAGGTGTCACGTAAAGAAGCAAGAGCTATAAGAGTAGGACTCGCTAGAAGAGCAAATAAAAGCAAAGCAGAACCTTGGGCGGCTGGCCCACAATCATTGCCTTACGTTTGGAGATACGATGGAACGACGTGCATTCCTCAATATTAGTAGTCTGGCCCTGGGCACGATGCTGCTGCCCGCCTTCGGTCGCGCGATCGCCGCCGAGGAGTTGCTCGCGCCGGTCGCCCTGCAGTTCAAGAAAATGCTGGCCGATACCGCGATGACGGCGGCCACGCAGGCCGGCGCCTCGTACTGCGACGTGCGCGTCGGCCGCTATCTGAACCAGTTCATCACCACCCGCGACCTCAATGTCGAAAACGTCGTCAACACGGAATCGGCCGGTGTCGGCGTGCGCGTGATCGCCGGCGGCGCCTACGGCTTCGCCGCCACCAACGACATGACCCCGGACGGCGTGGCGGCCGCCGCGCGCCAGGCGGTCGCCATCGCCAAGGCCAACGCCAAGCTGCAAACCGAACCCGTTCAACTGGCCCCCGTCAAGGGCGTGGGCGAAGTGTCGTGGGCCACGCCGATCGTCAAGGACTGGCGCACGGTCCCGATCAAGGAAAAGGCAGAGCTGCTGATCGCCGCCAACAAGGCCGGCATGGACGGCGGCGCGAGCTTCATGCAATCGTTGCTGTTCCAGGTAAACCAGCAGAAGTACTTCGCGTCGACCGACGGCTCCTACATCGACCAGGACCTGCACCGTCTGTGGATGCCGGTGTTCGCCACCGCCGTTGACCAGAAGAGCAACAAGTTCCGCTCGCGCCAGGGCTTGTCGGCGCCGGTCGGCATGGGTTACGAATACCTGGATGCCCGCCCCGAGCACAAAATCAAGGCCGCCGGCGGCGTGACCACCTTGTACACCGGCTCCTACGATCTGATCGAGGACGCGCGCGCGGCCGGCAAACAGGCCAAGCAAAAGCTGACCGCCAAGTCGGTCGAACCTGGAAAGTACGACCTGGTGCTGTCGCCGGAACACCTGTGGCTGACCATCCACGAGTCGGTCGGCCACCCGACCGAACTCGATCGCGTGCTGGGCTACGAGGCCAATTTCGCCGGCACCAGTTTCGCCACGCTCGATAAGTGGCAGAGCAAGAAGTTCAAGTACGGCGCCGACATCGTCAACATCGTCGCCGACAAGACCACGCCAGGCTCGCTGGCCAACGTCGGCTACGACGACGAGGGTGTCAAGTGCAAGCGCTGGGACATCATCAAGGACGGCATCCTGGTCAACTACCAGGCCACGCGCGACCAGGCCCACATCATCGGCGAAAAGGAATCGCACGGCTGCTCGTACGCCGACAACTGGAGCAGCGTGCAGTTCCAGCGCATGCCCAACGTCTCCCTCCAGGCGGGCAAGAAGAAGATGACTCCGGACGAAATGATCAAGGACGTCAAGAAGGGCATCTACATCGTCGGCGACGGTTCCTTCTCGATCGACCAGCAGCGCTACAACTTCCAGTTCGGCGGCCAGCTGTTCTACGAAATCAAGAACGGCAAGATCGGCCAGATGCTCGAAGACGTCGCCTACCAGTCCAACACCCAGGAATTCTGGAACGCCTGCGCCGGCATGTGCGACGAGCGCGATTGGCGCATGGGAGGCTCCTTCTTCGACGGCAAGGGACAGCCTTCGCAGTCGTCGGTGGTGTCGCATGGCTCCAGTACCACGCGCTTCAACGGCATCAACGTCATCAACACAGCACGCAAAATCGGCTAAGCCTGGAGAGCAGAGAATATGAAGAATTTGAGTCAAGAAGAGACCAAGCGTATCTGCGACAAGGTGCTGTCGCTGACCAAGGCCGATCAGTGCGAAGTGAACCTGAGCGGCAGCCGCACGGGCAATATCCGCTATGCGCGCAACGCCGTGTCGACCGCCGGCTTGATCGAGGACACGCAGCTGATCGTGTCGGTCGCCTTCGGCAAGAAGCAGGGCATCGCCACCATCAATGAGCTGGACGACAAGTCGCTGGAGAAGGCCGTGCGTCGCGCCGAGGACCTGGCCCGCCTGGCGCCGGAGAATCCGGAGTTCATGCCGACGCCGACCAAGCAGCAATACAAGGCCAGCGAGACCTTTTTCCAGAAGACCGCCGACATCGACCCCGAGTTCCGCGCGCAGGTGGCGGCGTACAGCATCGAGAACAGCAAGAAGAACAAGCTGGTGGCGGCGGGCTTCTTCACCGATACGTCGAAATTCACCGCCATCGCCAATTCCAATGGCGTGTTCGGCTTCCAGCGCGACACGGGTGTGGATTTCACCGTCACCGTGCGCACCGAGGATGGCCGGGGCTCCGGCTGGGCCAAGCGCAGCGTGGGCGACGCCGGCATGTTCGACGCGCGCGAGGCGTCCAACGTGGCGATCGAAAAGGCGCTGCGATCGGTCGAGGCCAAGGCGCTGGAACCCGGCCGCTACACGGTCATCCTGGAACCGGCCGCCACGTCCGACCTGCTGGGCTATATGTTCAGCGGTTTCGACGCCCGCCAGGCCGACGAGGGCCGCAGCTTCCTGTCGAAGAAGGGCGGCGGCAACCGCATGGGCGAGAAACTGTTCGACGAGCAGGTCAACGTCTGGACCGACCCCTGGGACAAGAACGTCGCGGTGCTCCCCTGGGACAACGGGAGCATGCTGGCGCGCGAGCATCAGGAAATCATCAAGAACGGCAAGATCAACGCCTTGAACTACTCGATGTACTGGGCCAAGAAGCAGGGCAAGCGCGCCATCGGAGCTCCGGGCAACATCATCATGGCCGGCACCAACAAGTCCACCGAGGAGCTGATCGCCAACACCAAGAAGGGCGTGCTGGTGACCCGTACCTGGTACATCCGCATGGTCGATCCGCAGTCGGTGCTGTTGACCGGTCTGACGCGCGACGGCACTTTCTACATCGAGAACGGCAAGATCAAGCACCCGATCAAGAACTTCCGCTTCAACGAAAGCCCGGTGACGATGTTGAACAACATCGATGAACTGGGCAAGCCGGAGATCCTGTCGGGCGACGAGTCGGAGTATCAGTTGCTGATACCGGCGATGCGCGTGCGCGATTTCAATTTCACGTCGCTGTCGGACGCGGTGTAAAGGCGCGGGCGGCGCACGCGTTGGCGGATTACGGGGTTCCGCCTAATCCGCCCTATATGCGCCGCCGCCAACGCGCGCGCCACCATTTACGCGATCATATTTTTTCAGGAGTTCATGTGGAACGTCGTTCATTTCTAAAAGTCGGCGCGGCCGCCGGCGGCAGCTTGCTGATCCCGGTCTTCGGCAACGCCATCGCGGCCGAGGAGCTGCTCAATCCCATGGCCGTGCAGTTCAAGAAATCGTTGGCCGATGCCGCGATGAACGCGGCCACCAAGGCCGGCGCCAGCTATTGCGACGTGCGCATCGGCCGCTACCTGAACCAGTTCATCACGACGCGCGACCTGAACGTGGAAAACATCGTCAACACCGAATCCTCCGGCATCGGCGTGCGTGTGATCGCCGGCGGCGCCTATGGCTTCTGCTCGACCAACGTCATGACGATGGATTCGGTGGCCGAAGCGGCGCGCCAGGCGGTCGCCATCGCCAAGGCCAACGCCAAGCTGCAAACCGAGCCTGTTCAACTGGCCCCCGTCAAAGGCGTGGGCGAAGTCGCCTGGGCCACGCCGTTCAAGAAGGACTGGCGCACGGTGCCCATCAAGGAAAAAGCCGAGATGCTAATCGCGGCCAACAAGGCCGGCATGGACGCCGGCGCCAACTTCATGCAGTCGATGCTGTTCCAGGTGAACCAGCAGAAGTACTTCGCCTCCACCGACGGCTCCTACATCGACCAGGACATGCACCGTCTGTGGTCGCCGCTGACCGCGACCGCCGTCGACAAGACCACCAACCGTTTCCGCACCCGCGACGGACTGTCGTCGCCGGTCAGCATGGGCTATGAATTCTTCGACGCCAAGCCGGAAAACAAATTCAAGGCCGCCGGCGGCGTTACGACGCTGTACAAGGGCGCCTACGATCTGATCGAGGACGCGCGCGCCGCCGGACGCCAGGCCAGGGAGAAGCTGACCGCGAAATCGGTCGAGCCGGGAAAATACGATCTGGTGCTGTCGCCGGAACACCTGTTCCTGACCATCCACGAGTCGGTCGGCCACGCCACCGAACTCGATCGGGTGCTGGGCTACGAAGCCAATTACGCCGGCACCAGCTTCGCCACCCTGGATAAATGGCAAAGCAAAAAATTCCAGTACGGGTCGGAGCGCGTCAACTTCGTGGCCGACCGCACCACGCCAGGTTCGCTGGCCTGCGTCGGCTACGACGATGAAGGCGTGCCGGCCAAGCGCTGGGACATCATCAAGGACGGGGTTCTGGTCAACTACCAGGCCACGCGCGACCAGGCGCACGTCATCGGCGAGAAGGAATCGCACGGCTGCTCGTACGCGGACAGTTGGAGTAGTGTGCAGTTCCAGCGCATGCCCAACGTCTCCCTGCAGGCCGGCAAAAAGCCGCTGACGCCGGACGATATGATCAAGGATGTCAAGAAAGGCATCTATATCCTCGGCCGGGGTTCGTTCTCGATCGACCAGCAGCGGTATAACTTCCAGTTCGGCGGACAGTTGTACTTCGAGATCAAGAACGGCAAGATCACCAATCCGCTGGAGGATGTGGCCTACCAGTCCAACACCCAGGAGTTCTGGAACGCCTGCTCGGCGCTGTGCGACGAGCGCGATTGGCGCATGGGCGGCTCCTTCTTCGACGGCAAGGGCCAGCCCAGCCAGGTCAGCTGCGTGTCGCACGGGTCTCCGACCACGCGCTTCAACGGCATCAACGTCATCAACACCGCTCGCAAGATAGGATAAATAATGAAGATGCTGAATCAACAGGAAGCGAAAGCCGTCTGCGACAAGGTCATGGCGCTGTCCAAGGCCGACGAATGCCGTGTGCAGATCAGCGGCAACCGCCGGGGCAATATCCGTTACGCGCGCAACAGCGTGTCGACGGCGGGCTTGGTGGAGAACACGCAGTTGACCGTCAGCGTCGCTTTCGGCAAGCGCCAGGGCACCGCGTCGGTCAACGAATTCGACGACAAGTCGCTGGAAAAAGCCGTGCGCCGCGCCGAGGAAGTGGCGCGGCTGGCGCCGGAGAATCCGGAGTTCGTGCCGGCGATTAAAACGCAACTGTACAAAGGCTCGGCCACCTACAGCGCGGCGACCGCCGCCATCGATCCGGAGTACCGCGCCGAGGTGGCAGCGCAGAGCATCAACTCCGCGCGCAAGAAGGGACTGGTGGCCGCAGGCTTCTTCAGCGACAGTACCGGCTTCGAGACGGTGGCCAATTCGAACGGCGTGTTCGGCTACCAGACCCTGACCAATCTTGGATTCACCGTGACCACCCGCACCGAGGACGGACGCGGTTCCGGCTGGGTGACACGCTCGGCCAACGACGCCGCCAAATTCGACGCGCGCGAAGCGTCCGATGTCGCGATCGAAAAAGCCTTGAAGTCGGTCGACGCCAAGGCGCTGGAGCCTGGCCGCTACACCGTGATCCTGGAGCCTGCGGCGACGTCGGAGATCATCGGCCGCATGTTCGGCGCCTTCGATGCGCGCCAGGCCGACGAGGGCCGCAGCTTCCTGTCGAAGAAGGGAGGCGGAAACCGCCTTGGCGAGAAGCTGTTCGACGAGCAGGTCAACCTGTGGGCCGATCCGTGGAACACCGATGTGCCGGTGCTGGCGTGGGATAACGCCTCGATGCTGGCGCGCGAGCGCACGGACGTCATCAAGGGCGGCAAGATCGAATCGCTGGACTACACGCAGTACTGGGCGCAGAAGCAGGGCAAGCGCGCCTTTGGCCGTCACGGCAACATGATCATGTCCGGCGGCGGCAAGTCGACCGAGGAGCTGATCGCCTCGACCAAGAAGGGCGTGCTGGTCACGCGCACCTGGTACATCCGCATGGTCGATCCGCAATCGCTGCTGCTCACCGGTCTGACGCGCGATGGCACCTTCTACATCGAGAACGGCAAGATCAAGCACCCGATCAAGAACTTCCGCTTCAACGAGAGTCCGGTGACGATGTTGAACAATATCGACGAACTGGGTAAGCCGGTCGTCATCGGCGGCGACGAAGTGCGCTTCCAGATGATGATCCCGCCGATGAAGGTTCGTGATTTCAACTTCACCTCGTTGTCGGACGCGGTGTAAAGGACAAGGACAGCGCGTGGCCAACTACGATTTCTACTTCACCCGCCTGACCTACGAGTCGGGCGACTGGGATGTCGATGTCCGTATGCCGAGCAACGTGCTCAATTCGCTGGTCGAGTACACGACCTTGCGGGTCGATCCCGTCGAGCGCATCGTCGCGCTGTCCGATCCCAAGATGCTGGAGGCGCCGTTCTGCTATTTCGCCGGCCATAAGCTGGTGCAGTTCACGGCGGCCGAACGCAAGAACCTGGAGCGCTACATCAAGGGTGGCGGCTTTCTTTTCGTCGACGACTGCAATCACGATATCGACGGCCTGTTCGCCAAGTCCTTCGAGGGCGAGATCGCCAGTATCTTCGGCAAGAGGGCCTTGCAGAAGATCCCGAACAACCATCCGGTGTATTCGAGCTTCTTCAAGTTCGACGGCCCGCCCAACACCAGCGTGGAGCTGAACGGCTGGGGCGACGATCTGGTGCACGACTATCTGAAGGCGGTGGAGGTCGGCGGCCGCGCGCGGCTTTTGTACAGCAACAAGGACTACGGCTGCGAGTGGGATTACGACTTCCGCAACAAGCGTTTTCTGGCGATCGACAACACCCGCTTTGCGGTCAATATCATTCAATACGCTTTGGGAGCTTAAAGATGGGCGCAATCGCCTGGAGTGAAAGTGAGATCGGCGCGTTGAGCGCCAAGGTGGCGGCGCTGAAGGCGAGCATGTCGAAGGTGATCATCGGCCAGGAGAACGTGATCGATTCGCTGATCATCTGCCTGCTGGCCGGTGGCCATGCGCTGGTCGAGGGTGTGCCGGGCCTCGGCAAGACCTTGCTGGTCAAGTCGCTGTCGCAGGCGACCGAGATGGACTTCCACCGCGTGCAGTTCACGCCCGACCTGATGCCGTCCGATATCGTCGGCACCGAGATCCTGGAAGAGGATCACGCCACGCGCAAGCGCGAGTTCCGTTTCCAGCAAGGCCCGGTGTTCACGCAGGTGCTGCTGGCCGACGAGATCAACCGCGCGCCGCCGAAGACGCAATCGGCGCTGCTGGAGGCGATGCAGGAACGTAGCGTGACCTTCGCCGGCCAGACGCACGTGCTGCCCAAGCCCTTCTTCGTGCTGGCGACGCAGAATCCGATCGAGCAGGCCGGCACCTACCCGCTGCCGGAGGCGCAGCTGGACCGTTTCCTGCTGCGGATCGACGTGGTGTATCCGACCGAGGCGGAGGAGATCATGATGGTGTCGGCCACCACCAACGCCGGACTCAAAGACGCCGAGCCGGTGATGGACGTGGCGACCCTGCTGCGCCTCCAGCAGCTGGTACGCGATATCGAAATCGGCGACCATCTGCTGGCGTATGCCACGCGGCTGGTGCGTGCCACCCGTCCCGCGCTGACCACGGTGCCGGCGGTGAAGAAGCACGTCGGCTGGGGAGCCGGACCACGCGCGGGGCAGGCGCTGGTGCTGGCGTCGAAGGCGCGCGCGCTGATGCACAACCGGCTGGCCGTCACGCGCGAGGATATCGGCGAGATGCTCTTGCCGGTGCTGGCCCACCGCGTGATCCGCAACTTCGAGGCGGAAGCCGATGGCGTGGCGATCGCCGACATCCTGTTGGCCCTGCGCGAGCATATTCGTCCGGACTGATGCAAGCAGACCCCAAGCCGGCCGATGCCGCCATGACCGCGATGATGGTGCAGACCAAGGATCTTGAGCTGGTGATTCGTCACGTGCTGGCGGGTCTCGGTCATGGATTGCACGCCGGCCGAGAACGCGGCGCCGGCGTCGAGTTCTCCGAGTACCGCGCCTACGCGCCGGGCGACGAGTGGCGCCGTGTCGACTGGAAGCTGCTGGCGCGCGCGGACCGATACTACGTGCGCGAGGCGGAACGGGACAGTCATGTCGCCACCTGGTTGTGGCTCGACGCCACCGCCTCGATGGCGGAGCCCAGCCGCGAGATCGACGGCGTCGACAAGCTGTGGTTCGCCCGTACCGTGCTCGCTTGCGTGGCGGCGATCGCGCAGCGCCAGGGTGACGCCTTCGGGCTGGTGGTGTGCAGCGGGGGCAAGGTCGAATTCACGCAGGCCACGCGCGGCCCGCGCCAGTTGCAGCGCGTGCTGGCGCAACTGGCGAAGGCACGCCCGGATGGAGGCTTGCCCACTGCGGAAGTGCTGAAGGCGAACCTGCATTTCGCCCGGTCGCCGAGTCTGATTTTCGCCGCCAGCGACTTCCTCGACTGGCCGTCGCCACTGAGCGAGGCGCTGCTGCGGTTGCGCAAGCTGCGGCATGACGTGCGCTTGCTGACCCTGCGCACGCGGGCGGAAGTCGATGCCAGTTTCAAGTCCGGCGCCGGCTATCGAGACCCTGAGCAGAGCGACGGTTTGCACCGCATGGGCAATCGGGACCGCGAGAGCTACAAACAGCAAAGCCGTGCGCACTTCGACGGCGTGGCGGGCAGCTGCCGGCAAAACAACATCGTCCACTACGAGGCGTGCATCGAGCAGGAATTGGGTGCGGTGCTGCGTAGCTGGCTGCGGTTGGCGGGAGCGCGCGCTAAATGAACCTTGGAACATTGTGATGGATAGCCGATGCTGAGTTCTTATCCGTTCTGGTGGTTCGCGCTGCCGGTATTGCTGTTGCCGATATGGTGGCATCGCCAGAAGCGTCAGCGTTTAAAGGCGGAACCGCTGGCGACGGCGCGCTTTCTGCCTGTCGCCGCGCCGGAGCAGCTGCGCGTATGGCAATGGCGCGACCGCATCCTGCTGCTGGTGCGCTGTCTGTTGTTGCTTGCGTTGATCGCCTGGCTGGCCGCCACCATCTTCCCCTGGCGGGGTAATACGGTACTGCTCGACCCGGGAGCCGACAATGCATGGGCGGAGCGCGAGATCGCCAGCGCCGGTTTCGCGGATGCGCCGCGTGTGGACTTGCCGCCGGATTCATTGCAGTGGCTGCGCCAGCATGAGCGTGACTGGCGTCCGGATGCCAGGCTGCTGATCGTCGCGGGCACCGGTCAAATCGCCATGCCGGCGCGTATGCCGCAGTTTAGCCACCGGGTGGAGGTTCGAACGATGCCTGGCGCGCCTCGAGCCGCCTTGCCGGGCGCAGTGCGTCATCCTGTGGTGTTGTCCGCCGTCTCCGGCACCGATGCCGCATGGCGCTCGCTATTCGCGGCATTCGATAAGGCAGGAGATGGCGTCAACCGTTACGTGATGGCCGCCGCGCCGGATGCCGCCACCAAGCTGGTGGTTTGGGACGTGCCGGGTGAGGCGCCGCCCGCTGGCTGGCGCGCGCCGCATTGGTGGATCGCCACCTCGTCCGCACAAGCGGCGGCTTTCCCAGAGCTGAAAAATGCGGCCGCGATTACTATTAATGGCCTGACGTTGAAGTATGTGGACAGCCAGCGCGGGCGCCTTTGGACTTCGGAGGCATTTCCTCCGCGCGACGCGGATACCGCACGCGCCCTCTACGAGGCCTGGCAGTCGCTGAGCGCCGCGCCTGCGCCGGCGTATCCGATGCCATCGCAGGCGCTGGTGGCGGCTCGCGGCTCATCGTCGGCGATCATCGATGCCAGGCCCGCGACCTGGCTGGCCTACGTTTTGCTCGCATTGTTTTTACTGGAACGGATACTTGCCCATGCACGGCGAAACTGACTTCCTGCGCCGCCGCCTGTGGGCCGCCGTCCTGCGCCGCCGTCTGCCGCAGTGGCTGGCCGCGCTGGTGCCTCTGGCGCTCGCCGCCATCATGCTGCCCGCCGTCCGGCTAATGGTATTGGCGGCCATCGCCATATGGGTGATCTGGCTCGCCGCCGACATCTATCGCTTGCGACGGCGGATCGCGGATCAATGGCCGTCATGGCTGAACGCCGCCATCCCGGCGCTGGAGGACAGTAGCACGCTGTTAGCCGCCGAGGCGAAGACGGCGATCGCGCGTTTGCAGCAGCAACGTCTGCAATCCCGCCTCGCGCAGGTGCTGACGGGCGATGACTATCGCCGCATTGCGCATACCCGTGTGCGGTTCGGTTTCGTACCGCTGGTGGCAAGTCTGATCGCCGCCGGCGCGGCCTGGGGTTTTCAAGCAAAGCCCGCTACCACCCACGTACCGGCATCCGCCGCCCCCGCCAACAAGCCCATTGTCGATGGCGAGGTATATTTACGCGTTTCGCCGCCAGCCTACACAGGCGTTGCCGGGTTCGAGACCGCCGCCCGCGACATCCAGATTCCACAATACTCCGAGGTACGCTGGTGCGTGCGCAAGCCCGTCGGCGCGCCGCCTGTGGTGGAGTTGGGTGACGGGCAGGCGCTGTCCATCACGACCGATTGCGCGTCCAGGCGCGTCGAGGACTCGCTATTCTGGCGTACGCGCGGTGCGGCCGGCACGCGTTACAACATCCGCGTCACGCCGGACCAGGCGCCGCAAGTGACGATCATCGAACCGACGGAGCTGATACACCTGCTGCCCAAGGATGTGAAAGCAGTGCAGCTGTCCGTACTGGCGAAGGACGACTACGCGATATCGCGCGCCAGCCTGCACATGACGCTGGCGCGCGGCAGCGGTGAGAACGTCCGCTTCACAGACCGCGAAGTGCCGCTGCCGAAATCGGCGGACCCGAAGTCGCGCGGCTGGAAGAAGCAATGGACGCTGGCGGAACTGGGCATGGAGCCGGGCGATGAACTGTACTTCTTCGTTCGTGCCGCCGATAACGCGCCGGACAATCCGCACACCACGCAATCGCCGACCTACACGCTGCGCCTGCCCGGCCCCGATGCCGAAAGCCTGGATTCGACCGCGCTGCCTTCCATGGCCAAGCCGGAGAATCTGCGCAGCCAGCGACAGATCATCATCGATACCGAACAGTTGGTCGCCGATCTGCAGGCCAATCCGAAGATGTCCGCTGCGACGCTGCGTTCGCGCAGCGAAGGCATCGCCGCCGACCAGGCCGCGCTGCGGCTGCGTTACGGTCAATTCCTTGGCGAGGAATCGAGCTTGTTCGGTGATCAGCACGGACATGGAGGCGCCGGGCATAAGGACGACGAGCATGAGGAAGACGAGCACAAAGCCGGCGGCCACGCCGAGGAGGAGCATCACGGCGGCTCCGCCAAGATGGGCAGCGAGGTAGCGGCCATGCATCAATTCGGCCACGTCCACGATCAGGAGGACAACGCCACCATCTTCGACCCGCAGACCAAGGCGGTCCTTAAGCGCGCATTGTCGGCGATGTGGGATGCCGAAAAATCGCTGCGCGCGATGTCGCCCAAGCCGGCGCTTCCGCCCGAGTACAAGGCGCTGGAGGCGATCAAGGAGTTGCAGGCGGCGGAGCGGGTGTATCTGCATCGTACCGCGTTCGTGCCGCCGGCATTGAAGGAAGAGAAGCGCATGAGCGGCGATATCGTCGGCGCGATGAGCTACAAGCGCGCGCAGGGCGCCGCCAGCGACTCCGTTCCGGCCGAGGTGCGGGAATTGGTGCAGGCGTTGTCCGCGGAGGGCGCGTTGCCGGCGCTGTGGAGCAAGTCCGCGCGCGACACGATCACCGCCCGCATTACCGATCAGGAGCAGAAACTGAGCGCGCAGCGCGCCGTACAGGACGTGATGGACGGCTGCGTACCATGTCGCGCCGAACTGCGTGCCTGGCTGCGTGGCACGTTGACCGACGCGCCGGTGCTATTGCAGGCGCGGTCCTCGGCCGATAGTCCGTTCGCGCGGGCGTGGCGTGGCAAGGAGCAGGCGCGATGAGCGGCGCGGTGGTCTCCTTCATGAATCTGGCAACGGCCGATGCCGGCACGCTGGTTGTTCCCGCGCTGGCGATGGCCGCCGGTCTTTTGAGCGCCATCCTTTTTGCGCGCAAGCGTCGGTGGATTAACGCCCTGCTGGTGGCGGTCGGTGCGGCGGCGTTGGCGATCTCGCTGGCCGACATTCGCCTGGCATCCAAGGGCCGAGCGGCGTTGGAGGTCGTCACCGATGCCAGCGGCCGTATCGACGAAGCGACGTCGCGCGCAATCCCCGGCGCCGCCGTTGTTGCCTTGAGCGGTGATGGACTGCGCGAGGCGGAGTGGCGTGATTTGCCCGCGCGGCCGCTGCAATGGAAACCGGCCCAGGCGGATCTGCTGTCGCTCGACTTCCCGCGCACGATACCGTTGGGGCGTATTTTCACGCTGACCGTCCGTCGTCCGCAGGCGCAAAGCGGATGGCGCTTGCAGCTGCTGGCTGAGAACCAACAGGTGCTGGCCGATTCCGGCGCCATCGTGGCCGGAGCCGCGCCTGCCCCGCAGTTGTCCGTCCCATGGCTGCCACCGGTTGCCGAGGCGATGGTGCTGCGTGCGCGCCTGCTGGACGCCAATGGTAAGACCATTGCGGAGGGACCGGTGCCGCTTCAGGTGACCGAGGCGGTGCCGTTGCAGATACAGGGGCGCTTCGATGCCGCGTCGTTCGATGCGCGCGCGTTGAACCGGCTGTTGTCCGACAGCGGCGCGATTGTCGATTGGAGTGTCACGTTGGGCAAGGCTATTGCCCGTAGTGAGACGGCGCGTGAACCGCTCACCGCGCCGAACGCCATGTTCGTCGATGCCGCCTATGTGGAAAAGCTGGCGCCATCCGCGCGCGCGGCGCTGCTGGCCGGGACGGGGCAGGGCGTGCCGCTGGTGGTCCTGGGCGCGAATGCCGCCGATGCCGGATTCTGGCAGCGGGAACTGGGATTGCGCCTTCAGCCGCAATCGCCGACGACGGAGAAGGAGGACCAGCGCCAGTTCAGTGTTGGAGGTGTTTCCATGTTCTTGCCGCCGGCGACGCTGAATCCAGACGATCGCGGTGGAGGGCAATGGTCGGTGCTGGCGCGTGACAATCGCAAGCAGCCGTGGTTGTGGCAGCGCGAGTTGCGTCGAGGACGTGTGATTTGGGTTGGCGTCTCGGAGTGGCATCGTTACGCGATCAGTGCGCCGCAGGCGTTGACGTTGTGGTGGCAGGATGCCATGGACCGGATGGTGTTGGCCGGTGTGCAAAAGGCGGAGTGGCGTTTTTCCGACCCGATGCCGATGGCGGGGTTGCGTAGCGAGGTATGCGTACAAGGCGCGGATGCGGGGGCTTTGCTGCGTGTCGAGGGTGGGCCGGAGTTGTCCTTGCAGGCGCGCGGCGACAAGGCCGATGGGCGTTGTGCCGCCTGGTGGCCGCAGCGCGCGGGGTGGACTCGCTTCAGCGCCGCTGGCATGCCGGTGTCCGGGATGACGTATGTTTATGCTGCGGACGATTGGCCGTTGTGGCAGCGTTCCTTGCGGCGCGAAGCGACGACGCGGTACGCGGCGCGTGCGCAGGCGCTGGGTGTGGCTATAACAACGGAACGGCCGCTTTCGCCGACGCCGTTCGCGTTGCTGTTTGCCTTCTGCATGCTGATGCTTTGGTACCGGGACCCGAGGTCCGACGCGGAACCACGTAGGGCGGATTAGCGTAGCGTAATCGGCCATGGTTGCGCCGCTGGCGGCTTAACGATGGCCGATTACGGCGTTCCGCCTAATCCGCGCTACGTGTCTCCCCGTATGCCAGCCGGGCGGGCATGGTGCGATAGGTGGACCTCCTATACAGCCGTACTACAGTCCCACTGGCGGACATAGTCCGGAGCTTCGATGGTGCAGGCCGCATGCCGTTGCGGCGCCATCGGGGTTCGCGCCCACGGTAGCACGCCCGCCCAAACCGGCCATTGCATGTCTTCCTCGTCGTCACTCGGGCCGCCGCTGCGCACCTTGCACGCCGCTTCTTCCAGCGAGATACGCATGATGGTGGTGGCCGCGTATTCCTTGTCATTGCCCGGGCGGACCTGCGCCTGGCGTCCCGGCGCCAGCTTTTCCATGAATGCTTCCAGCGTGCGATGGCGCTCGGCTTCATCGGTGACCACCTCGAAGCGTCCATAGATCATCGCCGACCGATAGTTCATCGTATGGCTGAAGGCCGATCGCGCCAGCACCAGGCCATCCAGATGCGTGATCGTCACGCAGGTCTCGCTTTCCATCAGGCGCTTGAGCATCCGGCTGCCGTTCGAGCCGTGGATGTACAAATGCCCGTCCTCGCGCCAGCACGCGGTCGGAATGCAATGCGAACCTTTGGCGTCGCTGAAGGCGATGTGGCACAGGTAGGCGTCGTCGATGATGGCGTGCAGGGTGTCTGTGTCGTATTTCGCCTTCTCGGCGCTACGGCGCACGCGGGTGCGGTCGCTCGGGGCGGTGGCGGTGGCTTGGTGCGCGGGGTTGGCTGCTGCGGTCATGATCTCCATCCAAAATGAGTGAAACATCAATATAATGGCTTGCTGGCCCTGTAAAAAGGTCCAGAAATATGCAATTTGATGGAGCCACGAATGGATATCTCCCTGTTAATCACCGGCTATGCGGCGCAGCACGGCCACCGGGGCTGGCCGCGCCAGCGTATGCTGCACGAATGCCTGCGCGCGGCGATCCGCAGCGGCACATTGGCCGCCGGCACGCGGCTTGCTGCTTCGCGCGCACTGGCCGAGGAGCTGGGACTGGCGCGCAACACGGTGTTGTACGCGTACGAGCAGTTGGCCAGCGAAGGCTTCGTCACCACCGACCGGCGCGGCACAGTGGTGGCGACGATCGCGGCGGACCGCAAGCCGTCGCCATCATCACAGGCGTTGGCGCAAGCCGGCTTGTCGCAACGCGCGCGCGGACTGCGGCCTTTGTCCGGTCCCGCCCAGACGATGGGGGCCTTTGTTCCCGGAGTGCCGGCGCTCGACCACTTTCCGTTGACCTTGTGGCGCCGTATGCTGGAACGCGCATGGCGCTCGTTGACGGTGGAGCAGTTGAACTACGGCGATCCGGCCGGCGAGCCGCTGCTGCGCGAGGCGATCGCCGACCATCTGCGCGCGGCGCGCGGGGTGGTCTGCGACGTCGGCCAGGTGTTCATCACCGATGGCACGCAGAGCAGCCTGGATCTGTGCGTGCGCGCGCTGGCCGACGCAGGCGATACGATCTGGATCGAAAGCCCGGGTTACGGCGGCGCGCTGGCGGCGTCGCGCGGCGCCGGCCTGAATGTGGCCGGGATCGAGGTGGACGACGACGGCATCGCGCCGACGCCGGAGGACTGGCTGCTGCGGCCGCCGCGTTTGATTTATACGACGCCGTCGCACCAGTATCCGGTCGGTAGCGTGCTCAGTTTGCGCCGCCGGCTTGCGCTGATCGAGGCGGCGCGCGGCGCCGGGGCGCTGATCATCGAGGACGATTACGACAGCGAGTTCCGGCACGACGGCGCGCCGCTGTCGGCGATGCAGGGCCTGGCGCCGGATGCGCCGGTGGTGTATCTGGGCACGTTCAGCAAAACCATGTTCCCGTCGCTGCGGATCGGCTTTGTGGTGGTGCCGCCGGCGCTGGAGGCGGCGTTCGCGCTGATGCGGGCGCAGTCGCATGCGAGCGGCCGGGCGGCGGAGCAGCTGGCGCTGGCGGAGTTTTTACGCAGCGGGCAGTTCGCGTTGCACGTGCGGCGCATGCGCAGGCTGTACCGGCAGCGGCGCGACGCGCTGGTGGTGTCGCTGGAGCGGCATATGGGTTCGGTGGCGACGGTGCATGGGGGATCGGCCGGCATGCATCTGGCGCTACGCTTCAGGGACGAGGCGATGGATGATCTGGCGGTCAGTGCGCAGGCGCTGGAGCACGGGATCGTGGTCAACGCGCTAAGCCGCCACGATACCCAGGGGACGTCGGGATGGCGGGGTTTGATGCTCGGCTACGCGCAGGTGCCGGCGGAGCGGATGGATGATTTGGTGAAGCGGCTGGCGGCGGTTGTGCACATGGCGGCTTTTGAGCAGTGCCGCGCAGGCAAAGTCACCACTGTTACACGTAGGGCGGATTAGCGAAGCGTAATCGGCCATGCATGAGCCGCCGACGGCGCATACATGGCCGATTACGGCGTTCCGCCTAATCCGCCCTACGTGTTTCCCGGGTCGCGCAATTGCCGTGTCCTCGGTGTCCTCGCTTAGAACGCGGTATCCATGCGGATGTACATCGAGCGGCCGTTCACGCCGATCGGGCAGGTCTCCCAGCAGCGGGTGAAGCCCAGTTTCGGGAAGTCGCCGCCGTTGGTCCATTCCGACGGCAGTTCGTTGAACATGTTGTTCACGCCGACGCTGAGGAAGGTGCGCTTGGTGAAGCCGTACCGCACCGACGCGTCAACCAGCCATTTGGCATCCCACGTGTGCAGAGGGCTGAAGCTTTGCGCCTGCACTTCGCCATAGTAGTTGGCGCGGGTGTTGACGTTCCATGGGCCGGCCGTGTAGTCGGCCGCCACCACGTGGTGCTTGCGCGGCTGGCCGCGTTCGATCAGGGTGACCTGCGCCTGGTCGAACAGCTGCTCGCCGGTCAGCACCGTCGATGTCGAATGGCGCTTGCTCACCTCCGTCTTATTGAAGCCCAGTTGACCGGACAGCACCAGCGACGACGCCGCGAACCGCGTGGTGTGCTCGGCCACGATGTCCAGGCCGCGCGTGCGGGTGTCGACCGCGTTGGTGAAGAACTGCGCCTGGCCCACGCCCAGCGGACGCAGGATGTTGGTGATCGGGCCGCCGCCGGCCTCCGGCGCGATTTCGCTGGAGAAGACGATGCGGTCCTTGATCTTGATCTGGTACGCGTCGACCGTCAGCGACATGTTCTTGGCCGGGCGCAGCACCATGCCGACGCTGCCGCTGGTCGAGGTTTCCTCTTTCAGCGGGGCGATGCCGAAGGCCTGCGTGACCGAGCTGCCCTCGCGCGCGGTCAGCGTTTCGGTCAGCACGCCGTTATTCAGGTTGGTCGACACGGAGCTGTAGAAGCGCTGCTGCACGCTCGGCGCGCGGAAGCCGCTCGAGACGCTGCCGCGGAAGCCGACCGTTTTGGTCGGGTCGTAACGGGCGCTCAGCTTGCCGGTGGTGGTGTTGCCGAAGTCCGAGTATTTTTCAAAGCGCACGGCGCCGGCCAGGGTCAGGTTGTCCAGCGGCTTGTGCTCGGCGTCGAGGAACAGCGCGATGTTGTGGCGGCCCGAGTCGACCGCGGTGGCCGGCGTGTAGCCCGGGAAGCCCTGGATGCCCGCCGCCGCCGTCGCGCCGCTCGGCGTGGTGATGGCGATGGCCGGGTTGTTGGTGCGGCCGTACTGGTAGGAGACCGGGTCGCCGGCGACGATCTGGTAGTTGTCGCGGCGGTATTCGAAGCCGGTGGCGATGAAGATGCTGCTGTCGCCGAACTTGACCGGGCCCTTGATGTCGGCGTTGATCGTGGTTTGGTCGAATTTCAAGGTGCCGGTGTCGGCCTGGCGCGGCGATTCGGCGTAGATGCCGCCGCCCGGTTTCGGCTCGTACCAGTAGCTGGTGTTCAGACTGTCGGATTCGTGGAACGCCAGTTCGCTGGCGCCGTGGTTGATGCTGATGTCGGCCTTCCAGTCGTTGGGCAGGTCGCGGCGGTAGCCGAAGGCGAACGAGGCGTCCTTGATGTCGGTGTGGATCGCCGGCAGGAAGCCGTTCGGATAGACCGCTTGCACGGTGCGGTCGTCGCCGGCCGAGCGGAAGAAGCCGAACGAGTCGCTCTTGCGCTTGGACAGGCCGCCGAAGGCGTAGAACTCGCTGCTCTTGTCGATCGGGATGGCGCCGTTCCACCAGAAGTAGGTGTCGCGGGTGTTGCTGTCGCCCAGGTGCTGGGTCACGCGCGGCGGGTTCACGCGCAGCGAATCCGGCCCGGCGCGGTTGGTTTCGCCGCGCTTGCGCGCCTCGACGGTCAGGTTCAGGAAGCCGCCGTCCTGGCCCAGCGCGAAGCCGGTGTTGGCGCTGCCGGAGTACAGGTCGCCGTCGCCCTCGGAGGTGGTGCCGACGGTGCCGCTCAGCGAGGTCTCGTTGGTCTGCGTCTTGAGCACGATGTTGATCACGCCGGCGATGGCGTCCGAACCGTATTGGGCGGCGGCGCCGTCGCGCAGCACCTCGATGCGCTGGATCGCCGCCAGCGGAATGGCGTTGATGTCGGTGCCGGCCGAGCCGCGTCCGACGGTTTGCTGGACGTTGACCAGCGCCTGCTGGTGGCGGCGCTTGCCGTTGATGAGCACCAGCACCTGGTCCGGCCCGAGCGAGCGCAGGGTGGCCGGACGGATGCTGTCGGTGCCGTCGCTGACGAAGGTGCTCGAGAAGTTGAACGACGGGTCCAGCGTTTGCAGCAGTTTGCCCAGTTCCAGCGGGCCGGCGGTTTGCATGTCCTTCAGGCCGATCAGGCCGACCGGGGCCGACGTGTCGAGCGCCGTTTTGGCGACCGTGCGCGAGCCGAGGACGACGACCTGCTGTTCCTTGGCCAACTGCTCGTCGGCGGCCGCCTGGGTTTGTGCCAGACCCGGACCGGCCACCAGCAGCAGGATGGCGCTGGCGAGCAGCGTGCGCTTGAACCGGGGTGCTACTGTCAGTGCTCTTGTCATGTATTTCTCTCTTTTTTTGTCGGGACGCCGCGGGTAGCGGTCGTTGAGAAAATACTATCTTGAGCCGTCGCAGAGCCGCAACGCGGCATGCACCAACTTGTTGCAGAATGTGTACGATTGCTAATATTGCTCGCGTTGCGGGAGGATGTGGCGTAATCTGGCCGACGGCCCGGACCTTGGCTGCAGCAAAACGGTGCGAAACTGTGGCGCGCCCGCATCGATATGAGGCGCTTGCATATCGATAGGCGAAAAACGCGCTACGCCGGTGCGTCCCGGAATGGCGATCTACTGCTGGTCCAGCATCCACCCTTTGAGACCGTTGACCCAGGATTTGGCGGGCAGGTTCAGCGTCTTTTTGATGGCGCCGGCGCGCTCGTACAGCACGGCGAAATCGATCACCGGCGACTGTTTAAAGGCGATCACCACGATGTTGGCGTCGTGGACCTCGGGCAGCCAGACCACGGCGTCGAACACCTGCTCCATCGTCTGCAGATTCTTGTCGTAGTTGGAAAAGTCGCCGAAGACGTTGGTGGTCATGATGCCGCCATCGCGCAGGCAGTCGTGGCAGCCCTGGTAAAATTCGAGTGAGTCGAGCACCGGGCCGCGCGCCTCCTCGTCGTACAGGTCGACCTGCAGCACGTCGACCGTGCCGTGGTTGGCCGGGTCGAGCACGAAATCCATGGCGTTCATCTCCACCACGTTCAGGCGCCCGTCGTTCGACGGCAGGCCGAATTGCGCGTTGCAGACGGCGATGACGTTGGGATTGAGTTCGACCGCCGTCACGCGCGCCTGCGGCAGGCGGCGGTAGCAGAACTTGGTCAGCGCCGCGCTGCCCAGTCCCAGCTGGACGACGTGGCGCGGGCTGTCGTTGAACAGCAGCCACATCATCATCATTTGTACGTATTCGAGCTCGATGTTGTCGGGCTTTGCCAGGCGCATCGCGCCCTGCACCCAGGAGGTGCCCAGGTGCAGGCTGCGCACGCCCTCGAATTCGGTGATGGTGGCCGGCGGGTGGCCGGGTTGGTCGTAGCGGACGGCGTTGGGGGCGGAATTTGGGGCGGACTTGGAAGACATGCCGCCAGTTTAACAGGCCAGCGGCAGGATGATGGTGACCGCGAGGCCGCCGCCGTCGCGGTTGGCGAGGGTGATGCGCCCGCCGTGAGCCTCGGCGATCTCGCGCGCCAGCGCCAGGCCCAGGCCGGTGCCGCTGCGCTTGGTGGAGTAGAAGGGCACCAGCGCGTTGGTCAGCACAGTGTCGCTCATGCCTGGACCCCGATCCAGCACGTCGATGCGCACCGCCTCGTGCAGGCGCCGCACCTCCAGTCCCACCTGCGCCGCCGGCGAGCCCGATTCGTGGGCGTTTTTCAAGAGGTTGAGCAGCGCCTGCTCCAACTGCGCCGCGTCGAAGGCGCACGGTTCGGCCGGCGCCTCTCCCGTCAGCGTGAAGTCGACCTGCTGCGACAGCCGCGCCAGGAAGTCCGGCCAGTGCTGCGGTTCGAGCCGGGGCGTCGGCAGCTTGGCGAAGCGCGCGTAGCCGAGGATGAAGCTCTCCAGGTGGCGGGTGCGCTCCTCGATGGTCTCCAGGATCTGCGGCAGGCGCTCGGTCTGGCCGCGCCGCACCAGCTCCGCGCCCGAATGGGCCAGCGACGTTAAAGGCGCGAGCGAGTTGTTCAACTCGTGGCTGATCACGCGGATCACCTTTTTCCACGTCTGCACCTCCTGCCGGCGCAGTTCCATGGTCAGCTGGCGCAGCAGCAGCAGCTCGTGGCGCCGGCCATTCAGGTTGAAGCTGCGGCGCGCCAGGTGGTAGACCTCTTCTTCCTCAATCTCGCCACCGCCGTCCTTGGTGGTGAACAGGCCGTCGCCGCCGCGCGCCATCGCCTCCATCAGCGCCGGCGAGGCATTGGCCAGCACGTCGTCGAGGCGGTGGCCTTCGAGCTTGCGGCCTTCGTTGAGCAGCTGGCGCGCGGCGATGTTGGCGTATACCACCGGGCCCGATTCGCTCACCAGCAGCATCGCCACCGGCGTGTTCTGCACCATGGTGTCGAGCAGCAGTTCGCGCTGGACCAGGTCGAGCCGCTGCTGGCGCAGCACGTCGCCCAGGGCGTTGTGCGCGGCCACCAGGTCGCTGAGCTCATCGTTCTGCGGCCAGTGCAGGCTGAACGAAAAATCGCCGTCGCGGTAGCTAGCGACGGTGCCGGTCAGCGCGCGGAACAGCGAGAGCATGGATTCGAGTTGCGAGCGGATCGTGATGATGGAGATCGGCAGCACGCACAGCAGGCACACCGCCAGCACCAGGCCGGGATTGTCGGGGAAGAAGCGGGTCAGGGCCAGCGCGATCAGGATGCCGACGGTGAGCAGGGTGCCGATCAGCGCCGTCCAGCGCGTGAGCAGCGATAGGCGCAAGCCTTTCCGGCGCATGCTTTTCGAAGAGGGCGTCGGCGCCGCCATCAGGAGCGCGCGATGCCCAGCCGTTCCATGCGGCGGTACAGCGCCTGGCGCGACAGGCCCAGCTCCGCCGCCGCCTGCGCCACCACGCCGCCGGCGCGGCTCAGGGCCAGGCCGATGGCGTCGCGGTCCGGCTCGCGCGCGCCGTCCTCCACCGCGATCGCGGCGGCCGCCGGCAGACCGAGGTCGCCGACCTTGATGGTGTCGCCCTGGGCCAGCAAGCCGGCGCGCGCCATGACGTTTTTCAGTTCGCGCACATTGCCCGGCCACGGGTGGGCCAGCAGCGCCGCCTGCGCCGATGGGTGCAATTGCAGGTTCTGGTGCGCGCCGAGGAAATGGCGCGCCAGCGGCAGGATATCGGCCGGACGCCCGGACAGCGGCGGCAGCCTCAGCTCGATCACGTTGAGGCGGTAGAACAGGTCCTCGCGGAAGCTGCCGGCCTTGATCATCGCCTGCAGGTCGGCGTTGGTGGCGCTGACCACGCGCACCTTGACCTGGCGCTCGCGGTTCGAGCCCAGGCGCTCGAAGCGGCCCGTCTCCAGTACGCGCAGCAGCTTCATTTGTCCGGCCAGCGGCAGGTTGCCGATTTCGTCGAGGAACAGCGTGCCGCCGTCGGCCGCCTCGAACTTGCCCTCGCGCGCCTTGGAGGCGCCGGTGTAGGCGCCCGCCTCGGCGCCGAACAATTCGGCCTCGATCAGTTCGCCCGGCAGCGCGCCGCAGTTGAGCACCACGAACGGGCCGTCGCGCACCGAGGAATTGGCCTGGATGATGTTGGCGATGCACTCCTTGCCGGTGCCGTTGGGGCCCGAGATCAGCACCGGCACGTCGGCCCGCGCGACCTGGCAGGCCAGGTGCACCACGCGCTCGGTGGCCGGGTCCTGCCACACCATGCCGCGCAGGTCGTAGCCGCGTTCGAGCTCGCGCCGCTGGCGCAGCTCCGTTTGCAGCCGCTGGTGCAGCGCGCGCTTGGTCACACCGAGTTCGATCAGGTTGTTGACGGTGGCGATCAGACGGTTGTCGTCCCAAGGCTTGGCCAGGTAGTCGGCGGCGCCGGCCTTGACCAGGTCGACCGCCGCGTCCAGATGGGTCCAGGCGGTCAGCAGGATCACCGGCAGGTCGGGGTGGCGCTCGCGGATGGCGCGGAACAGCGCCGTGCCTTCCTCGCCGGAGGTGGTGTCGGCGCTGAAGTTCATATCCTGGATCACCAGGTCGACCTGCTGGCGCGCCAGCAGCGCCAGGCCGGCTTCGGGCGAGGCCGCGCGCACCGCGTCGATGTCGTGCAGCGAGAACAGCACTTCGAGGGCGATGGCGACGGCGGCGTTGTCGTCGATAATCAGTACGGTAGGCATGGCGTTAGCATAACATTGTCGCGCCGTGCCGGGGGCCGCGATCTCCACCTGCCCGGCCATCGTCACGCGCTGCGGGTGGCCGTCGCCGGCGAGATGGTGGCGGCGCGCCACGCCGGCCCGTAGACGGCGGCCACGCCCAGCGCCAGGAACACGCCGGCGCCGGCCAGCAGGTAGCCGCCGGGCAGGCGCTCCATTTCCAGCTTGCTCACCAGCAGCTGGTTCAGGCCCAGCGCCATCAGCACGCCGGCCGCCACGCCGGCGCTGGTGATCATGACGTTTTCGGTGATGAAGTAGCGCAGGATGTCGATCCTGCGCGCGCCGAGCGCGCGCCGCACGCCGATCTGCTTGCGCCTCTGCGTCACCCACAGGCTGGCCATGCCGACGATGCCGCTCGACGTGATCAGCAACAGCAGCACGCTGACGGCCACCAGCATCCACGCCAGCGCGTTGTCGGCGCGGTAGCGGGCGGTGCGCATCTCCGTCATCGTCTTGATCTTGACGATCACCGGCATCGGCGTGGCCGCCCGCACCGCCGCCTCGGCCTCCTTGACGACGCGGTCGAGCTGCCCCGGCTCGGCGCGCAGCGTGAAGTTGCTCGCGCCGCTGCCGCCGGTGCGGCGCAGCGGCAGCAAGGCCGAGAACTCGCCATACTCCTTGATCGCCGCGTCCGGCGTTTGCAGCTTATTGATCACGCCGAGCACCCGCACCTCCCGCGAGTCGTTGCCGACGCCGTAGTAGAAGGGGCGGCCGACAAAGCCGCTCTGGCCCGGCCACAGTTTTTCGGCCAGCGCGCGCGTCACGATGGCGGTCTTCGGAAACTCGTTGCTGATGTTGTCGTCGATCTCGAGCACGTCGCTGGGCACGAAGTCGCGGCCCTCGACCAGTCGCAGGCCCCAGGTCTTGACCAGCGAGTCGGGGCCCATGTAGTTGGTCGTGGTGGCGCTGCTCTTGAGCTGCTTGCGGTCGGTCGACAGACTGCTGTAGTTGCCCGAGCGCGACAACGGCATCTGGCTGGTGATGGCCACCGACAGCACGCCGGGGACGGCGCGCAAGGTGGCCGCCTCGGCGCGCTGCGCGGCCAACTGCTCCTCGTGGCCGCCGGGCTTGAGGTGGCGCACCTGCAGCGCGAACACGTCCTGCTCGTTGGCGAGGCCGCTGGCGCGCGCCGATACGGCCTGGCGCACCTGCACGATGTGCAGCGCGTTGGCCAGGATGGCGAGGCTGAGCGCTACCTGCACGGCCACCAGGATCGGGCCGGTCTTGTTGCGCAGCAGCGCGGAGAGGATGGGGCGGATTTCCATGGCTAGGCTCTCTTGTTCTCTTATTGGGATTTGAGTTGCAGCGCCGGCGTGACCTGGCAGGCGCGCCAGGTCGGCAGCAGGCCGGCCAGCACGGCCGACAGCACGGCCAGCGCGAAGGTCGTCAGCAGCATGACCCAGTCCATGTGGGCCACCACCGTGAGCGCCTTCGACTGCATGGCGATGAGCGCCAGCGCGCCGAACGCCAGCAGCAGGCCGAGCGCGCCGCCGGCCAGGCCGACCACCGTGGTCTCGATCAGGAACTGATTGAAGATCTCGCGGCGCGAGGCGCCCAGCGCGCGGCGGATGCCCACTTCGGCGGCGCGCACCGAGAACTTGGCCAGCAGCAGACCGATGGTGTTGACCAGGCATAGCACCAGGAAGCCGAACGCCAGCCAGGCCGACAGCTTGTTGTCGTTGCCGACCACCTTCAGGTGGTCGAGCCATTCGCGCACGTCGTACAGCATGTTGGGGGCGTTGCGCTTGAGCCGTCCCAGCTTGCGCTGCTCGATGGCGTAGCTGTCGAGGAAGCTTTGCAGCTCGGCGCGGTCGCCGGCGGTGCGCGTCTCGAACCAGAACTGGATCCACGTGCATTCGGAGCCGAGGAAGGCCTGGTAGCCGGGGCCGAAGTCGTCGCTGCAGCTGGTATTGCCGTTTTGCTGTATCTCGTGGCGCACCGCCGTCGAGAATGGGATGAAGAACTCGTCCTCCTCGCTGAAGGCGCCGTCGTTGCTGCCGATGACGCGGTGGAAGCGCGGGATGACATTCCAGGTGTCGAGCACGCCGACGATCTGGTATTGATAGCCGGCGAAGGTGATGCGCTGGCCGACCGGGTCGGTGTCGCCGTACAGTTTTTCGGACAGCTTGCGGCTCAACACGATGACATCGGAGCCGGCCTTGTCGTCGGCCGGGCTCCAGCCCTGGCCGTGCAGGAAGGGGGCGTCGAACATGTTGAAGAAGTCGCCGCCGGGCGCCAGGCCGCTGGCGGTGAACACGCCGATGTCCTTGCGCGCCGGCTCGATCGCCCCGGCCACGCCGTAGATCGCCGTGCGGCGCTCGCCGGCTTTGCTGTTGAGCAGATTCTTGGCGTCGCGGTAGCTCATTTGCTTGTCGTTGGGCTCATCTCCAGGCGACCAGCCTTCCAGCGGGCCGTTGTCGATCACCGGCACGAACAGGCGGTCGCTCTTGTTGGGGATCGGATCGCCCGACATCACGTGCAGGATGGTCAGGGTGGCGATGCTGGCGGCCACGCCGATGGCCAGCGTCAGCACCATCAGCGCGGTCAGCGCCGGATTGCGGCGCAGGCTGCGCAGGCCGAGCATGAAGTAGTACTGGAACATGGCGGTCCCCTTAGGCGACATGCGACTTGCCGTCGGCGCCATGGGCGTTGGCCTTGGCGTGGGAGTTGGCGTCAAACAGCGACGGCGCCTTGCGCACCAGGTCCGAGACCTGGCCGTCGATGATGTGGACATTGCGCTGCGAGCGCACCGCCAGCTCGGGATCGTGCGTGACCATCAGGATGGTGGTGCCCTGGGCGTTGATCTCCTCGAGCAGTTCCATGACGCCGCGCGCCATCTGCGTATCGAGGTTGCCGGTCGGTTCATCGGCCAGCAGCAGCTTGGGCGAGCCGGCCAGCGCACGCGCGATCGCCACGCGCTGCTGCTGGCCGCCGGACAGTTCGGCCGGATAGTGCTTCATGCGCGAGGCCAGGCCGACCTTGGACAGCGCGTCCTCGATGCGCTCCTTGCGCTCGGCGGCGTTGAAGCCACGGTAGCGCAGCGGCACGTCGACGTTGTCGAACAAGGACAGGTCCGGGATCAGGTTGAAGCCCTGGAAGATGAAGCCGAGTTTTTCGTTGCGCAGGCGCGAGCGCGCGTTGTCGTCCATGCCCTTGACGTTGATGCCGTCGAGGATGTACTCGCCGTCGGTGAACTCCTCCAGCAGGCCGGCGATGTTGAGGAAGCTGGTCTTGCCGGAGCCCGAAGGGCCGGTGACGGTGACGAATTCGCCCTGCTTGACGTTGATCTCGAAGCCGCGCAGCGCGTGGGTTTCGATCATGTGGGTGCGATAGACTTTGCTCAGGTTTTGCATGCGCAGCATAATGGATTCCTTTGGACTGGTGTCGAGTAAATTAGTTGTTGATCGAGACGCGCGCGGCGTTCTCGAACGTTTCACTGCCGGCGATGACGATCTTGTCGCCTTGTTTCAGGCCATCGAGGATCTCCACGGCGGAGACGCTGGTGGCGCCCATCTTGATCGGGGTGCGGATGGCGATGCCGTCGCGGACCACGTAGGCGAAGCGGCCGCCCTCGGATTCGACGAACGGTCCGCGCTGCACCATCAGCGTGTTGGGTTTTTCGTCAATCAGCAGACGCGCGGTGATGCGCTGGTTCTGGCGCAGGCCGGCCGGCTGGGCGCCGTTGAAGCGCACCCGCGCCAGCACCTGGTTCTTGACCACCTCCGGCGACAGCGCGGACAGTTTGCCGCTGGCCGTGCCGGTGCCGACGTTGATCTCGGCGCTCATGCCCAGGCCGATGTCGGCGACATAGGTCTCGGGCACTTCCAGCTCGACCTCCAGCTTGGACAGGTCGACCAGGGTCATGAGGGGCGTGTTGAGCGGCACCACGCTGCGGTTGGCCACCGACAGCGTGCCGATGAAACCGTCGACCGGCGCGCGCACCGTCAACTCGTCGACGCGGCGCTGGGCGTTGGACAGCACCATGCGCTGTTGCTCCAGCTGTTTGATTTTCGAGGTCAGCTCCAGCGCCACGTTGTCGCTTTCCAGTTCGGCCGCCTGGCCGGCGTGGCGGGCGCGGATCTCGGCGGAGTTCAGCGCGTCCTTGGCCTTCTGGTAGTCGATCTTAGCGACGACGCCGTCGTTGGCCACGGCGTCGTAGCGCTCCAGCGTGCGCTGGGCGGACAGGCGGTCGATTTCGGCGGTGTCGGCGTCGCGCCGGGCCAGCAGCTTTTGTTTGCGCGCCAGGATCTTCTGGCGCTCGACGTCGGCCTCGATCTGTGCGTAGGCCGATTGTTCGCGTTTGAGCGCGTCCGACAGGTCCGGCGATTCGAGCACCGCCAGCACGTCGCCTTTTTTGACGGTGTCGCCGGCGGCCGCTTTCAGGGTGACGGTGGCGGCGGACGTCGAGTACAGCGTGGGGCTGATGGCGGCGACGATGCGGCCGTTGACGGCGGCGTCGCGGATCAGGGTGCCGCGCGTGACTTCGGCGATGCGCAGGCGCGAGATGTTGACCGAGTGGTCGCTGCCGCGCCAGGTGTGGAACAGCGAGTACGCCACCGCCAGCAGGATGACCGCGGCGGCGGCGATGACGAGGCGGCGCTTGGCCGTTTGGCCCTTGGGGGCGGCGATGACGGCGTCTTGGCTGGAGGTGTCGCGGATCATGGTGGTCGTTGAGAAAAAGATATGCTGGTCTTTGCAGGATTCGTGCCACTTTGTAAGTGGTTGAATTTGCTGGGTTTTGTGTGCACTGTCCGCTGTCCGGGTGTCCGGGATTGTCCGCGCGGTTGTCCATTGCGGCGTCCGGCGGGTTGATAAGTTGATAATTGGCACGATATGGGGTGCCACCACCATTATTTTCTTACCCATGACTTTGATCGACAGGCTTACCCGGTTTTTGCTCCCCGCCATGCCGGAGGACGATATCGGCGACTATCCGTATGTCGCCAGCGACGTGGCGCTTTACCAGCGCACCCTGCACGGGGACGGCGGGGCGCTCGATGCGCAGACCTGGGACGATATGCTGCTGCCCCGGTACAGCGCGCAGCTGGCGCGCGGCACCAGCATCCTCGGGCAGCAGGAGCTGCATCGCCGCCTGCACGCGCCGGCCGATGGCGGCGCGCAGGTTGCGGCGTCCGCCGCGCGGGTGCGGACGCTGGTGGACGATGGCGGACAGCGGCGGCAATTGCTGGCGGCCTGCGAGGGGCTGCGCCGCGCCGACCGCGAAGTCAGCGAGGCTTTGTTCGGCGCGGAGCCGGCGCCAACGCCGCGCTGGGCGCCTTATTTGCCATGGCTGCCGGTGGCGTTTCTGCTGTCCGCCGCGCTGGCGCTCGTCAGCGGCTTCCTGCCGCTGTGGGGCGTGACCCTGGGACTGTGGCTGTCGCTGTCGCTGGTGCAGATGCGCTTCAGCGAAGCGGCGTCGGAATGGGGGCGCATCCTTAAGACGCTGCAGCAGATGCTGCGCGCGCATACGCTGCTTTCTAAAATCGACGGGCCGATGACGGCCGGCCTGCGCGACGACGCGGCCCGCGCCGGCAAGGTCAATCGCGGCATCGGCCGCTCGCCGATGGCCCACATGCCGGGCGTGCGCGAATACGGCGACTGGCTCTGGCTGATGAACATCCGCCACTACTTCGCCAGCCGCGAGGTGGTGCGCGCCAATCTCGATCTGCTGCGCGCGAGTTTTCAGCGGGTCGCGGCGCTGGAGGCCGACCTGGCGCTGGCGCGGCATCTGGCGGAGACGCCTCGGTATTGCTGGGCTGGGGACGGGCCGGGCGTGGCGCTGGAGAACGCCGTGCATCCGCTGCTGGCCGAGCCGGCGCCGTTGTCGTTCGCGCTGGAACGGCGCGGCGCCTTCATCTCCGGCCAGAACGGCATCGGCAAGAGCACCTTGCTGCGCACGGTCGGGTTGAATCTGATCGTGGCCCGCGCCTTCGGCTTCACTTACGCCGACGCCGCCGTCACGCCGTCGCTGCCGGTCTACTCCAGCATGCAGAACGAGGACGCGCTCGAAGGCGGCGAGAGCCTGTACATCGCCGAGTTGCGCCGCGCGCGGGAACTGCTGGCGCTGGCCGAGCGGGCGCCGGCGATCTTCATCATCGACGAAATCTTCCGCGGCACGAATCATCTGGAATCGATATCGGCCGCCGCCGCCGTGCTGCATACGCTGTCGGCGTCGGGCCGGGTCATCGTCTCGTCGCACAACCTGGTGCTGGCGCCTTTGCTGGGCGAGGCGTTGGCGCCGTGGTGCGTCGGCCGCGTGGAAGGGCAATTGCGACTGGCCCCCGGCGTGCTGAAGGAAACCAATGGCATCGCGCTGCTGGCCGACCGTGGCTTCGACGCCGCCATTTCCGCCAAGGCCAACCGCGTCCACGACTGGCTCAGCGACTATATGGCCCATCCGGTCGATTGCGGGGCGGTGCTGATGTAGGACGCAGGGCGCATATGGGGCGGCGAAGGGCATGGTGGTATCGTTACGGATCGTGCCACCTGATCCCGGAGCCCAGCATGCCCAGCCTCGACCCGCGCATCGACGAGTACATCGCCAACTCGGCCGACTTCGCCCGGCCTATCCTTAGCCACCTGCGCCAGGTGGTGCATGACGCCTGCCCGGAGGTGGAGGAGACCATCAAGTGGAGCATGCCGTTCTTCCTGTACCACGGCATGCTGTGCAATATGGCCTCGTTCAAGGCCCATTGCGCGTTCGGTTTCTGGAAGGGCGATTTGCTGGTGGCGCAGGAGGATGACAAGGGGCGCGAGGCGATGGGACAGTTCGGCCGCCTCACCTCAGTCAAGGATTTGCCGGCCAAGAAGGCGCTGGCCGGCTACATCAAAAAGGCGATGGCGCTGAACGCGGAGGGCGTCAAGGCGCCGCCGCGCGCCCAGCCCGCGGCGGCGCGCGAATTGCTGGTGCCGGACTATTTCACCGCCGCGCTGGAGGGCAAAGCCGGCGCGGTCGAACATTTCAACGCTTTCCCGCCCAGCGCCATGCGCGAGTACGTGGAGTGGCTGACGGAAGCCAAGACCGAGGCGACCCGCCTGCGCCGCCTGGAGCAGGCGGTGGAATGGATCGCCGAGGGCAAGCGGCGCCATTGGAAATACCAGAACTGTTAGCCGCATACCACGCCAAGTCCCGTTCGTTCCCGTCGCAACCCGCTTATGGGTAGGTAAAACACATTTTTCATCGCTCGAATGTCAATTTCTTGGTATATTCGGGGTTCACACTATTGCCAATAGGCAATGATAATTCGAGGAATGCGGGGAAATAATGAACAATGTGACTGTGCGGGCAAGTTTGCTGGGTGTGTTGCTGCTGTTTGCGGGCATGTTGGTGGTCGGAGCGGGGCTGGGTATTTATGCGTTGAAGCAGTCCAATCAGGCGATCGCCACGGTACACCAGATCGGCTCGCAGGTGATCGTCATCAATGACGCCTACAAGGACACGACCCGCACCCGCTCGGCCCTGACGCGTGGCTACACCACCGTGAAGGAGGGCGGCAGCAAGGAGGACCGCGACTCCGCGCTGGCCAGCGCCAAAAAATCCTACCAGCGCACGCTGGACTTCATCGACAAGTATGAGAAGGCGCCCGCCTATCCCGGCCAGGACGCCCAGCTGAAAGCCGGTCTGATCGAGGCCGGCCGCGCGCAGTCCCGCGTGCTCGAGCGCGCCGCCGCCGCGTTGGCGCAGGACGACACCGACACCTACACCACGATCAACACCAAGGAGCTGACGCCGACCGGCGCCGCCTTCTCGGCCCAGCTGGAGAAGTACCAGAAGCTCAGCGACGAACAGATCACCGAGCTGATGGACGCCGGCGCGCGCGAATACAAACTGGTCATGTGGCTGGTCGCGCTCGGCCTGGCCGGCGCGCTGGCGCTGGTGGTCGGCGTGCACCTGCTGCTCAAGTCCGTCGTGTTGAGTCCGCTCGAGCGCGCGGTGGCGCTGCTCGACCAGGTCGCCCACGGCGACCTGACCGCGCATATCGACGAATCCGGCGACAACGAGATCCAGCGCCTGCTGGCGGCGATCCGCCGCATGCAGCAGGATCTGCTGTCGACCGTCTCGCGCGTGCGGCGCGGCGCCGAGGTGATCAACACCGGGTCGCAGGAACTGGCGGCGGGCAATATGGAACTGTCGTCGCGCACCGAGACCCAGGCCAGCTCGCTGGAGGAGACCGCCGCGTCGATCGAGGAATTGACCAGCACCGTCAAACAGAACTCGGAAAACGCCCAGCACGCGCGCTCCCTGGTGGAGGATGCCTCCAGCACGGCCGCGCAGGGCGGCGAGGTGATGCACCAGGTGGTCACGACCATGAACGACATCAACGAATCGTCGCGCAAGATCGTCGATATCACGGGCGTGATCGACGGCATCGCCTTCCAGACCAACATCCTGGCGCTGAACGCGGCGGTCGAGGCGGCCCGCGCCGGCGAACAGGGACGCGGCTTCGCCGTGGTGGCCAGCGAGGTGCGCAACCTGGCGCAGCGCTCGGCCGCCGCCGCCAAGGAGATCAAGCTGCTGATCGATAAATCGGTGTCGAACATCCAGCTGGGCACCGATCTGGTCGAGCGCGCAGGCACGACGATGAACACCCTGGTCGGCAACGTCCACCAGGTGACGCAGATCGTCGGCGAGATCGCCGTCGCCAGCCGCGAGCAGAGCGAGGGCATCGAGCAGGTCAACCAGGCGATCGCGCAGATGGACCAGGTCACGCAGCAAAACGCCGCGCTGGTGGAGGAGGCGGCGGCGGCCACGCAGTCGCTGCAGGACCAGGCCGGCGAACTGGCGCAGACGGTCAGCATCTTCAAGATCGACGCCGGCGGCGCTTCCACGGGCGCGACCGGCGCGACCGCGCGGAGGCTGGCGCTGGCGTGAACCGGGTTTGTTCGGGGCGCGCGCCGATGTTCGCTTGACATCGGGCGCGGGGAATTCTATTATTTCTGTAACGACAGAAATGAAAGAATTCCATGATCCTCGCGCCGACCATCCAGAAATACATCCTGCACTGGGGCGAGATGGGCACGCGCTGGGGCGTCAACCGCACGGTGGCGCAGATCCACGCGCTGCTGTTCCTGTCCAACCAGCCGCTGCCGGCCGAGGAGATCGCCGAGACGCTGACCGTGGCGCGCTCCAACGTCAGCAACAGCCTCAAGGAGCTGCAAAGCTGGGGGCTGGTGCGCATCACCCACCTCGCAGGCGACCGCCGCGACCACTTCGTCGCCCTGCAGGACGTGTGGGAGATCTTCCGCGTCATCGTCGAGGAGCGTAAGAAGCGCGAGATCGATCCGACCCTGACCGTGCTGCGCGAATGCGCGCTCGAGGCGGAGCACGACCCGGCGCTGGAACCGGCCACCAAGGTCAAGATGGACCAGGTGCTGGATTTCCTCGAAATGCTCACCGCCACCTACGGCGACTACAAGCACCTGCCACCGGCCACCATGCAGCGCTTCCTGAAGATGGGCGGCAAGGTCGCGCGCCTGCTGGGCGGCGACGACAAGGCGGCCGGCAAATGATGATCCCGTCCGAAGGTGAACTTTTTAAAAAAATCCTGGGCCGTGAGTGGAGCAAGCTGCATCCGGACATCCAGGCCCGCTTCGACAAGAACCCCTTGCCCGGCAAGCCGTTGTACTACACGGGGCATCTGTCCGAGCTGACTTGTTCGCGGGTAGGCCGAATGCTCGGTTACTTGAGCATGCCCTTCGTCAAAGGCGCGCTGATGCCGTATAACGATGCCGACTTCCCGGTCGATATCGAGGTTTATTCGAAGCGCGATTGCGCCTGGATCTTCAAGCAGCGCACCTACCGCCTCAACGCCCGCGAACCGGTGATGTTCACCTCCTACATGGCAGAAAGCCCGCAGGGCGAGGTGCTGGAGTACGTCGGCGCGGGCCTGGGCATGAAGCTGGTGCTCGACGTCCGCGACGGCAATCTGCACTTCGAGAGCGACGGCTATTTCTGGCAACTGTTCGGCATCCGCATTCCGCTGCCAGGGCTGCTCACGCCGGGCAAGACCTTCCTGTGCCACCGTAATAACAACGCCAACCAGTTCGACATCCGCATCGAGATACGGCATGCGATCTTCGGCACCACATTCACGCAGGCCGGCGTTTTCAGGGAGGTCCCGGCATGAACACTCATTTATTGGCATTGCAGCTGATGGCTTTCCAGGGCTGCCTCGGCGCGTTCGACACGCTGTACCACCACGAACTGACCGAAGCCTTGCCGGCCCGCGCGAGCGCGCGGCGCGAGCTTTCCATCCACGCGGCGCGCGCGCTGATTTACAGCGCGATGTTCATCGGCCTGTCCTCGTGGTCCTTCCAGGGGTTGTGGGCGGTGGTCCTGCTGCTGGTGTTCGCGGTCGAAATCGTGCTGACGTTGTGGGACTTCGTGGTCGAGGACCGTACCCGCCTGCTGCCCGCGACCGAGCGGGTCACGCATACGGTGCTGGCGATGAACGGCGGCGCCTTCATCGCGCTGCTGGCGTTGAACACGCCGGCGCTGGCGGCCATGCCGACGGCGCTGGTGTGGCAGCCGCAGGGCATTTTGAGCGTGTTCCTTGCCTTGTGCGGCGTGGGCGTCGGTTTGTCCGGCCTGCGCGACGCCTGGGCCGCGCGCGCCATCGGCAGGTTGGCGGAGCGTGAGGCGGCGGCGCCGGCGTTGCGTTTCGCCGACGGCGAGCGTGGCTTCCTGGTGACCGGCGCCACCGGCTTCATCGGCCAGCGGCTGGTGCGCGCCTTGCTGCGCGACGGCCACCGCGTCACGGTGCTGAGCCGCCAGCCGCGCCAGGCCGCGTGGCTGTTCGACGGCCGGGTCGAGTGCGTGGGCGACATGGCGCAGTTGCCGCCGTCGCGCCGCATCGACGTCGTCGTCAACCTGGCGGGCGCGCGCATTTTGGGCTGGCGCTGGACTGCCGCGCGCCGCGCCGCGTTGCGCCAGAGCCGCGTCGCGTTGACGCGCAAGCTGGTCGACTGGATCGCCGCCGCAGAAAACAAGCCGGCCATGCTGGTGTCGGCGTCGGCGATCGGCTACTACGGCATACAGAAGCGCGGCGACGACACGGTGCTGACCGAGAAGGATGGTCCGCAGCCAATGTTCATGTCCGATTTGTGCCGCGAGTGGGAAGAGGCCGCGCAAGGAGCGGAGGCGCATGGCGTGCGCGTGGCGCGCATGCGTTTCGGGCTGGTGCTGGGCACGCAGGGCGCGCTGCCGATGATGCTGTTGCCGATCAAGCTGGGGCTGGGCGGGCCGCTGGGCGGGGGCACGCAATGGCTGTCGTGGATCCACGTCGACGACCTGATAGGCGGCATCGCGCACCTGTGCCGTAGCGGCGCTGGCGGCGCGTACAACTTCACCGCGCCGGAAGTGGTCAGCCAGGCGCAATTCAGCCGCACAGCGGCGTCGGTGCTCAGGCGCCCGTACGGCTTCCCGACGCCGGGCTGGCCGATGCGGCTGGCGCTGGGCGAGCAGGCCGACTTGCTGCTCGAAGGCCAGCGCGTCTTCCCCGAGCGGCTGACCGGGGAGGGCTTCGCGTTCCGCCACCCAACCCTGGACGGCGCCCTGCGCAGCCTGGCCTAATTCCGTGGCTCAATTCCGGGGTCAGGTCCACCATTTCTACACAAGCCCGGCCGTATCGCGCCTTTACAGACCAGGTCGTGTAGAAATGGTGAACCTGACCCCGGAGTTTATGGCGTGACCCCGGAGTTTATGGCGCTCATTTTTCTTGCTTGAGCGGCTTGCCCTTGTCTATCACTTCGCGGCAGGCGCCTTTGAAGCTGGCGTTGTCGTAGTTGCTCCAGCCGTAGCTGTCGACGTAGCGCTTGTGCGGCTTGAAGCGCTTGTTGACGAAGCTCCATTCGAGCCGCTCGTCGTCATATTGAATGTCGCCCAGGTCGAGCAGGGTGTGGAAGATGTTTTCGGTCGCCAGCCTGGCCTTGCGGTGGCGCAGCAGTTGCTTGACCTTGTCCGGGTAGCGCTCCTTGTATTCGTCCGAATACCATACCAGCGCCGGCACGTGGAATTCGAACTGCGTGTTGTGGCCGTGGAAGGCGAGGTTGCAGCTGCCGTCGTACAAGGTCTGGCCGTGGTCGGCGACGTACATCATCGACGTCAGCTGCGCCGTGTCCTTGAGCTGGCCGATCACCTGCGCCAGGAACCAGTCCGTGTACAGGATCGAGTTGTCGTAGCTGTTGTTCATCTCCGGCTTGATCTTGATGTCGGTGTGCGCCGGCTTGTCGACGCCGTACAGCGATGGCTGCCATTTGTCGAAATCCTTCGGGTAGCGCTGGCCGTAGTTCCAGTGGCTGCCCAAGGTGTGCAGCACGATCAGCTTTTTCGGCGCCGGGTCGGCGATCGCGTGCCGCAGCGGTTCGAGCAGGATCTGGTCGAGGTTGGAGCGGCTTTTGTAGTCGCCCAGGTTCATGAACTGGATCACGTCCGCTTCCTTGGCGAACACCGACACCGGCGTGTCGAACTCGCCGAACGAGATCTGGTTCGACAGCCACCAGGTCTTGAAGCCGGCTTCCTTGTAGGCGGTGAGGAAGGACTTTTCCGAGAAGCCTTCCTTGAGGCTTTGCATGGCCGGCTTGCGCGAGATGATGACCGGGATCGATAGCCGCGTCGCCGACACCGCCGTGATGACGTCGCTCAGCGCCACCAGGTTCGGCTCCTGGCGCAGCAGCGGCGTGGTGTCGCGCGCGTAGCCGTTGATGCCCCAGCGGTCGTAGCGCGACGATTCGCCCAGCACCATGATGACGATTTCCGGCCGCTCGTTGGGCTCCGGCTGGTGCGCCCGGAAGTGGAAGGCGCCGCTGCGCTCGCCGAGGCGCGCCAGATATTGGCGCTCCTTGTAGAAATCCAGCCCGCGCGCCGGCAGCCCCAGCGGCCACGACGAGGCGAAGTCGTTAAAACTGAGCGGCGAGCGCCCGTTGGCCGCCAACCCGACCAGCACCACTAATATACAGAGCGCGATCCAGCGGCTTTTGCCGCGCCACGCCAGCGCGGGACTGCGGCGGGCCGCCAGCAGGATCGCCAGCCACCAGCCGAGCACGCCGAGCAGGACCAGCCCCATCAGCCAGATCTTATTGCCGAGGAATTCCATCGCCTCCTTGGGGCTGCTCTCGGCGATGATGCCCAGGTGGTGGGTGGAGATGCCCTGGCCGTAGTAGAGGATCAGGTATATTTCGGTCGGCAGCGCCAGCAGCGCCGGCAGCAGCAGCCAATGGAACCACGCGGGGCGCTGGAACACGGCCCACACCGCCAGCCAGGCCAGCAACTCGGCGGCGAGGACGTGCCCGAGGTCCGGCACTTGTCGACCAAGCAACAGCGGCACGCACGGCACCAGCGACAACAGCAGGTAGCTGAAGAGCACGAACAGCGGCGCCGGGCGAAACAACGGGGACGGGGACGGTACGGGGAAGAGGCGGCGCATTCCAGGGGCAAGATGTGTTAATGTTTGCCATTATCAGCCGTTTCCTTGCTTCCGGGCCAGTTTTTACCGGCCCGCCACGTCGCATGTTGCCGCGAAAAAGTTTGACTGGTCATCTGATCACGTCTATACTCGCGAGTTCTCTATTTAGTCTGCGCATCGTATACGCTGTTTCAGGCCGCTCCCTGTGAGTGGCTATTCGCGCCTCCGCTGCACATTAGATCGGGACTAGGTTTTAGTCCCCGGACATGTTGTCCGGGTGTTCAACGTTGTTATTTAGTTGGGTTTAGAACGATGCCAACCATCAATCAACTGATTCGCAATCCACGTGTCGCCCTGACCGTGAAAAGCAAATCGCCGGCGCTGGAAAACAGCCCGCAAAAACGTGGTGTTTGCACCCGTGTGTACACCACCACTCCTAAGAAGCCTAACTCGGCTTTGCGTAAAGTCGCCAAAGTGCGTCTGACCAACGGTTTCGAAGTCATTTCGTACATCGGCGGTGAAGGCCACAATCTGCAAGAGCACAGCGTTGTCCTGCTGCGCGGCGGCCGCGTAAAAGATTTGCCGGGTGTGCGTTACCACATGGTTCGCGGTGCACTGGATACCCAGGGCGTCAAAGACCGTAAGCAAGCCCGCTCGAAATACGGTACCAAGCGCGCCAAGGCTGGTAAGAAGTAATCTGCATTAATAAAAAAGTTTTCGCTCGGTGGCAGCTAGCTAAGTGAATGTAATCGACCGCAACTGGTCGAGTAAGTGGATGGCTATGATGGCCCTCCGCGAGAGTGCGAATCCCATATCTGCGCACCTCAACTGAAGATTGAAAGGAATTGATATGCCACGTCGTCGTGAAGTACCCAAGCGCGAGATTCTGCCGGATCCAAAATTCGGCAACACGGATGTCGCCAAGTTCGTGAACGTTCTGATGCTGTCCGGTAAAAAATCGGTCGCAGAAAACATCATCTACGGTGCCTTCGAGCACATCGCCGCTAAATCCGGCAAAGACCCGCTGGAAGTGTTCGCTACCGCGATCAACAACGCCAAGCCGCTGGTTGAAGTCAAATCCCGTCGCGTCGGTGGTGCAAACTACCAGGTGCCGGTCGAAGTACGCCCAGTGCGCCGTATGGCCCTGTCGATGCGTTGGTTGCGCGAAGCCGCGAACAAGCGCAGCGAAAAATCCATGCCACAACGCCTCGGCGGTGAGCTGATGGAAGCGGCCGAAGGCCGTGGCGGTGCGATGAAGCGTCGCGATGAAGTGCACCGCATGGCTGAAGCGAACAAGGCGTTCTCGCACTTCCGCTTCTAATAAAATCGGCCGGATCCTTCATGGTCTGGCTGTTATCTGTTGTTCGAGGCCGGGCTCATTTTTTATCCAAAAAATGGTGCTCGGTTTTGTCCATTCAAAGATTTAGGAATAACTATGGCCCGCAAGACCCCCATCGAGCGCTACCGCAATATCGGTATCTCCGCTCACATCGATGCAGGTAAGACCACCACCACCGAACGCGTCCTGTTCTACACGGGCGTGAACCACAAGATCGGTGAAGTCCACGATGGCGCCGCCACCATGGACTGGATGGAGCAGGAACAAGAGCGCGGCATCACCATCACGTCGGCCGCGACGACCTGCTTCTGGAAAGGGATGGCTAACAACTTCCCCGAGCACCACATCAACATCATCGACACCCCGGGCCACGTCGACTTCACCATTGAAGTCGAACGTTCGATGCGCGTGCTCGACGGCGCCTGCATGGTTTACTGCGCCGTGGGCGGCGTGCAGCCACAGTCGGAAACCGTCTGGCGCCAGGCCAACAAGTACAAGGTGCCACGTCTGGCCTTCGTCAACAAGATGGACCGTACCGGCGCCAACTTCTTCAAGGTCTACGAGCAGATGCGCGCTCGCCTGAAGGCGAACCCGGTCCTGATCCAGATCCCGATCGGCGCCGAAGAAAACTTCAAAGGCGTCATCGATCTGGTCAAGATGAAAGCCATCCTGTGGGACGAAGCGTCGCAGGGCATGAAGTTCGACTACGTCGACATTCCGGCCGAGCTGGCAGCGTCGGCCGCCGAGTGGCGCGAGAAGATGGTTGAAGTCGCCGCCGAAGCGACCGAAGAACTGATGAACAAGTACCTGGAAGAGGGCGACCTGTCCGAAGCCGAGATCAAGAAAGCGCTGCGCGATCGCACCATCGCTTCGGAAATCGTGCCGATGATGTGCGGTACCGCTTTCAAGAACAAGGGCGTGCAAGCCATGCTGGACGCGGTCATCGAGTACCTGCCGTCGCCACTGGACATCGAAGACGTCGGCGGTACCGACGAGGACGAACAGCCGACCACCCGCAAGCCGTCGGACGAAGAGAAGTTCTCGGCGCTGGCGTTCAAGATCATGACCGACCCGTTCGTTGGCCAGCTGGCCTTCTTCCGCGTGTACTCGGGCGCCGTCAATTCGGGCGACACCGTCTACAACTCGGTCAAGGGTCGTAAAGAGCGTCTGGGCCGTATTCTGCAGATGCACGCGAACCAGCGCGAAGAGATCAAGGAAGTGCGCGCCGGCGACATCGCCGCCGCCGTTGGCCTGAAAGACGTGACCACGGGCGAAACCCTGTGCGATCCGACCTCGATCATCGTGCTGGAGCGCATGGTCTTCCCCGAGCCTGTGATTCAACAGGCCGTGGAACCAAAGACCAAGGCCGACCAGGAAAAAATGGGTCTGGCACTGAACCGCCTGGCACAGGAAGATCCGTCGTTCCGCGTCAAGACCGACGAAGAGTCGGGCCAGACCATCATCGGTGGTATGGGCGAGCTGCACCTTGAAATTATCGTCGACCGCATGAAGCGCGAATTCGGCGTGGAAGCGACCGTCGGCAAGCCACAGGTCGCGTACCGCGAAACGATCCGCAAGACCTGCGAAGAATCCGAAGGCAAGTTCGTCAAGCAGTCGGGTGGTCGTGGTCAATACGGTCACGTGGTGCTGAAGATCGAGCCGCAAGAGCCGGGCAAGGGCTTCGAATTCGTTGACGCCATCAAAGGCGGCACGGTTCCACGCGAATACATCCCTGCGGTTGAAAAGGGTGTGCGCGGCACCTTGAACACCGGTGTTCTGGCCGGCTACCCAGTGGTCGACGTCAAGGTCACGCTGTTCTTCGGTTCGTACCACGATGTGGACTCGAACGAAAACGCGTTCCAGATGGCCGCTTCGATGGCGTTCAAGGAAGGCTGCCGCAAGGCGTCGCCGGTCATTCTGGAGCCGATGATGGCTGTGGAAGTGGAAACGCCGGAAGACTACGCCGGTACCGTGATGGGCGACCTGTCGTCCCGCCGCGGTATGGTGCAGGGCATGGACGAGATCCCAGGCGGCGGTGGCAAGATCATCAAAGCCGAAGTGCCGCTGTCCGAAATGTTCGGTTACTCGACCACGCTGCGTTCCGCAACGCAAGGTCGCGCTACCTACACGATGGAATTCAAGCACTACTCGGAAGCGCCTAAGCACGTTATCGACGCGATCGTCACTGCTAAAGCTAAGTAATTCTCGACTTTTTGCGCCTCCGGGGAGATCCTCCGGGGCGCATATTTAAAACATTGTTCTAAGGAAGAATAAAATGGCAAAAGGTAAATTCGAACGGACCAAGCCGCACGTCAACGTCGGCACCATCGGCCACGTCGACCACGGCAAGACCACCCTGACCGCTGCAATCGCTACCGTTCTGTCGAAGAAATTCGGCGGCGAAGCTAAAGCCTACGACCAGATCGACGCGGCACCGGAAGAAAAAGCACGCGGCATCACCATCAACACCGCGCACGTCGAGTACGAAACCGCCGCCCGTCACTACGCGCACGTTGACTGCCCAGGCCACGCCGACTACATCAAAAACATGATCACCGGCGCGGCACAGATGGACGGCGCGATCCTGGTGTGCTCCGCGGCCGACGGCCCAATGCCACAGACCCGCGAGCACATCCTGCTGGCCCGTCAAGTTGGCGTTCCATACATCATCGTGTTCCTGAACAAGTGCGACCTGGTCGACGACGCGGAACTGCTGGAACTGGTCGAAATGGAAGTTCGTGAATTGTTGTCGAAATACGAATTCCCAGGCGACGACGTGCCTATCATCAAAGGTTCGGCCCGTATGGCGCTGGACGGCAAAGAAGGCGAAATGGGCGTTGACTCGATCATGCGCCTGGCCGATGCACTGGATTCGTACATCCCTACGCCAGAGCGCGCAGTGGACGGCGCCTTCCTGATGCCAGTGGAAGACGTGTTCTCGATCTCGGGTCGCGGTACCGTTGTGACCGGTCGTATCGAGCGCGGCATCATCAAGGTCGGCGAAGAGATCGAAATCGTCGGCATCACCGACACCGTCAAGACCACTTGCACCGGCGTGGAAATGTTCCGCAAGCTGCTGGACCAGGGTCAAGCCGGCGACAACGTCGGTCTGCTGCTGCGCGGCACCAAGCGTGAAGACGTGCAGCGTGGCCAGGTTCTGGCCAAGCCAGGTTCGATCAAGCCGCACAACCACTTCACCGGCGAGATCTACGTTCTGTCGAAAGATGAAGGCGGCCGCCACACCCCGTTCTTCAACAACTATCGTCCACAGTTCTACTTCCGTACGACTGACGTGACCGGTTCGATCGAGCTGCCAGCGGACAAAGAAATGGTTATGCCAGGCGACAACGTGTCGATCACCGTCAAGCTGATCAACCCGATCGCGATGGAAGAAGGTCTGCGCTTCGCTATCCGCGAAGGCGGCCGTACCGTCGGCGCCGGTGTTGTTGCCAAGATCATCGCCTAATTAATTTCGCGTGATTGAAACAGGGTCGGCATGGTGTGATACCATGTCGACCCTGTGTTGCAACTCGTTCTTTTAAATATTGCTGGCGCTACATAGTTGCCAGTTCGTTCTTTTCAAGGAAAAATCATGTCCGCACCAAACCAGAAAATCCGTATCCGCCTGAAGGCTTTCGATTACAAGCTGATCGACCAGTCCGCACTGGAAATCGTTGACACCGCTAAGCGCACCGGCGCCGTTGTCAAGGGTCCAGTCCCGCTGCCAACCCGCATCCAGCGTTTCGACGTGCTGCGTTCGCCACACGTCAACAAGACCTCGCGCGACCAGTTCGAGATCCGCACCCACCAGCGCCTGATGGACATCGTCGACCCAACCGACAAGACCGTTGACGCGCTGATGAAGCTGGACCTGCCAGCTGGCGTCGATGTCGAAATCAAACTGCAATAATCGTTGCTGAACCGGTGGGCGGGGTCGTTCCCGTCCACGGTTGGTAAGAGCCGGGCCTGTTCGCCAACGCGAGCACGCCCGGCTTTTTTGTTGCCCGGCAAACCCGCACGGCCATGCGGCGTGGCACGCGTATCGCTAAAGTCTGGCGGGATTGGCGCGCATCGCGCCCGCGCCCTGGCCGCCGAACGGGCGCATCAAATGGTGACGCGCCATGGCCGCGCCGCCGATGGCGATGGCGTTGGCGCCGAAGTGGGGCGTGCGGATCGTCGGCGCCGGCAATTGCGTGGCCTCGGCGTAGTCGCGCAGCACTTCGCGCCCCGGCGCCAGGAAGCGCTCGCCGAGCCGCAGCGCGGCGCCGCCGACGACGATGCACATCGGATCGAACGCCACCCACAGGTTGTTGAGCAGTACGCCCATGTGGCGCCCGGCCGCCTCGACCGCCCGGCGCGCGTCCGCCTCGCCGGCCTCCGCCTGGGCGAACAGGCGCTCGAGCCGCTCCGGCCCGCTGTCGCCGGACCCGCCGGCCTTGCCCGGCTTGCCGTACACCTGGTCCGTCACCGCCCGCATGCCGATCAAGGCGTCGGCGCAGCCGCGCCGCCCGCACGAGCATGGCGGGCCGCCCTGCTGCAGGATGGTGTGGCCGACCTCGCCGGCGAAGCCGTACAGGCCGGTCAGCAGGCGGCCGTTGACGACGATGCCGGCGCCGACGCCGTAGCCGATGCTCAGGTAGATCAGCGGATCAGCGCCGACCTGGCCGGCGAATTCGAGCTCGGCCAGCGCGGCGACGTTGGCCTCGTTCTGGATGAACAGCGGCAGCCCGGCCAGCGCGGTGGCGGCGAAGCGGGCGCGCAGCCGGCCGAGCACGTCGACGTCGCGCCAGCCCAGGTGGGGCGCGTAGCGCAGCACGCCGGTGGCGTCGTCGACCACGCCGGGCACGCCGATGCCCAGGCCGAGCATGGCGCGCCCGGCGAGCGGGCCGTCGGGCGCCGCCAGCGCCACCAGCGCGTCGGCGATCAAGCCGACGCAGGCGCCGGGATCGGCCAGGTCGGCGTAGGGCAGGGCGCGTTCGGCCAGCACCGTGCCGAGCAGGTCGGTGGCGACCACGCGCGCGCCGCCGATGCCCAGGTCGGCCCCCAGCAGCGCCAGGCGGCCGGTGTCGAGGCGCAGCGGCGTGGCGCGCCGGCCCAGCGCGCCGGTGGCGACCAGTTCGCTTTCGCTGAGCCAGCCCTCGTCGAGCAGCTCGCGCACCAGCAGGCTGACGGTGGACTTGGTCAGGCCGACCGCCTCGGCCAGGGCCGCGCGCGACAGGCCGGGCGCGCCGCACAGGTGGCGCACCAGGGCCATGCGGTTTATTTGTTTGAGCAACTGCTGGTCGCCGGCGACGATCATGGGAAGGTTTTCAAAGTGGGGCTGCGGGGGATCATACGCCGCCCGGCGCGGCCGCGCGCGGGTTTCGCCCTGTTTCGGGGCGCGGCGCCGGGATCCGGTGCGCGCAATTGGGGCTTCTTTACAACACTGCACGAATTTGGCGCGGTAATTCGTTCGATCAATTGACTAATGGTTTTTTTGCACTTATTCTGGCATGGCCTTATTCATTTGTTATTTGATGAATCGACAGTTGTTGCGGTTGTTTGTAGTGTTGCCACTTCCGACGTTGCGCCCCTGCTCGATTGACGTCGGAGCGATAAATATAATTAAGGAGATGTAAGTGCGTAAAAATTTGAAAACGTTTTCAGAGTCGCCGCTGAGCCAGCGCCGGTTGATTTGCCTCGCAGTTGCCGGCGCGTGCGCCACGTTCGTTCCCGCGTTCGCCCAGCAGACGGCCGGGGTGCCGGGTGACGGCACCGACGGCCCGAAAGTGGTCGTGACCGGCATCCGCGCCAGCATGCAGTCGACCATGAACATGAAGCGCAACGCCGACGGCATCGTCGACGGCATCGTCGCCGACGACATCGGTAAGTTCCCCGACACCAACCTGGCCGAATCCTTGCAGCGCATCTCCGGCGTGTCGATCGACCGCAGCAACGGCGAAGGCCAGAAGGTCACCGTGCGCGGCCTGGGTCCCGACTTCAACCTGGTGCTGCTCAACGGCCGCCAGATGCCGACCACCGACCTGAGCGACCTGTCGGGCCGCTCGTTCGACTTCTCGAACCTGGCGTCGGAAGCGATCTCGCAGCTGCAGGTCTACAAGACCGGCCGCGCCGACAGCCCGACCGGCGGCATCGGCGCCACCATCAACGTGATGACCGCGCGTCCGCTGGACAATCCGGGCATGCGCGCCAGCATCGGCGCCAAGGCCGTCAAGGACGACTCCAACAACGAACTGCCCGGCGCGATCAAGGGCAGCAGCGTCACCCCCGAGTTCTCGGGCATCTACAGCAACACCAGCGAGGACGGCCGCTTCGGCATCGCTGTTAGCGCTAGCCACCAGCGCCGCGACTCCGGCTTCAACCGCGCCGGCCTGGCCAACGGCTACCAGGGCCCGTACCTGGGTTCGGCGACCCTGCCCGAGGGCTCGACCCTGCCGCAGCCGGGCCAGCCGGGTTCGGAGAAGATCACCAACCGTCCGGGTCCGAACGACCTGTATCTGATCCCGCAGAACTTCGGCTACGGCGTCAATGCCATCTCGCGCCAGCGCACCAACGGCCAACTGGTGCTGCAATTCCGTCCGGTCAAGGAACTGACCACGACCCTGGACCTGACGTACTCGGAACAGAAGATCCAGACCAAGCGCAACGAGCTGAGCGTGTGGTTCGGCCAGACCCCGACTTCGACCAGCACCTGGCCGGGCGGCAAGGTACAGACGCCGCTGACCTATATGGAGACGTACAACACCCCGCAGGACATCTCGGTGGTGGGCGGCGACTACGCGACCAAGACCAAGAACAAGTCGATCGGCTTCAACACCGTGTGGAAGGCCAGTAACGACCTGCGCCTGGAGCTCGACGTCCACCATTCGAACGCCGAATCCGGCGCCGACAGCCCATGGGGCACCGAGAACAACCTGTCGAACGCCAGCTACAGCCGCGGCGACACGAAGGTCGACTTCACCAAGGAGTTGCCGGTGGTGAGCATGCCGGCGGCCAACCTGGCCGCCGCGCCGATCCAGGCCACCGGTTCGTGGTTCCACAACAGCTGGCAGAAGGCCACCATCAACCAGGCGCAGACCAAGGGTAGCCTGAAGCTGTTCGAGGCGTCCGAGCTGAACTTCGGCGTCGGCTACACCGACTCGACCAACCGTTCGACCTATTCGAACGTGCAGAACAACAGCTGGGGCGGCGCCTCCAAGGCGTCCGATTATCCGGGCAGCCTGTTCCAGGCCAATTCGCTCGGCTCGTTCTTCAAGGAGTTCGGCGGCCACAACGCGCCGGAGCTGTTCGGTTCGCTCTACACCTTCGACTTCGGCAAGGTGCGCGCCGCCACGGCCGCGGCCACCGGCCTGTCGACCTACCTGCCGAATTTCGACAGCGCCGACACCGACCGCGAGCTGAAGGAAAAAACCACCTCCGGTTACGTGTCGTTCGGCACCGACTGGGACACCGCCATCCCGTTCCACTCGTCGATCGGCCTGCGCATGGAGCGCACCAAGGTCACCTCGGTGGCGCAAGTGCTGGTGGGCACCGACGTGGTGTGGGAATCGCAGAATGAATTGCCGCTCAAATTCGCCGGCAAGTCGTACAGCACCCAGGAGGCCAGCTACAACAACGTGCTGCCGAGCCTGAACTTCGACGCCGACCTGCGTCCCGACATGAAGCTGCGCGCCAGCGTCGGCACCACCATCGGCAGGCCGCGCTACGACCAGATGCAGGGCGGCCTGACCCTGGGCACCATTGGCAACGTCTTCACCGGCGGCACCGCCTCGGTCGGCAATCCGGCGCTGAAACCGGTCAAGTCGAAGAATCTGGACTTGTCGTGGGAATGGTATTACGACCAGCAGAGCGTGCTGTCCATCGCCGGCTTCCACAAGAAGATGGACAACTACGCCGGCCAGACGGCCACGTCGACGTCGCTCTACAACCTGCACACGCCGGTCGGCGGGGCGTATTACAACGCGGCGCGTGGCGCCGGTTGCTCGGCGGCCGACACCAACTGCCTGCGCAACTACATCCTGACCAACTTCCGCGGCCAACCGGGCGTGGAATACCTCGGCGTCAAGTCGGACGGCAACCTCGATGGCAAGATCACCGGCCAGCCGGGCGATCCGCTGATGCCTTTCCTGCTGACCTCGTATGCCAACCAGAAGTCGGCCACGGTCAAGGGCGCCGAGATCAACGTGCAGCACATGTTCGGGCGCAGCGGCTTTGGCGTCCAGGCCAACTACACCTACGTGACCTCGCCGACCAAGTACGACGACGCCAACACGGCGGACCAGTTCGCGATCCTGGGGCTGAGCAATTCGGCCAACCTGGTGGGTATCTACGAAGACCAGAAATGGTCGATCCGCTTGGCCTACAACTGGCGCGACAGCTTCCTGGCCTCGACCATCGACGCCGGCGGCGGCCGCCCGGCTCCGGTCTACACCGACAAGTACGGCCAGACCGACGTCAGCATTGGGTACAATGTCACCGAGAAGCTGAGCCTGCAGGCCGAGGTCATCAACCTGACCAACGCCACCCAGCGCCAGTTCGGCCGCACCGAGCGTTCGACGTTGAACGTGACGCAAGCCGGTCCGCGTTACATGCTGGGCGCGCGCTACAAGTTCTGATGGTTGAACGGTAGCCTGTAGCCGGGCCACGGGCCGTCGCGATGCGACGGCCTTTTTCATTTGGGGAAGTCGATGCAAGCGATAGTGGAAGTGGACGGCGGCGCGCCGCTGTCCGACGAGATATTGGCCTCGCCGGTGCCGCTGGTGCTGCGCGGCCTGGTGGCCGACTGGCCGCTGGTGCGCGCCGCGCGCGGCGGGGCGGGGCAGGCCGACGCCTACCTGCGCCGTTTTTATCGCGACGCTACAGTGCTGGCGAGCCACAGCCCGCCGGGCACGGGCGGGCGCATCTTTTACAACGACGACCTGAGCGGCTTTAATTTCACGTCGCAGATGGTGCGCTTCGACCAGGTGCTCGACGCGCTGATGGCGCACCTGGACGCGGCCGACCCGCCCACGCTGTACGTCGGCTCGACCACGGTCGACACCTGCCTGCCGGGCCTGCGCGCCGAAAACGATGTCGACCTGGGCGGGCGCGATCCGCTGGCCAGCATCTGGATCGGCAACCGCACCCGCATTCCGGCCCACTACGACGTGCCGGACAACCTGGCCTGCGTGGCCGCCGGGCGTCGCCGTTTTACACTGTTCCCGCCCGAACAGTTGAAGAACCTGTACGTCGGGCCGCTCGACTTCACGCCGGCCGGGCAATCGGTCAGCCTGGTCGACTTCGCGCGGCCGGACTTAGAACGCTTCCCCCTGTTCGCCGAGGCGCTGCGGCACGCGCAATCGGCCGAGCTGGAGCCGGGCGACGCGCTGTTCATCCCCAGCATGTGGTGGCACCACGTCGAGGGGCTCGAGCCTTTTAATATCCTGATCAACTACTGGTGGCGCCAGTCGCCGGACTGGATGGACACGCCAGCCAGCACCCTGTCGCTGGCCTTGATGACCCTGCGCGACCTGCCGCCGGCCCAGCGCGCCGCGTGGAAGGAAATCTTCCGCCACTATGTGTTCGACAGCGACGGCGGCGAGGCGGCGCACATCCCGCCGCCGGCCCGCCACTCGCTGGCGCCGCTCGACGACAACGCCGCGCGCATGTTGCGGGCGCAGATTCTCAGGCGCTTGAACCGGTAGCGCGATCGCCGCCGAGCAGACGCGCGCGGGACTCGAATTGGAAATCCGTAGGCAGACATGGTGAGCGCCTGAAAAATCCGGGATTTACCAAGCGCCGCTAACCTTCGCTAACCTATACTACGACGCGCCATTCCTTACTAAAATTGCTGTGTAGGACGCTAAATCATACTAATCGCGATGTCGTTTAACTTTAGCGCCGATGAGCGTGTTTTAGTTCGTCGATAGTAGCGAGGAGGGCGAAATAGCGGTAACTATCGAGAGATAGCAGGAAATCGTAGATTTTAGTAAAACGCCGAAAAATCGCTGGTTCCGCTGATGCTGCGCGCGCACGATGCGCTATCAGAAGAGCCCACACATGAAAATGCCGCCCGCATCGAAGGCCCACAGCCAGACCGCTCAATTGCCCAACCGGACACACCATGCTCGCCGCGCTAGACCTCCATTTGCTCGACCACTCCGCCCGCCAGGGACTGCGCGGCGCGCCGCGCTTTCTGATCGAGTTCCTGTATTTCGGTGTCAAGGAGGCGAGGGCGTGCTTGTTTGTCGTGCTGTTCTTCGCCGCAGTGTTCCTGGTGCCGCGGGCCGGCCTTCTGGGCCTGCCGCGCTACGACGTGTTGTTGGTGGCCGCCTTGGCGATCCAGGTGTGGATGGTGTGGGCCGGGCTGGAAACCTGGGATGAGCTCAAGGCGGTCTGCATGTTCCACCTGGTCGGTTTCGCGCTGGAGGTATTCAAGGTGTCGGGCAGCATCCAGTCGTGGAGCTACCCGGACTTCGCCTACACCAAGGTGCTCGGCGTGCCGCTGTTTTCAGGCTTCATGTACGCCGCCGTCGGCAGCTACATCATCCAGGCCTGGCGGCTGCTGGACTTGCGGATCCGTCACCATCCGCCGTACTGGATGGCGGTCCTGATCGCGCTACTTATATATGCCAACTTCTTCACCCATCACTACATCGGCGACTACCGCTGGTATTTGGCCGCCTGCGCGCTGGGGCTGTACGCCCGCACCACCGTCGCGTTCACGCCGCTCGACCGCGAGCGGCGCATGCCTCTGTTGCTCGGCTTCGTGCTGACCGGCTTTTTCATCTGGCTGGCCGAAAACATCAGCACCTTCTGGGGCGTTTGGCGCTATCCCAACCAGTTGGGCGCGTGGTCGGCGGTCCACGTCAGCAAGTGGAGCTCGTGGTCGCTGCTGGTGGTGATGACCTTCACCATCGTCGCCCATCTCAAGCATATCAAGGCGCGCGTCCACGTCGCCCAGCCTTAGCCGGCGGGTGGCCGGGCGCTGGCCCGGCCACCGTCCCCCCGCTTAGCCGGCCAGCGTGATGTCGCCCGCGTTCAGCGCGTTCACGCCGACCAGCGTCACCGTCTGCCCCAGTCCCAGGTCGATCACCGTGTCGCCGCCCTCGACATGGCTGCGCGCCAGGACGTCGGCCGCGCTGGCGAAGTCCAGACCGTTGAGCGTGTGCGATAACAACAATCGGTCGCCGTCGGCGCCGGCGAAGTCCAGCACCGTCAGCCGCGCCTGCCCGCCCAACACGAATTGATCGGCGGCGGCGGTGCCGTGCACGGTCAGCGCGTCGCCGTCATCGGCCACATGGCGGGAGGCCATGGCGGCGCCCCCGGTCCGCAGCACGCCCGTCTCGGCGTAGATCTGCGCGGCCGTCCGCTCGGCCCCGCTGATCACCGAGCTGTCGCTGGCGTTGACCGACTGCAGGAAGTCGAGCATGCCCTGCGACGCGCCGTTGAGGTATTTGCTGTTCTGGGCGGACGTCATCTGGTCCGTGAAGTACTGCGCGACATAGGTCTTGTTGTCGGCGGTCATCTTGTCGGTGTTTTGCGCGCCGCGGGCGATCGACCACACCAGGCTGGCCGCGGTCTGTTGCCCGCCGTCGAGCAGGCCGACCCAGTACGACAGGCCGGTGGCCTCGACCGTGCGGCCGAACAGGTTCCAGTACACCGTTTTGACCATGGTGGCGTGGTCCATCCCGCCCCAGATGTTCTTGTACTCTTGCGAGTTGACGAACTCGTTGCCGAGGTCGGTCAGCGCCGCCGCCTCGCTTTGAGCGTCGGTGATGGTCTTGCCGGAGATGATGCCGACCTTGCCGGACAGGCCCAGTTTGTCCGCCGCGCGGCCGAAGTAGCCGACGTACATTTGCTGCAGCTCGAAGGTGTAGTCGCCGTCGTTGGCGACCGGCGCCAGTTTGACCCAGACGTCGCCCACGGCGCCGTCGCCGACGGTGTAATTGTAGTGGCCCAGGCCGTGCGCGGGGCCGGCCGTGAACACCACGTTGTTGCCGCTCAGGGCGGCCGTGCCGCCGCTGATGCTGGTGACCGCGATGATCGACGACGGCGCCGCCGAGTCGATGTCGCGGTCGTTGGCCAGCAAGCTCGCCTTGCTGACGGCGACGGCGCCGCGCTCGCTGGTGGCCAGGATGTCGCTTTGCGGTCTGGACAGGTCGTCCACCGGCGTGACCGTGGCCACGAAGCTCGTGCTCGAGGTCAGGCCGCCCGGATCGCGCACTGTGATGGTGACGGTGGTGCTGCCGTTCCAGTCCGCGTCGGGCACCAGCGTCACGGTGCGGTCGGCGCCGGTGCCGCCGAACACCACGCGGGCGTGGTCGGCGCTGCCGGTCAAGGTCAGCGCGCTTGCCGCGCTCTCGCTGTCGCCCACGGTGAACGACAGCAGCTTGGAGGTGTCCTCGCGGAAGCTGGTGTTGGCCAGGCCGGCGATGGTCGGCGCGCTGTTGGCCATGATGGTGAACACGCCGCTGCCGATGTTGCCGGCCAGGTCGGTCGCCTGGACCGTCACGTCGTGCGCGCCGCCCGTCAGCAGGGCGCTGTCGGGCATGGTGATAACGCCGGTCGTGGCGTTGATGGCGAACAGGCCGCCCGGATTGGAGGTCAGCGCATAGGTGGCGCCCTTGTCGGCGCCGCCGACGGTGACGCCGACCGTGCTGTTGGCCGCCGCGCCGGCGTTGGCGAAATTGCCGGCGGCGTTGGCGTCGACCAGCACCGGCGCCAGCGTGTCGACCGTCACACTGAGCGCGGCGCCGGCGGCGCTGTTACCGGCGGCGTCGGTGGCCTTGGTGGTGATGTTGTGCACGCCGTCGGCCAGCGTGGCGCTGGTGAAGGTCCAGGCGCCATTCTGGTCGGCGACCACGGTGCCGAGCAGCACCGTGCCGTCGAGCACGCTTACCGTCGAGCCGATCTCGGCGGTGCCGTTGAAGGTCAGCCGCGACTGGCTGGTCACGTTGTCGGTGGCGATGTTGCTGTCAGATCCGGCCGCCAGGTCGGCGGCGCTGACCGCCAGCTTGGTGTCGATGGTCACGTCGAGCGCCTCCGACGGCAGCGACAGGTTGCCCGCCACGTCGACGGTGCTGGCGGTCAGGCGGTGCACGCCGTCGGCCAGCGCGCCGGTGGTGACCGTCCACACGCCGGCCGCCGTGGCGGTGGCGGTGCCGATCTTGACGCCATTGTCGAACAGGGTGACGACGGCGCCGGCGGCGGCGTTGCCGGTGATTTGCGGCGTGGCCAGATTGGTCAGGTTGTCGCTGGCCGATACGCCCTTGTCCGACAAGGTCGCCAGATCCAGGCCAGACGGCGCGGCGGCCGGCGTGGTGTCGATGGTCACGCTGAGCGCGGCGGTGCCGCGGGTGCTGTTGCCGGCGGCGTCGGTGGCCTGCGCGGTCAGCGCGTGCACGCCGTCGGCCAGCGCCTGCGCCACCGTGATCTGCCAGTTGCCGCTGGCGTCGGCCAGGCCGCTGCCGACCAGGGTGGCGCCGTCGTACAGCCCCACGCTGGCGTTCGCTTCAGCCTTGCCCGACAAGGTCGGGGTGGCGACGTTGGTGATGTTGTCGGTGGTGACGGTGCCGCTGTCGGAGCTCGTCAGCAGGTCGACCACGGTCGGCAGCGCCGGCGCGGTGGTGTCGATGGTCACCGACAGCGCCGCCGAGGCGGCCGAGACGTTGCCGGCCGTGTCGGTGGCCTTGACCGTCAGGCCGTGGACGCCGGCCGCCAGCGCGCTGGCGGTAATGCTCCAGGCGCCGCCGGCGTCGGCCACGGCGGTGCCGACCTGGGTGGTGCCGTCGAGCAGCACCACCGTGGCGCCTGCCTCGGCGGTTCCGCCGACGGTCGGCGTGGTGTCGTTGGTGATGCGGTCGCTGTCCGAGCGGCCGGTGTCCGACAGCGCCGCCAGCGTCGGCGCCGCCGGCGTGCTCGGCGCCACGGTGTCGATGGTGACGAGCAGTTCGGCCGAGGCCGCCGAGACGTTGCCGGCGGCGTCGGTGGCGGTGGCGCGCAGCTGGTGGGCGCCGTCGCCGAGCTTGGCGCTGACGATGCTCCAGGCGCCGGTGTTGTTGGCCAGCGCCGTGCCGACCGCGACTTCGCCGTCGAACAGCGTGACGGTGGCGCCCGCCTCGGCGGTGCCGGTGACGGTCGGCGTGGCCACGTTGGTCAGGTCGTCGCTGGTGGAGGCGCCGCGGTCGGAGGCGACGGCCAGGTCCAGCGCGGCCGGCGCCAGCGGCGCGGCCGTGTCGACCCGGACGCTGAGCGCGGTCGACGCCGCCGAGGTGTTGCCGGCGATGTCGGTGGCCTTGGCCGTGAGCGTGTGCACGCCGTCGGCCAGCGCCTCGGTGACGCGGATCTGCCAGTTGCCGCTGGCGTCGGCCAAGGTGCTGCCGACCACGGTGGCGCCGTCGTACAGCGCCACCATGGCGTTGGCCTCGGCCTTGCCGGCGATCGCGGGCAGGGTGACGTTGGTGGTGTTGTCGGTGGTCGACACGCCGCTGTCGTCGGCGGTCGCCAGATCGAGCACGGTCGGTGCCGCCGGCGCCGCCAGATCGACGTTGACGACCAGCGCCGCCGAGGCGCCGACGTTGCCGGCGGCGTCGGTGGCGGTGTACGACAGGCTGTGCGCGCCGTTGGCCCGCGCGAGGGCGGTGATGCTCCAGGCGCCGTTGGCGTCGGCCACGGCGCTGCCGATCGCCGTGGTGCCGTCGTACAGTACCACGGTCGCACCCGCTTCCGTGATACCGCTGACGGTCGGCGTGGTGTCGGCGGTGATGCCGTCGCTGTTGGAGCGGCCGGTGTCGGACGATGGATCGAGCAGCGGACCGGCCACGATGGCCGGTGCCTTCCTGTCGATGGTCACCATCAGCGGCGCCGACGGCGCCGAGATGTTGCCGGCCACGTCGATCGCGCGCGCGGTCAGCGCATGGACGCCGTCGGCCAGCGCGGCGCTGGCGACGCTCCAGGCGCCGGTGCTGGCGTCGGCGGCGATGGTGCCGACGAGCACGTCGCCGTCGAACAACTGGATCAGCGCGCCCGGAGAGGCTTTGCCGGTGATGGTCGGGGTGGCCAGATTGGTGAGATTGTCGGTGTTCGAGACGCCCGTATCGGCGGCCGCCAGCAGGTCGAGCGCGGTGGGCTCGGCCAGCGGCGTGGCGTCGATGGACACGGTGAGCGCGGCCGATTTGGCCGACACGTTGCCGGCCAGGTCGGTGGCCTGGGCGGTCAGCGTGTGCGCGCCGTCGTTGAACGGCTCGGCGACGGTGATCTGCCAGTTGCCGCTGGCGTCGGCCTGGCCGGTGCCGACCAGCACGGTGCCATCGAACAGCGACACCATGGCGTTGGCCTCGGCCTTGCCGGCGACGGTCGGCCGGGTGACGTTGGTCCAGTTGTCGGCGCTGGAGCTACCGCTGTCGGATGCGGCCACCAGGTCGAGCGCGCTCGGGGCGACGCTGGCGGTGTCGATGGTGACGGCGACCGCCGCCGAGGCCGGGCCGACGTTGCCGGCGGCGTCGGTGGCGGTGGCGGTGAGGTTGTGGACGCCGGCCGCCAGGGTGCCGGTGGTAACGGTCCAGACGCCGTCGGCGTTGGCCACGCCGCTGCCGACCAGGGTGGCGCCGTCGTACAGCTTGACGGTGGCGCCGGCTTCGGCGCTGCCGGTGAGGGTCGGCGTGGCATCCTTGGTCAGCTTGT
>NZ_JBEGHG010000009.1:0-192777 GCF_040675865.1 Burkholderia sp. LMU1-1-1.1 | reverse complement strand
GCTGGTTATGGACATACAATCACGACCGGCCACACATGGCACTCGGCGGCATTACGCCGATTCAGAAATTGGCCCTCGCCGCATAGCCTCTACTTCTGGTGCGCATCATTAATGGGGGGATTACCGCCCCATATTAGTTCGACTACCGGTTATTTGTTTTGATAACCGCCGTAATATTTGACGGGGCTCCACTCCGGCTGCACGTCGGGTACGGCCGGCGCCAATTGCTTGTACTCCGGCGCCGCGTACACCACCTTGCCGTTGACGATGGTCAGGCTGCTCTCCAGGTTCTTGATCTTCTCGACATCCATCGAGAAATAATCCTGCGGCAAAATCACCACGTCGGCATACTGGCCCTTGGCGAGGGTACCCTTGAGTTTTTCCTCGCCGCTCATCCACGCACTGCCCTGCGTCATCAGCTTCAGCGCCTGGTAGCGGCTCAGCACATCGCCCGGTTGCCACAGGCTCAGACCGCCCGCCGTCTTGCCCGTCACCGCCCAGTAGATCGACGGCCACGGCCCATAACTACTAACGCGCGTACCATCCGTCCCCAAGCCGACAGGAATCTTCATCTCCAGCATCTTCTTGATCGGCGGCATCTGACGGGTCTGGGCGCCGTACTGCTTCCAATACAGCTCGCCCTGGAAGTACATGCGGTTCTGCACGGCGATACCGCCGCCCAGCGCCTTCACGCGCGCCAGTTGCTTGTCGCTGATGGTCTCGGCGTGGTCGAAGAACCAGCGCAGGCCGTTCAGCGGCGTATCCTTGTTGACCTTTTCGATCACGGCCAGATCGCGGTCGATGCTCTCGTCATAGGTCGCGTGGATGCGGAACGGCCAGCGGTTCTTGATCAGCAGGCGCAGCACCGGCTCCAGTTCGCTTTCCATCTGCGCCGGCATGTTCGGGCGCGGCTCCAGGAAGTTTTCGAAATCGGCCGCGCTCCACACCAGGTTCTCGCCGCCGCCCTCGGTGTTGTAGCCGTTGGCGTAGAACAGGTGATCGTTCTTGTCCGGCTTGGTCTGCGTCAGCCAGCGCTGGTAGTCTTCCAGCTCCTTGCCCGGCTTTTGCGCGAACAGGTAATAGGAAGTGCGTACCGTCAACTTGCCGTTCTTGGCCAGCTCCAGGCTGACCGCGTAATCGTCCGGATAGGCCTGTCCACCGCCGCCGGCATCGATGGCGCTGGTCACGCCGAGCCGGTTCAACTCGTTGTAATACTGCTGCGTGGAGTTGATCTGCTGCTCGCGCGGCAGCACGTTGGTCTTGGCCAGGGTGGTGTACAGGATCATCGCGTTCGGCTTGGCGATCAACAGGCCGGTCGGCTTGCCGTCCGCGCCCAGCTCGACCACGCCGTCCTTGTACTTGGTGTCGGCGTTGTAACCCAGGGTGGCGATGCCCTTCTGATTGAGGAAACCCAGGCCGTACAGGTACAGCAGGAACACCGGTTTGTCCGGCACCGCCTCGTTGATTTCCGCCAATGTCGGCAAGCGCTTTTCCTCGAACTGGAATTCGTTCCAGCCGCCGACGACCTTGATCCAGGCGCCGTCCGGCGTGCGCGCGGCCTGCTCCTTGAGCATCTGCAGCGCCTTCTTCAGCGACGTCACGCCATCCCAGCGCAGTTCGGCGTTGTAGTTCAAGCCCTCGCGGATGATGTGCAGGTGGGAATCGTTAAGGCCGGGAATGACGGTCTTGCCGCCGGCGTCGATCAGCTGGGTGTTGGCCGATTTGAGTTTGAGGATGCTGGCATTGCTGCCGACGGCCTCGATCTTGCCGTCCTTGATGGCGAGCGCCTGGGCGAACGCGCCCTCTTTCGTCATCGTGGCGATCTTGCCGTTGGTGATGATCAGATCCGTGGCCGCCTGCGCCAAGGTGGACAAGCCGGCGGCGTGGATCAGGGTGACTGCAAAAGCGAGCTGCTTCAATTTCATCGTACTACTCCTAAAAAATAATGGGCCGGCGCGGTACGAATACCGCGCCGACCCACATCACAGGCCAACGAATCGAGCGAGCCCGGTTCGATTAGTCCTTGATGGCTTCGACCGCGAAGGTCAGGGTCACGTCGTCGCCGACGTTCGGTGCGTATTTGCCTGCGTTAAATTCGGTACGCTTGATGGTGGCGGTGGCGTTGGCGCCGCAAGCCAGTTTCTTCATCATCGGGTGGTCGGCGCATTTAAAACCGGTCACGGTCAGGGTCACCGGTTTGGTGACGCCCTTGATGGTCAGGTTGCCGTCGATGGTGGACGGCGCGTCGCCCTTGAAGTTGACCTTGGTCGACTTGTAGGTGATGGTCGGGAACTTGGCGGTGTCGAGGAAATCCTCGCCCTGGATGTGCTGGTCGAACAGTTTCGAGCCGGTATCGACTGATTTGGTGTCGATGGTCGCTTCCACCGAGCCGGTCTTGGCGGCGCGGTCGATCGTGATCTTGGCGCTGGTGTTGTTGAAGCGGCTCGTCTGCAGCGAGTAGCCGAAGTGGCTGTACGTGAAGCTCGAGAAGGTGTGGTTGGCGTCGGAAGAGAAGGTCTCCGGCGCGGCAAAGGCGGACATCGAGATACCAGCGGCGACCAGCAGGGCAAAGATTTTTTTCATTGTAGAACTCCAGAATGTTGACATACGGATGAGAACGCGACGGGGCTGGTTTTGTCAGCCCGTTAATGTTCCCGAGTGCGAACGATTATGCTCGCGACATCTAAAGTTGTAAAACGAAAAATTTACCGCGTTACTATCGATAAAATCGATCATAGCGGAGTTTGGCGGGATGCGAATCCGCCAAAAGACGGAGGGAGGAACGGAAACACATGGAACTCGCGGAAACACGTAGGGCGGATTAGCGAAGCGTAATCGGCCATGTGTGAGCCGCCAGCGACGCATACATGGCCGATTACGGCGTTCCGCCTAATCCGCCCTACGTGTCTCCAGAATTATGCTGCGGCCGCCTGTGCCGCCGGATGATGCAGGATACTACTTAACAACCGCTGCTCAAGCGCCGCGAAGGCGGCGTTGCCCCTCGCCCGTGGACGCGGCAGATCCACCTTCAAATCCAGCGTGATGCGGCCATCCTCGATCAGCACCACACGATCGGCCAGGGCCAGCGCCTCCTGCACATCGTGCGTCACCAGCACCGCCGTGAACCCGCGCTGCAACCACAACGCCTCGATCAACTGCTGCATCTCGATGCGCGTCAACGCATCCAGCGCCCCGAGCGGCTCGTCCAGCAACAGCAACTGCGGCTCATGCAGCAAAGCCCGCGCCAGCGCCACGCGCTGCCGCTGGCCACCCGACAGCTCCGCCGGCCAATCGTCGGCGCGTTCGGCCAGCCCCACCGTCGACAAGGTCGCCGCCGCCGCATTCAACGATCGCGGCAACCCAAGCGCCACATTCTCCAGCACCGTCTTCCAAGGCAACAGGCGCGCCTCCTGGAACATGATGCGGATGCTGGCCCCGATGGCGCCCTTGCCGATCGCGATGCTGCCCTCGTCGGCCGTCTCCAATCCCGCGATCGCCCGCAGCAGGGTGCTCTTGCCGCAACCGCTGCGCCCCACCACCGCGACAAACTCGCCGGGATGCAGCTCCAGCCGCACATCCTTCAACACCTCGCGCTCGCCGAAGGACTTGCTCAAGCCTTCCAGCGCCAGCGACACGCCCTGGCGCTTGGCCGGCGCCGGCGGCGGCGTGCTTTGCTTGCTCGCCCTGGACAGACCGGGGACATCGAATAACGCGGTCGAAATGTTCATCTCATTTGCTCCAACTTACTCCATCAAATCAACGGTAGGCGGGGTTCCAGCGCAGGAAGCGCTTTTCCAGGCCACGCGACAGCAGGTCGGCGGCCTTGCCCAACAACGCATATAACAGTATCCCGACCAGCACCACATCCGTTTGCAGGAACTCGCGGGCGTTCATCGTCATGTAGCCGATGCCCGCTTGCGCCGAAATCGTCTCGGCCACGATCAGCAGCACCCACACGAGGCCCAGCGAAAAACGCACGCCCACCAAGATTGACGGCAGCGCGGCCGGCAGGATCACGTCGCGGTACAGCGGCCAGCCGGACAAGCCGTAACTGCGCGCCATCTCGATCAACCCCTGGTCGGCCGAGCGGATGCCGTGGAAAGTGTTCAGATACACGGGGAAGAACACGCCCACCGCCAGCAGGAACAGCTTCGCGGTTTCGTCGATGCCGAACCACAGGATCACCAACGGTATCAGCGCCAGCGCCGGGATGTTGCGCACCATTTGCAGCGTGGTGTCGAGCAGCGTTTCGGCGCGGCGGAAGCTGCCCGTCAACAGGCCAAGGGCCAGACCCAGTCCCGCGCCGATGGCGAAGCCGCTGATGGCGCGCCACAAACTGGTGCGAAGGTGCACCCACAGTTCGCCCGATACCGCCAGCGTCCAGAAGGCCTTGGCGACAGCCCACGGCTCCGGCAGGATGCGGCTCGACAGCCAGCCCAGTTGCGAAGCAGTCTGCCAACCGGCGATCAGCAGCACCGGCAATATCCATGGCGCGAACGCGCTGCTCCGCTGCCGGCCACCAGCACCGCCGCTACTTTTACGCACGGGCGTGCGGGTGCTCTTGACCAAAGGTTGTGGTAAGACGGCCGCCATCTCAAGCCGCCTTCTTCGGCACGATATCGCTGGCCATCACTTCGCCGAAAGGTCCGCTCAGCGACTGTTCGCCCACGGCCTTGCCTTTGCCCAGCAACGGGAACACCAGCTCGGCGAAGCGGTACGACTCCTCCAGATGCGGGTAACCGGAAAAGATGAAGGTATCGATCCCCAGGTCGGCGTATTCCTGGATGCGCGCGACCACCGTCTCGGGATCGCCCACCAGCGCCGTGCCGGCGCCGCCGCGCACCAGGCCCACGCCGGCCCACAGGTTGGGCGAGACTTCCAGTTTGTCGCGGCGGCCGCCGTGCAGGGCGGCCATGCGCTGCTGCCCCACCGAATCCATTTTGCCGAACGCCGCCTGCGCCTTGGCGATGATGTCGTCGTCCAGATGGCTGATCAGTTCATCGGCGGCGCGCCACGCGGCTTCGTTGGTCTCGCGGACGATCACGTGCAGGCGGATGCCGAACTTCACGGTGCGGCCATGCTTGGCGGCGCGCGCGCGGATGTCGGCGATCTTCTCAGCGACGGCGGCCGGCGGTTCGCCCCAGCTCAGGTAGACGTCCATCTGTTCGGCCGCCAGTTCGTGCGCCGGCTCGGACGAGCCGCCGAAGTACAGCGGCGGATACGGCTTCTGCACCGCCGGATACAGCGTCTTGGCGCCCTTGACCTTGATATGCTTGCCTTCGAAATCGTAGCCGGCATCGCCGCCCTCGCCCGCCAGCGACGCGCGCCAGACGCGGATGAATTCATCCGATATCTCATAGCGCTTGGCGTGGTCGGCGTACAGGCCGTCGGCCTCCAACTCACCCTGGTCGCCACCGGTGACGACATTGATCAGCAGCCGGCCATTGGACAAACGGTCGAAGGTGGCGGCCATGCGTACCGCCAGGCCGGGCGTGGTGAGGCCGGGCCGGATGGCGACCAGGAACTTGAGCTTTTGCGTGACGCTGATCAGCGACGAGGCGACCACCCAGGCGTCCTCGCAGGAACGGCCTGTAGGCAGCAACACGCCGTCGTAGCCCAGCGTGTCGGCGGCGACCGCGCACTGTTTCAGATAGTCGGCATCGACCGGGCGAGCGCCCTTCGAGGTGCCGAGGTAGCGGCTGTCGCCGTGAGTCGGGATGAACCAGAAGATATTCAAAGACATGATGTACTCGATTCCTTTATTGCGCCGCCAGCTGTTTGGCCGGCAGTTGTGCGTCCTTGACCACGATAGGTTTCGGGATCAGTTTGAGACTGGAGAAGGCGTCGGCCAGCTTTTGCTGCTGTTGCAGCACGTCGGCGGTGATCGGCTTGACGCCGTAGGCGTAGCGGGAGGCCGCCAGCGCCACTACTTCCGTATCGAGCCCGGTCTGCGCCGACAGGATGGTGGCGACTTCCTTCGGATTCTTGGCGCCCCATTCGTCCACCTTGGCGATTTCCTCGATCACGATGCGGACCACTTCCTGGTTCTTCTCCGCATACGGACGCGCGGCCAGATAGAACTGGTGGTTGGCGACCAGGCCTTTGCCATCGGCCAGGACGCGCGCGCCCAACTGCTTCTCGGCGGCGGCCAGGAATGGATCCCAAATCGCCCACGCATCGACACTGCCGCGCTCAAACGCGGCGCGCGCGTCGGCCGGTGGCAGGAAGACGGTATCGATTTCCTTGTAGCCGATGCCCGCCTTCTCCAGCGCCTTGACCAGCAGGTAGTGCACGTTCGAGCCCTTGTTCAGCGCGACCTTCTTGCCTTTCAACTCGGCCAGGCTGCGGATCTTCGAATCCTTCGGCACCACGATCGCCTCGCTGGCGGGCGACGGCGGCTCGTTGCCGACATAAACCAGGTTGGCGCCGGCCGCCTGCGCGAAGATCGGCGGCGCTTCGCCAACGGTGCCGAAATCGACGCTGCCGACGTTCAAGCCCTCCAGCAGTTGCGGCCCGGCCGGGAATTCGGTCCATTTGACGGTGATGTTTTTGGCCGCCAGTCGCTGTTCCAACGTCCCGCGTCCTTTCAGCAGGGTCAGGGTGCCGTATTTCTGATAGCCGATCCGAAGTGTCTGCGCCTCCGGCTTGGCCTGCGCCGAGGCGACGGTCGGCGCGCCCGCCGCCATCACGCCGGCGGCGAACAACAGACCCAATGTGTAGCGGCGCGCGGCGCGTTTTTGTTCTATGCTCATGAATTCTTCCTTGAAAATCTACTTAGCTCGCCAGGCGCACCGGTTCGGCCTGCACAACATAGCTGTCGCCGATGCGGCCACTGAGCGCGTTCAAGCCTGCAGCCAAGGCCTCGACACCGGCTTGCACCCGCCAGGAAATCGCCTGATCCAGCGCCAGCCCGGAGCCCTCGACCCAGACCAGTTGTTGCGAAGTGGCGTAGACGCTGGTCAGCACGTGGCGCGCGTCCAGCGCGTGCAGCACCGGCCGCAGCGCGTAGTCCAGCGCCAGCATGTGCGACTGGCTACCGCCGGTGGCCAGGGGCAGCACCAGCTTGCCGGCCAGGCCATCCTGCGGCAGCAGGTCGAGGAAGGCTTTCAGAATGCCGGTGAAGGAAGCCTTGTAAACCGGCGTGGCGATCACCACGGCATCGGCGGCTGCGACGGCGGCCAGCGCGCGCTTGATCGCCAGGTCCGACGTATCGGCATGCAGCAGCGACTGTGGCGGCAGGTCGCGCACTTGTAGTTTGGTATAGCGATGGCCGTGCAAGGCCAGTTTTTCGCCGACATGATCCAGCAAACGGCCGGTGCTCGATGTCGCCGCAGGGCTGCCGCCTAAAAGAAGAATGCTCATGCTCTGGTCCCTATTGATGTTGTGGCGACCAGAATAGATGCGCATCATTGAAATCAAAACGAATAGTTTTACACTTTGATATTCGGATTACGTTCCATGATTTTTTCAAATAAGGTAAATTGAATTTCTTCCACCCCATCTACACCATAGTTTCAGGACCTGAAATGGAAAGAACACTACTTCACTGGCTGGACCAAACCGATATCGCATATCACTTGGCCGAACATCCGCCTGTGCACACGATCGAAGAGGCGCTCGCCGCCGCCCCCTCGATGCCTGGCTTGATGACCAAGAACATCTTCGCGCGCGATGCCGGCGGAAAAAGGCACTTCCTGATCATCGTTCCATTCAATAAGCGTATCGACCTTTCCGAACTGGCACGCGTGCTGCCATCGACAAAACTCGGCATGGCTTCGCCGGAGCGGCTAATGAAGCACCTGGGTGTCATGCCCGGGTCGGTCAGCATCCTCGCGCTGATCAACGACAGCGACGGCGCGGTGGAAGCGGTGATCGACAAGGCGGTGTGGGACGCCGCGGCCGTCCAGGCGCATCCGCTGCGCAACACGGCCACGGTATCCATGAGCCACGAGACGCTGGAACGGTTCCTGGAGTACACCGGTCATCTGCCGCGCGTACTGGAGGTTCCAGGCCAGCTGACATCCTGACTCGACTCATAGACAATTTTCCGCATAAGGAAAGCCGGATTTCTTCGTGTACGGCTTAAGGGCGCGGGTGCAATACTGACGGCACCGATACCCTCAAACGGACATACCATGTCTAAAGCTTTACTCAAAACGGCGGCGCATCCGGCACAGGACGCGGCACCGGACCCGCTGGACGTCGCCACCGATCTGGCGAAACGACTGGCGGAAACAGCCAACGCCCGCGACCAGGCCGGCGGCCATGCCGCGCAGGAGCGCGAATGGATACGCGACTCCGGCCTGCTCACACTATCCATCCCCACCGCTTTCGGCGGCCAGGGCGCGGACTGGCCGACGGTCTACCAGGTGATACGCATCGTGGCCCGCGCCGACAGCGCGCTGGCACATGTACTCGGCTTCCACTATCTGCAACTGGCGGGCGTCGACCTGTATGGCACGCCGCAGCAGCAACGCCGCTTCCTGACGCAGACCGTGGAGCAGAATCTTTTCTGGGGTAACGCGCTCAATCCGCTGGACCGCCGCACCACGGCGGTGGAGGCCGATTATGGCTTCGTGCTCGATGGCGTCAAGAGTTTTTCGTCCGGCTCCGTGGGCTCCGACTGGCTGACCATCTCGGCCTGGCATGCGGAGACTGAAACCGCCTTGATCGGTGTGCTGCCGACGCGCCAGGAAGGCGTGTCCGTTCAAGCCGACTGGGACGCCTTCGGCCAGCGCCAGACCGACAGCGGCAACGTCCACTTCAACCAGGTCGCGCTGCCGTCGACGCAAGTGCTGCAGGCGCCGGGCCATACGCCGACCGCGAGGGCGACCTTGCGCTCGCAGATCGCGCAGCTGATCATGGCTAATCTTTACCTCGGCATCGGCGAAGGCGCCTTCGAGGCGGCGCGGGCCTATATATTGAACGAGGCGCGGCCATGGTTCGCCTCCGGCGCGGCGTCGGCCGCCGCCGATCCGCTGATACAGCACCGTTTCGGCCAGTTGTGGCTCAAGCTGCGCCCTGCCGCGGTGCTGGCCGACCACGCGGCGCGGGAACTGGACCGGCTGTCCCGGCTGGGGAGCGCGGTCACCGCCCGCCAGCGCGGCGAACTGGCCGTCGCCGTGGCCGAGGCCAAGGTGCTGGCCCACACCGCCGGCATCGACGTCAGCAACCAGATGTTCGAATTGACGGGCGCCCGCTCGACCTCCGCCCGCTACGGCTACGACAGATTCTGGCGCAACGTCCGCGTCCACACCCTGCACGACCCGGTCGATTACAAGATCCGCGATCTCGGACGCTACGCGTTGGATGACACCATACCCGAACCAACCGCCTACTCCTGATATCGCTGATGACGACTCCATTGATTAACATTACCCACGCGAGCAAAACCTTCGCGCTGCCCGATGGCGGCGCGTTCCACGCCGTGCGCGACGTCTCGCTGTCGGTAGACCCGGGCGACATCTTCGGCTTGATCGGCAAGAGCGGCGCCGGCAAATCCACGCTGCTACGCCTCATCAACCTGCTCGAACGCCCCGACCAGGGCCTGATCGAAGTCGATGGCCGCGAGCTGACGTCATTGAACAAGCGCGATCTGCGCGACGCCCGTCGCAACATCGGCATGATCTTCCAGCAGTTTAATCTGCTGCAGAACGCCAGCGTGTTCGACAACGTCGCCTTCCCCTTGCGCATCCACGGCGGGCTGACGGCCGAACGCATTACCGCCCGCGTCAACCAATGCCTGGAGCTGGTCGAATTGGGCGGAAAGTCGGCCAGCTATCCGGCGCAGCTTTCCGGTGGCCAGAAACAGCGCGTCGCCATCGCCCGCGCTCTGGCCAGCGGACCGGCCGTTCTGCTGTGCGACGAGCCGACTTCCGCGCTGGACGCCGAGACCACGCGCGCCCTCCTCTCCACGCTGCGCGACATCAACCACAGACTGGGCGTCACCATCGTGATCGTCAGCCACGAGTTGTCGGTGATCGGCGAAATCTGCAACCGCGTCGCCGTCATCGAGGACGGCGCCATCGCCGAACAATTCGCGCTGGACGACGCGGCCAGTCTGACGGTCCCGCGCAAAACGGCGCTGGGCCGCGAGCTGGCGCAGCACGGCGCGGCCGCCTTGGGTATCGCCGATGCCGCCTCGCGCGCCATCGCGGCCAGCCGGGAGAGCGCCCATGTTTGAATCCATCAGCGCCCTTAGCGTGTCGGCCGTCAACATCATCGCCATGCTGCCCGAAATGTGGACCGCCCTGGGCCAGACCTTGACGATGCTGGGCATCGGCCTGTCGGCGGCGGTGCTGATCGGCGGCCCGCTCGGCATCCTGCTGTTCCTGGTCGCCGACGGCCAGTCGCTGCAAAACCGTCCCGCCGCGCTGGTGCTGGGCTGGTTCGTCAATACGGTGCGCTCCTTCCCCTTCATCATCCTGCTGGTGGCGCTGGTGCCGTTCACCCGCATCATCGCCGGCACCTCGATCGGACCGCTGGCGGCCGCAGTGCCGCTGTCGTTCGCCGCCATCCCCTACTTCGCCCGCATGGTGGAGCAGAACCTGCGCGAAGTGCCGCGCGGCGTCGTCGAGGCGGCGCATGCGATGGGCGCGTCGGAACTGCAGATCGTGCTGCGCGTGCTGCTGGTCGAAGCGCGCTCCGGACTCGTTCTGGCACTCACCGTACTGTCGATCAGCTTCCTGTCCTATTCCGCCGTGGCCGGCGTGGTGGGCGGCGGCGGCATCGGCGACCTGGCGATCCGCTACGGCTACTACCGCTTCGAAACCGACATCATGGTCGCCACCGTCGCCATCCTGATCGTCATGGTGCAGCTGATCCAGTTCACCGGCAACCGCATCGCCAAACGTATCGATAAACGCTAGAGGAAAACAATATGAAAACCCCGAATCGCCGCCAACTGCTGCTGGCAGCCCTGTTCATCGCCACCGGCGCCAATATCGCCCACGCCAAGGACCCGAAGGAACTGGTGATCGGCACCAGCGCCGGTCCGTACGCGGACCAGGTCAAGCTGGGCATCAAGCCTATCCTGGAAAAACAGGGCTACAAGGTCAAGCTGGTGGAGTTCAACGACTACATCCAGCCCAACTTCGCGCTGGCCGAAGGTTCGCTGGACGCCAACATCTTCCAGCACATTATCTACCTCACCAAATTCTCGACGGAGCACAAGCTGCAGCTGACCGAATTGGTGAAAGTGCCCACCGCCCCCATCGCCATCTACAGCAAAAAGCACAAGACGCTCAACGATGTGAAGGAAGGCACCACCGTGGCGCTGCCCAACGACCCGACCAACCAGGCGCGCGCGCTGGTGCTGCTGGATCAACTGGGCTGGATCAAGCTGCGCGACAAGTACGATCCGGTGCGGGCGTCGGAGAAGGACATCGCCGCCAACATCAAGAAGATCAAGCTGATACCGCTGGAGGCGGCGCAGTTGCCACGGTCGCTGCAGGACACGGACTACTCCTTCGTCAACGGGAACTACGCGCTGGCCTCCGGCCTGAAGCTGAAGGATGCGCTGAAGACCGAGAAGATCTCGCCGAACTACGCCAATCTGGTGGCCGTGCGCACGGCCGACAAGGATAAGCAGTTCGCCAAGGACATCGCGGCCGCCTACCGCTCGCGCGAATTCCTGGAGGTGACCAACAAGCACTTCGCCGATTACGCCAAGACCGACTACCAACTGGCGCTGGAAGCCGGCGGCAAGCCCGCCTCCGGAAAATAATGAGCAAGCCGATACGCTTCAACGCCTTCCAGATGCACACGGTGAGCCACCAGTCGCCGGGGCTGTGGACGCATCCTCGCGACAACGGCCACCGCTACACCGATCCTGATCACTGGACCGAACTGGCGCGGCTGCTGGAGGCGGGCCGCTTCGATGCGGTCTTCCTGGCCGATGTGCTGGGCGCCTACGATGTGTATGAGGGCAGCGCCGACGCCGCCCTGCGCCACGGTGTGCAGGCGCCGCTGAACGATCCGCTGGCGTTGGTGCCGCTGATGGCGCAGGCGACCACGCACCTGGGCTTCGGCGTGACATGCGCGCTGACGTACGAGCATCCCTACACCTTCGCGCGCCGCATCTCGACGCTCGATCACCTCACGCGCGGCCGTATCGGCTGGAATATCGTCACCGGCTACCTGGATAGCGCGGCGCGCAACCTGGGACTGAACCAGCAACTGGGCCACGACGAACGTTACGACCTGGCGGACGAATATATGGATGTCGTTTACAAGTTATGGGAGAAGAGCTGGGAGGACGACGCCGTCGTCAATGACAAGGAACGCGGCGTGTATGCGGAGCCATCGCGCGTGCATCCGATCAACCACGCGGGGCGGCACTACAAGGTGCCGGGTTTCCATCTGTGCGAGCCTTCGCCGCAACGCACACCACTGCTGTACCAGGCCGGCACGTCCCCGCGCGGCACGGCGTTCGCGGCCAGGCATGCCGAGTGCACGTTTGTCAGTGGTCCCAGCAAGCAGGTGGTGAAAAAGTATGCCGACGATCTGCGCGCGGCGGTGCGCGCGGCGGGGCGCGATGGCGATGAATTGAAAATCTACGCGCAGGCGCTGATCGTCACCGCGCCGACAGAAGCGCAGGCGCGGGCCAAACATGAAGAATATCGCCGGCATATCGATATCGAGGCTGCGCTGGCGCTGCTGTCCGGCTGGACCGGCGTGGACTTCAGCCGCTTCGCACTCGACGCGACGATCGAATACATCGACTCGGACGCCGGACGTTCGGCGCTGGCGTCATTCAGCCAGGCGGACCCGGACCGCAAGTGGACGGTGCGCGAAGCGGCGGAATTCATCGGCCTTGGCGGACGCGGACCGGTACTGGTCGGCGATCCGGCGCAGGTGGCCGATCAACTGGAGGCATGGCAGGACGAGACGGGAATCGACGGCTTCAATCTGGCGTTCGCGGTGGCCCACGAGAGCATGCGCGACGTGGTGGAGCTGATCGTGCCGGAACTGCAGCGGCGCGGCCGCTATCGCAAGGAATATACGCCCGGCACCTTGCGCGAACAGGTGTTCGGACAAGGGCCGCGGCTTGCGCCGACGCACACCGGCCGGCAAGTCCGGATCGACGCTGCGCCTTTGAAGTCGGCCGCCTAACCCGCACTGCCAGGCGGGGTCGTACCCAAAGGGTACGACCCCCAAGTGATGGCGCATGCGTATCGCTAAAAAGGAGTTGGGTCTAATCGTTACGCATCTGCGCCTGCGAGACATTGCTGCCCGCCGGGACACTCTGCGTGAGCCACACATTGCCGCCGATGGTGGAACCGGCGCCGATGGTGATGCGGCCCAAAATCGTCGCGCCGGCGTAGATGACCACGTCGTCCTCCACCACCGGATGGCGCGGCACGCCCTTGATCAGCATGCCCTTGTCGTCGGCCGGGAAGCGCTTGGCGCCCAGTGTCACGTGCTGGTACAGGCGCACGCGCTGGCCGATGATGGCTGTCTCGCCGATCACCACGCCCGTGCCGTGGTCGATGAAGAAGCTGCCGCCGATCTGCGCGCCGGGGTGGATGTCGATACCGGTCAGCGAATGGCCGATATCGGAAATCAGGCGCGCCAGGAACGGCGACCCGAGGCGATGCAGGCTATGCGCCAGGCGGTAGTACAGGATCGCTATCGTGCCGGGATAGCACAACATGATCTCCGCCACCGACGTCGCCGCCGGGTCGCCGGAAAACGCCGCTTGCACGTCGGAGACCATCAACGCGCGGATGGCCGGCAGGCCGGCCGCGAACTCGCGCGTGATGGCGTGCGCGCAGCGCGTCAGCTTTTCCTCGTCGACGACCGCTTCCTCGCACGAAAACTGCAAGCCCCGCCGAACCTGCTCGGTCAGGCGGTTCAACGTGGTGTTGAGCGTGTCGCCGACAAAATAGTCGATGCTTTCGTCGGTCAGGTTCGGCCGGCCGTAGTGGGTGGGGAACAGGACCGCCGACAGGCCGTTGACGATGATCGTGAGCGCCTCCCGCGACGGCAGCTCCCTGACCTTGCCGTGATGGCGGATATTGTGGGTCGCCTCGCGCGAGACGCGCAGTTGTTCGATGACGCTGTCCAGGTTCCAGTGCGACGGCTTCACGCCGGTTCCGTCAAAAGTATCGATGGTCATGATGTCTCAGATATATAGGAATAGAAAACGAGGAATACAAACACAGAAACGCGGGCGCAATTACCCACTCTATAGCTTAGCAACCCTGCTTTCAGATAAGAACGAAGCTTTTTGCGCTTCAATATGCGGCAATCGCATATCGCGTAAAATGCCGGGTCTAACGAACAATACGCCTTTCATGAATATTTTGCTGACACTGCTGCTGGCCGGCCTGACCATGGTCGGGCCGCTGGCCATCGACACCTATCTGCCCTCCTTCCCGGCCATCGCCCAGACCTTCGACGCCAGTCCGCTGATCATCCAGCAGACCTTGAGCATGTTTCTGTTCTGCTTCGCCTTCATGATGCTGTTCTACGGCACGCTGTCGGACTCCTTCGGCCGCCGCCCGGTGATCCTGATTTCGCTGGTGCTCTACGTCGCCGCCTCGATCGGCGCGGCGATGGCGCCATCGATCGGCGTCCTGCTGGCCTGCCGCGTGGTGCAGGGCCTGGCCGCCGGCGCCGGCTCGGTGGTGGGCCGCGCCATCGTCATGGACCGATTCTCCGGCGCCGAGGCGCAGAAGATTTTGGCCCATATCATGATGGTGTTCGGTTTGGCCCCGGCCATCGCGCCGGTGCTGGGCGGCTGGTTGCAGGTCGGTTTCGGCTGGCGCTCGGTGTTCTGGTTCCTCGCGGCCTTCGGCATTCTGATGTTCATCGCCGTGCAGCGCGCGCTGCCGGAAAGCCTGGCCGTCAAGGACCGCCATCCGTTCCACCTTGGACCGATCGCAAGAAACTACTGGAAGGTGCTGTGCCACCACCACTTCCTGCTGCTGTCGATCGCGGTGGGCATGTGCTTCGCCGGTGTGGCGCTGTATATCGGCTCGGCCGCCTACTTCGTCATGAACATTTTGCATTTGCCGGAAACGGCGTTCGCGTGGATGTTCGTGCCGCTGATCGGCGGCATGGTGGTGGGATCGGCGCTGTCGGGCAAATTCGCGCATAAATTCGCGCGCAAGACGCAGGCGTGGATGGGTTTTGCCGTGATGATCGCGGCGGGCCTGATCAATGTCGCCTACAACTACTATTATGTGGCGGCTGTGCCTTGGGCGGTCATGCCGCTGTTTATCTACTCGTTCGGACTGGCGCTGGCCATGACGCCGTTGTCGATGATCGCGCTGGACTACTTCCCCAACAACAGCGGGCTGGCGTCGTCGATGCAGTCGTTTATCCAGATGCTGTTGTTCGCGCTGGTGTCGGGATTGGTGGCGCCGCTGCTGTTCGACAGCGCCTTGAAGCTGGCGTGGGGCGTGCTTGCCAGTTTGGTGGTGAGCGTGATCGCGTGGCTGCTGGCGCAAACCGGCAAACCGGTGACGCATTAGAGGGGCGCGCGCCGTCGGACCGCAACGCATGAAACACACGGAAACACGTAGGGCGGATTAGCGAAGCGTAATCCGCCACTGCATGCGCGCCACGGTCACCCGATCAAGGCCACGGCGCCGGATTCAAATTCACATACTGCGCCCCGCCCTGCTCCGGCTCCCGGTCCGCCGGCAGCCCGCCCGGCGCCTGCGCCGGATTGCGCAAACCCAGTATCTCCTTGCGCGACTCGACAAAATCGGCGCTGGTCAGCGGATTTTCCTTATCCGGCCAATTCTCTTCCGCCCACCGCTGCAGTTCCTCAAATCGCTGCCAAAGTTCGTTGACGAACTGGCGGCGCGTATCTTCGTTGACCATGATTTCTCCTTGATTAAGCCTAAGTCTGCGTTCCCTGCAAGCTATCGTCGGTGCGCCCACGCACGAATATACATCCGCGGTTAGAATAGCGCCTTAAACTGCTTTAACGACCCATCAATGCGACTGACCTCTTTTACCGACTATTCGCTGCGGACGCTGCTCTTCCTCAGCGCGAACCGGGATCGCCTGGTCACCATCCAGGATATCGCCGACCTGCACGTGATCTCGAAAAACCATTTGATGAAAGTGGTCTATCAGCTGGGGCAATCCGGGCTGGTTGAGACGGTGCGCGGCCGCAACGGGGGTCTGCGCCTTGGCAAAGAGCCGAAGGACATCAACATCGGCGCGCTGGTGCGGGCCACCGAGACGGATTTTTTCATGGCCGAGTGCTTCGACCGCGCCAACGATACCTGTCCGCTGACGCCCGACTGCCGCCTCAAACATACGCTCAACGACGCCACCAAGGCCTTCCTCGACGTCCTGGATAAACAGACCCTGGCCGACATGCTGCCGGCCGATCCGGCCAGCTCCAACATCAAACCGGTGCGCATCATGCGCGGCGCCGCCAGCCAGGAATAAATCCGTCCGTCAGGCCGCGTCCTGCGTCAACTGCGGCAGGGACGCCATCAGATCCGAAAAACGCTGCCCCTGTATCATCACGTGATCGCGCAGCAGCCGCGCCGCCAGCTCGCCGTCGCCGGCCACGATAGCCTGCACCACCCCGTCATGCTCGCGATAGGAATTGGCCAGCCGGTCGCGCACGCGCAGCTGCAGACGGCGGTAAGGCCGCAGGCGCCGGTACAGATTACGCGTCTGCTCGATCAAAAACTGATTATGGCTGCCGGCGTAGATCGCCTCGTGGAACACTTCGTTCTTGTAGTAGTAATCATCCGGCTCGTGCGCCTGCATCGCCGCCTGGCAGGCCTCATGGGCCGCCAGCAAAGCCTTCTGCTCTTCCGGTGTCATGCGCCGCGCCGCCAGCCGGCCGCAGGTCGACTCCAGTTCCGACATCACCTCGAACATCTCCACCAGCTGCTGCGGCCCCAGTTCGGCCACGATGGCGCCGCGCCGCGGACGTATCACCACCAGCCCCATTGAGGCCAGCTGTATCAGCGTTTCGCGGATTGGCGTGCGCGAGACGCCAAAGCGCGTCGCCAGTTCTGTTTCGTCCAGATGCTGGCCGGGTTTGAACACCCCGACCGCGATCATTTCTTCGATTTGTTCGCGCAAGCTTGCGGAATGGTTAGTCATGGGTGCGGTGCCTTCCGAAATACAGGCGTTCATTATAAATGCGAATTTGACCTTGACAATGTATCCACTGTGAACGATCTTGTATACATAAAAAAGAAGATTGCATATCGTATGCAATAAAGATAATATTTCTAGACATCAATTTCTTGGAGGAATGTATGACCACTTTTACCCGCAGGTCCGTACTCGCCGCACTGGCCACAAGCCCGCTGTTGTTTCAACCAGCATGGGCGCAGACCAAGACGCTTAAAATCTCCCACCAGTTCCCGGGCGGCACGATCAACGAAGGCGACTTCCGCGACCGCATGACCCGCATGTTCGCGGCCGAAGTGGAAAAACGCTCCAAGGGCGGCCTGAAATTCGAGATCTATCCGGGCTCCTCGCTGATGAAGACCAACGCCCAGTTCTCGGCCATGCGCAAGGGCGCGCTGGACCTGTCGCTGGTGCCCCTGTCGTACGCGGGCGGCGAAGTTCCGGAGGTGAACATCGGCCTGATGCCGGGCCTGGTGACGTCCTACGAACAAGCCTACGGCTGGAAGAACGCCGAAGTGGGCAAGGAGCTGGCGCGCATCCTGTACGAGAAAGGCATCGTGCTGGTGAGCTGGATCTGGCAGGCCGGCGGCGTCGCCTCGCGCACCAAGCCGGTGGTGGATCCGGAAGACGCGCGCGGCATGAAAATCCGCGGCGGCTCGCGCGAAATGGACCTGATCCTCAAGGCCGCCGGCGCCGCCGTGGTGTCGCTACCGTCGAACGAAATCTACGCCGCCATGCAAACCGGCGCGATGGAGGCGGCGCTGACCTCCTCCACCTCGCTGATCTCGTTCCGCCTGGAGGAAGTGTCGAAGGCGCTGACCACCGGCCGCAATGGCGCGTACTGGTTCATGTTCGAGCCGCTGATGATGTCGCGTTCGATCTTCGACGCGCTGACCAAGGAACAGCAAGCGACCATCCTGGCCGTCGGCGCCGAGCTGGAGGCGTTCGCGCTCAAGTCGGCCAAGGAAGACGACAACAAGGTGGCGGCGGTGTATCAAAAAGTCGGCGCCAAAGTGGCCGACCTCAATCCCGCCGTCGTCAAAAAATGGCAGGCCATCGCGCGCACCACCGCCTGGAAGGACTACGGCGAGAAAAATGACAACTGCGCCAAACTGCTGAAACTGGCGGAGAAAACGCTGTGAGCCACGGCTTCGAGCTGGAGCCGGGGCGCGGCCCCGCGCCGCCCGACAACCGCATCGTCGCCGCCGCGACCGCGCTGCTGGACCGTTTGAACCGCGCCTTGCTGCTGCTGTCGATGATCGCGCTGGTGCTCACCGCCGTCGTGCTGACCTACTCGGTGGTGTCGCGTTACTTCTTCCACGCGCCCACCGACTGGCAGGACGAGGCCTCGGTGTTCATGCTGGTGGGCGTGACGTTCTTCTGCACGGCCTTCGTGCAGTCGCATCGCGGCCATATCGGCATCGAAGCGGTGGCCTCGCTGCTGCCTCGCTCCGTCAACGCGGCGCGGCTGCTGTTCGTCGACGTGGTGTCGGCGCTGTTCTGCGCCTTCTTCTCGTGGAAATCGTGGGCGCTGTTCCACGAAGCCTGGGTCGACGGCCAGACCACCTCGTCGACCTTCGCGCCGCCGCTGTGGATACCGTACTCGATGATGGCCGCCGGCATGACCCTGCTGACCCTGCAGATCGTGCTGCAAACGCTGGCAAGGATGACCAACAAACCAACGCTGGAGCGTGCGGCATGAGCGAACTGACTCTGGGAGCGCTGTACGGCGCCGTTACATTGGTGGTGATGTTCTCCGGGATGCCGATCGCCTTCGCGCTTGGCGTGGTGGCCACCGGCTTCATGTACTTCTTCATGCCATCGTCCTCGCTCGACACGATCACGCAAAACGTCTACGAAGAGATGGCGTCGATCACGCTGCTGTCGATCCCGCTGTTCATCCTCAAGGGCGCGGCCATCGGCAAGTCACCGGCCGGCAAGGACCTGTACTCGGCCATCCACACGTGGATGCACAAGGTCCCGGGCGGCCTCGGTATCGCCAACGTGTTCGCCTGCGCGCTGTTCGCGGCCATGGCCGGCTCGTCGCCGGCCACCTGCTCGGCCATCGGCTCGGCGGGCATACCGGAGATGCGCAAGCGCGGCTACTCGCCCGGTTTCGCGGCCGGCATCATCGCCGCCGGCGGCACGCTGGGCATCCTGCTGCCGCCGTCGATCACGATGATCCTGTACGCGGTCGCCGCCGAGCAGTCGCTGGGCCGCCTGTTCCTGGCCGGTATCGGCCCCGGCATCCTGCTCGTCGCGCTGTTCGCCGGCTACGCCGTCTACCGCGCGCAGAAGGAATACAAGATGGCGCTGGCCATCTACCAGAACGGCGGCGAAAAGTCGCCGTACCTGGAGGACGAGCATTTCACGCTGAAGCAAAAAGTGGAAATGCTGCCGCGCGTGCTGCCGTTCATCGTGCTGCTGATCGGCGTCATGGTCGCGCTCTACGGCGGTTTCGCCACCCCGTCCGAGACGGCGGGCCTGGGCGCGCTGCTGGCGATGGTGCTGCTGGCCGTGATCTACGGCGTGTGGAAGCCGAAGGACCTGTCGCCCATCCTCAGTTCATCGATCAAGGAATCGACGATGCTATTGCTGATCATTGGGATGTCGCTGCTGTACTCCTACGTGATGAGCTACCTGCATATCAGCCAGTCGGCCGCCAATTGGGTGGTGAGCCTGCACCTGTCGAAATGGCTGCTGCTGACGGTGATTTTGCTGATGGTGGTCGTCTTCGGCTTCTTCCTGCCGCCGGTTTCGATTATCCTGATGACCGCACCGATCATCCTGCCGCCATTGAAGGACGCGGGTTTCGACCTGATCTGGTTCGGCGTGGTGATGACCGTGGTGATGGAAATGGGCTTGATCCATCCGCCGGTGGGGCTCAATATATTCGTTATCAAGAACATCGCGCCAGACATACCGCTCAAGGATGTGATCTGGGGCGTGTTCCCCTTCCTGGTGCTGATGTTCGTGGCGGTGATCTTGCTATGCCTGTTCCCGTCCATCGCCACAGGCCTGCCTGACATGATTATGGGAGCAAAGTAAATGACAGTCGCCGCATGGAACACCCTGCAGCTTAACCGCGCAGCACGACTCAAGCGCGCCGGCACGGCACTGGGCACCGACCTGACGGGCAAAAGCCTGCCGGCCGCGCGCATCGCCGATCTGCTGCACGCGGTGATCGAATGCGGCGACCGCGTTTGCCTTGAAGGGAATAACCAGAAACAGGCCGACTTCCTCGGCCACGCGCTCGCGCACCTGAATCCGGAAAGGGTCAACAACCTGCACATGCTGCAGTCGGTGCTGGCGCTGCCGGAGCATCTGGATGTGTTCGAGCGCGGCGTCGCCTCGAAGCTGGACTTTTCGTTCTCCGGCCCGCAGGCGGCGCGCGTGGCGCGGCTGGCGTCGGCCGGCAAGCTGAATATCGGCGCGATCCACACCTATCTGGAGCTGTTCAGCCGTTACTTCATCGACCTGCCGCCGCGCGTATGCCTGATCGCGGCGGAGGCGGCGGACCGCCACGGCAACTTGTACACGGGTCCAAACACCGAGGACACGCCGGCCATCGTCGAGGCGACCGCCTTCAAGCAGGGCATCGTCATCGTCCAGGTCAACCGCATCGTCGACAGCGTGCCGCGCGTCGACGTGCCGGGCGACTGGGTCGATTTCGTCGTGCAGTCGCCGCGCCCCTACTATATCGAACCGCTGTTCACGCGCGATCCGGCGCAGATCTCGGAAATCCAGGTACTGATGGCGATGATGGCCATCAAAGGCATCTACGCGGAATACGGCGTGCAGCGCCTGAACCACGGCATCGGCTTCGACACCGCCGCCATCGAACTGCTGCTGCCGACCTACGCCGAGTCGCTCGGCCTGCGCGGCAAGATCGGCAAGCACTGGGCGCTCAATCCGCACCCGGCGCTAATTCCGGCGATCGAGGCGGGCTTCGTGCAATCGGTGCATTCGTTCGGCTCGGAGCTGGGCATGGAGGACTACATCCACGCGCGGCCCGACGTCTTCGCCATCGGCCCGGACGGCACCATGCGCAGCAACCGCGCCATGTGCCAGGCCGCCGGGCACTACGCCTGCGACATGTTCATCGGCTCGACCCTGCAGATCGATTTGCAGGGCAATTCGTCGACGGCGACGGCGGGCCGCATCTCCGGCTTCGGCGGCGCCTCCAACATGGGCGCCGACGCGCGCGGACGGCGCCACGCCAGCCCGGCATGGCTGAAGGCGGGCCAGCAGGCGCGCGAAGGCCGCAACACCATCCCTCGCGGCCAGAAGCTGGTGGTGCAGATGGTGGAAACCTTCCGCGAACATATGCAGCCGGCCTTCGTCGAAAAGCTCGACGCGTGGGAGTTGATGGAACAGGCCAAGATGGCGATTCCTCCGGTGATGATCTACGGCGACGACGTCACCCACATCCTGACCGAGGAAGGCATCGCCAACCTGCTGCTGTGCCGCACCGACGAAGAGCGCGAGCAGGCGATACGCGGCGTGGCCGGCTACACGCCGGTCGGGCTGGGACGCGACGCGCGCATGGTGGAAAACCTGCGCGATCGTGGCATCATCCAGCGTGCGGAGGACCTGGGCATCGACAAGCGCCTGGCCACGCGCGACCTGCTGGCCGCCCGCAATATGAAAGACTTGGTGCGCGCATCGGGCGGTTTGTACCAGCCGCCCAAGCGTTTCCGCAACTGGTAAAGGAGCAGATATGGAAACCCTGAACTACCGATTCGAGCAAGGAACCCGCCGCCTCAAGACCGATCCGCAAGTGGTCGGCGTGGTCGGTTCCGGCAATCTGGAAGTGCTGATCGAGCCTGCGGCGCTCGATGGCGCCTGCACCATCGAGATCACCACGGCGGCGGTGGGCTTCGGCCCTATCTGGCAGGCCGTGATGAATGACTTCCACGCGCGCTGGCTGCTGGCCGACACCCGTATTTCGATCAACGACATGGGCGCGACGCCGGCCGTCGTGAGCCTGCGGCTCGACCAGGCCGTGCAAACCATGCTGGGAGAAGCACCGTGAACGCCGCCGTGAATCCAATCCGCGCCGTCAGTTATCAGGAAGCGACCGCGCGCGAGCGCCTGCAGTCGCTGTTCGATCCAGGCAGCTTCGAGGAATTCCTGCCGCCGTCCAAACGTGTCATCAGCCCGCACCTGGGTCAGCTCAACGCGCCGGTGGCCTTCGACGACGGCGTTGCCGTCGGCCGCGCCTCGCTGGGCGGCGTGCCGGTCTACACGGCCGCGCAGGAAGGTGGTTTCATGGGCGGCGCCGTGGGCGAGGTCCATGGCGCCAAGCTGGTCGGCCTACTGCGCCGCGCCGTCGCCGACAAGGCCGCCGCGGTGGTGCTGCTGGTGGAATCTGGCGGCGTGCGCCTGCACGAAGCCAACGCCGGCCTGATCGCGGTGTCGGAAGTGATGCGCGCCCTGCTCGATGCCCGCGCCGCCGGCGTTCCGGTGATCGTGCTGGTGGGCGGCTCCAACGGCGCCTTCGGCGGCATGGGCATCGTCTCGCGCTGCGCCAATGTGGTCGTGATGTCGGAGGAAGGCCGGCTGGCGATGTCCGGTCCGGAAGTGATCGAAACCGCCAACGGCGTCGAGGAATTCGATTCGCGCGACCGCGCGCTGGTCTGGCGCAGCACCGGCGGCAAGCACCGCTATCTGATGGGCGACTGCCAGCGCATCGTCGCCGACGACATCGCGGCCTTCCGCACGGCGGCGCGGGAGGCGGTGGCGCAGTACGCCACCCAGCCCGCCGAACTGTCGATGGAGGCGCTGGAAGCCGAACAGCGCATGCTCGACGAACGCATCGCCAGCTTCGGCGCCCTGCCCGATCCGGTCGATATCTGGACCGCGATGCAAATACCCGACGCGGCCAATGTGCCGATGCTGGAAGTGGACAGTTTTATCGCGGTGGCCGCGGCGCGCCGTATGGGAGCCTGACATGGACTGGAAAAAACTGGCGGATACGCTGTTCCCGCAAGGCCACTCGATCGTCGAAAAAGACGATTTCCTGTGCGGTAGCGGTCAGGTGGATGGCGAGATGGTGAAAGTGATCGGCACCACCGGCCACACGCCCATCGGCGTGGAAATCGCACTGGCGCAAGCCAAGTCGATCCTGCACACCGTGCGTGAATTCCCCGGCAAGCCGATCCTGATGCTGATCGATACGCAAGGCCAGCGTTTGCGTCATCGCGACGAAATGTTGGGCATCAATAGCTATATGGCCCACCTGGGAAAGTGCGTGGACCTGGCGCGGCGCAAGGGCCACAAGATCATCGGGTTGGTCTACGACCAGGCCTTGTCGGGCGGCTTCATCACCAGCGGCCTGATGGCCGACGCCTGCTACGCCCTGCCCGACGCCACCATCCGCGTCATGGGGTTGCCGGCGATGGCGCGCATCACCAAGGTGCCGGAGGAACGCTTGACGGAACTGGCGCAAAGTAATCCCGTGTTCGCGCCGGGCCCGGAGAACTATCTGCGCATGGGCGGCTTGCAGGCGATCTGGGAAGGCGACCTGGCGGCGCAGCTGAAGGCGGCGCTGGCCGAACCGGCCACCGGCGACCGGCGCAGCGCGCTGGGGCTCGAACGCGGTGGACGCCGCCTCGCGCAGCCGGTGATCGAAGCGGTCATGACGGACAGCGATGTACGCGCCGCCTGAAAAAAATGACATGCCCGGCGCGGCGGCAACCGCTCCGGGACTGGAGCGCCACACGCTGGTCTGGCTTGGCGACGCTGGCTGGAACGCCGCGCAGGCCACCACCGAGCCACAGCCAAAGATGGCCTTTCAGCTGTGGCAAAGCCAGTCCTGGCCGGTGATCGTGCGACGCGCGGACAGCGACGCGGGGCCGGATGAAATCTGCCTTGGATTGCCGTTGCCTCCCGACGAAGACAGTGGCGAGAAGGTGCGCATTTCGTTGCGCGCGCATGCGGTGCATATCAAAAAAACGACGCCCGCGATTGATCTGGCGTCCGTCGTGCGCTCCCTGTCAGGCCCTCTGCGCGCGCCGCTCGCCGCGCTACAACACGATGCCGCGGACATGCATCTGCGGGTCTACGGTTCGCTGGCGATGGAAGCCATCACCGGCCTGCCCTATGTATCGCCGACGTCGGATGTCGATATCCTGTTTCATCCGACCAGCCGGCGGCAATTGGACGATGGCGTCGCGCTGCTGTCCCGCCATGCGACGCTGCTGCCGCTCGACGGCGAGATTGTTTTCCCCGGCGGCGCGGCCGTATCGTGGAAGGAGTGGCGGATGGCGATCGCCCATCCGGCCAAGGTGCTGGTCAAGGAGCTGCTTACGGTGCGCCTGGCCGATACGGCGTCGCTGGTGGCGCTGCTGGAGCCGTCATGATGCGCGCCACCAGCCTTGTCCCCGCCCCGCGCGCGCTCATACCACACGCCACACCACGACAGCTGAGCGCTACAACGCAGCGACACTTCGCCCGCGAGATCGCGCGCCTTGCCGTGGGCAGCCTGTACACCGAACTATGCCTGTATCCGAAACCGGGACTGGTGTCGCTGGTCGATTCGGGCAGCCATAGCGACATGAACGCGGCCACCTTCGTGCGCAGCCTGTTCTCGCTGCGTCACTATTTCCGGGACATCTGCCTGGCGGGATTGGACGACGCCCCCTTCGCCCGGTTGAAACAACTTGGCATCGCGGCGGAGCGGGCGATGTTGAAGGCGACGCGAGGCGTCAACACGCATCGCGGCGCCATCTTCAGCCTTGGGCTGCTATGCGCGGCGGCAGGCCGCGCCCTCGCCCAGGGCACGCCGACGACACCAGCCGCGCTGCGCGCCACCATGCTGATACGCTGGGGCGAGGAACTGGCGATGCACGCCAGCGCGCCGTCCGCGCCGGCCGCCGCGGCCAGCAACGGCCTGCGCGTGGCGGCGCAATACGCAGCGAGCGGCGCGCGCGAGGAAGGCGCGCTTGGCCTGCCATCGGTGTTCGAGATCGGCGTGCCGGCCTTGCAGGCGGCGCGCGCGCGCGGCGCCACGATGACGATGGCCCGCATCGACGCGCTGTTTGCACTGATGGCGCACATCAGCGACAGCAACGTCTATCACCGCGCCGGCCCACAAGGCGCGCAAACGGTAAGGACGCACGCGCAGCGCTTCCTGGACGCCGGTGGCACCGCGAACGCCGACTGGCTTGGGCTGGCCCTGTCCAGTCACCAGGTGTTCGTGCAGCGGCGATTATCGCCGGGCGGCGCCGCCGATCTGCTGGCCGCAAGCTGTCTTGTGCAGTCGATCGCCGCGCTGGACGCGGACAGGTCGTGACGATGTCATACGGCACGCAATCACGGCTGCTGCTGCTCTGCCCCGGCCAGGGTGGACAGCATGCACAAATGTTCGACCTGGCGCGCACCAGCGCAAGCGCGGCCGCCCTGCTCGACGGCCTGTCCGCCGCCATGCCGCAGGCTTTCGGTGGCGCGGATATTTACGCCAACAGCAACGCGCAACCGTTGATCGTGGCCGCGACCTTGTCCATGTGGGAAGCGATCCGGGAGTTTGCGCCACAACCTGCGCTGGTCGCCGGCTACAGCATCGGCGAATTGTCGGCTTACGGCGCCGCCGGCGCCTTCACCGCCGCGACGGCGACCGGGCTGGCCGCACGACGCGCGCAACTGATGGACGCCTGCCTGGCGACGCATCCGGGCCAGGCGTTATTGGCGTTGTCCGGTCTGAGCTCAAAGCGGCTCGAAGAACTCTCGACAGCGCACGCTTTTCACATCGGTATAGAAACCGGCGAGGACGCCAGCATCGCCGGCGGACCGGCGCAAAGGGCCCAGGCGCTGGAATCGGCCGTCATCGCAGCGGGAGGACGATGCACGCGGTTGCCGGTCGAAGTGGCGTCGCACACGCCGTTCATGCGCGACGCCGTGGAGCCGTTCGCGGAACTGCTGCGGCAAACCGAATTCGCCCCAATGACCGCGCCGGTGCTGGCCGGTATCAGTGCAACCCCTATCCACGACAAGAAACAGGCGGTCGAGCAGCTGTCGCGCCAGATGGCGGAAAAAATCCGCTGGCTCGCGTGCATGGACGCCTGCGCCGAAGCCGGCATCACCTACGCGCTGGAATTGGGGCCCGGATCGGCGCTGACGAAGATGCTGCAGGCGCGGCACCCGCACATCAACACCCGGTCGATCGCCGATTTCCGCACGCTCGACGGCATCCGGAAGTGGCTGGACCGCGCCGCCGACTAATCATCCGCGATTGTTCTGCGTCGCCCACGCGACGATGTTGGTCGCATCCATCGCCCCCGGCTGGCGCGCGATTTCCCGCCCTCCCTTGAACAACGCCAACGTCGGAATGCTGCGGATCGCGTAGCGCGCCGACAAATCCTGCGCCTCCTCGGTGTTCACCTTGACGACGCGGAATTGCGGCTCCAGCCGCTGGGTCGCCTGCGCATAAAACGGCGCCATCGTGCGGCATGGACCGCACCACGGCGCCCAGAAATCCACCAGGACCGGAATATCACTGCGTTCGATATGTTTGAGGAAGCGCGCGCTCGACAGATCGACCGGCTGGCCGGTAAACAGCGCGCGCTGGCACTTGCCGCACACCGGCTCGGCCGACAGCCTGGCGGCCGGCACGCGGTTAACGGCGTCGCAATGTGGACAAACGATGTGCAGCGATTCCGGCTGCGCGGTGGTGGAAGTCGTCATACCCTATCTCCAGACAGCATAAGCTGGCCATGATAAAGCATGGACGAAAAAAATGCCGCGCGCGGCGATCCCCGATCCCGCACACGGCAAATCTCATTTTATTTTACTGCAACCGGTATCAAGTTTCCTTGCGGGCTACGGTTTGCTTGCTGCCCTGAGCGGCCGCCTGGGCCGCAGTTTGTGCCTGGGTGGCTTGACCGCCTTGCATGCTGCCGGCGTGGCTCTCGGCACCGTTCTGGCCGGCGCTCTGCAGGGACTGGCTGCCGCGCACTTCGGTACCGCGCGATTGGCGTGAGCCGTCGTACTGGCTCATGAACGGATCGGTGAACTTGCTGACGGCGTCCTGCTGGCTGCGCAGGTTTTTTTCCGTTTCCTCGGATGTCACACGCGCCACCTCATCGGCCAATGCCCGGGCGGTGCGGCTGGTTTCCTGTACGTGCTCTTCGGCTACTTTGGACAGGTCAACCTGGGTGTCGGCGGCAATCCGCGACAGGTGCTGGTGGTAGGCGCGCAGCTTTTCCGCCGCCGGCTGCGCATGCGCGGCCGCTGCGGCGAGCGCTTCGGTGGGACGGTTCGCGGTAATAAATTGCTGGCCGGTCATCGTGCTTTCTTCCAGCAAGGTTTGAGCCAGTTGAATATTGAGGTCGCTGTATTGCTGAACGGTACGGAACAAGGATTTCGACATGTCGTTGAAGAACGACAACTGCGCTTCCAGATGAGTTCTGGCGGCTGGGGTTACTGACTGGGAAAATGGATACATAAGTATGCCTCGACAAGAAAGTAAAAGGGGGCCTTGAAGTCTAGCGATTGTGTCGATCCGGTTTCGACGACGCGTCTGCAGCGCGAATGCCAAGGCTACGTCAGCCCTACCCGCGCTGTATGATCTAGATCAAACGTACACCGAACGACGACGTCAAAAAATCGCCTCCCTGTTTTGCTCCCAGTCAGCAAAAATGCCGCCCATCAATGATAGCCCGCAATATCCGCGCGGAAAAACCGGGCTGAAAACAAACGGGGCCGGTTCAGCACACGCTGAACCGGCCCCGCTCGCTGCCACGCGTCGGCGGCTTACTTAAACAGCACCGAGGCTTTCTGCACGGTGATGGAGATGCCGATGGCCATTGGGATGCCCACCGCCAGCCAGCCGAAAGCAACCGCGATCGGGCTGGTGGTGCCGCCCGCCGCCACGGCCGCGCCGGTCGACGCGGCCGCGTCGCGCTCGTGCGCCAGCTTCTTCTCGGCCGCCAGTTCGGCGTCGGTCATAAAGTGCTTGTCGGCGATCGGGCGCACCAGCAGGTTGCACACCAGGCCGACCAGCAGCAGGCCCGCCAGCACGTACATCGTGAAGTCGTAGGCCTGCGCCTTCGGCACGCCGTTGGCGATCTGGTATTCACGCACGTAGTTGACCAGGATCGGACCGAACACGCCGGCCGCGGCCCACGCGGTCAGCAGGCGGCCGTGGATGGCGCCAACCATCTGCGTGCCGAACAAGTCGGCCAGGTAGGCCGGCACGGTGGCGAAGCCGCCGCCGTACATCGACAGGATGATGCAGAAGAAGCCGACGAACAGCCCCAGATGGCCGCCGTGCGCCATCGAGGGAATCGACGCGTACAGCGTGAAGCCCAGCACGAAGAAGATACCGTAGGTGACTTTGCGGCCCAGGAAGTCGGAGCACGACGCCCAGACGAAGCGGCCGCCGATGTTAAACAGCGACAGCAAGCCGGTGAAGCCGGCGGCGATGGCGGCGATCTGGCCCTTCTGCGCCAGCGTCAATTCATTGAACGCGGTGGTCACGCCCAGCAGCTGGCCGCCGAAGATCTCCTGCAGCAGCGGTGAAGCCATGCCCAGGATGCCGATACCGGCCGTCACGTTCAGGCACAGCACCAGCCATACCAGCCAGAATTGCGGGATGCCCCACACCTTGCTGGCGTGGACGTGGCGGGTGGTGATCATGGCGTTGGCGTTGGTCGCCGGAGGCGTCCAGCCGGCCGGTTTCCAGCCGGTGGCCGGAACGCGGTACGACAGCGCGCCCGCCATCATGAAGACGAAGTAGATCGCCGCCATGGCCAGGAAGGTTTGCCAGACGCCGACGCCGCCGGCGGTGGCGAAGTGCTTCATCAGCATGTCGGCCAGCGGTGCGCCGATCATCGCGCCGCCGCCGAAGCCCATGATCGCCATGCCGGTCGCCATGCCGCGACGGTCCGGGAACCATTTGATCAGGGTCGACACCGGCGAGATGTAGCCGAGACCGAGGCCGATACCGCCGATCACGCCGGAGCCGATCCACATCAGCCAGATCTGGTGGTGGTAGACGCCCAGCGCCGAAATCACCAGGCCACCGCACCAGCACAGCGCCGACACCACGCCCGCTTTGCGCGGACCGGCGTGTTCCAGCCAGCCGCCGAACAGCCAGGCGGACAGGCCGAGGAAAACGAAGAACATCGTGTACATCCAGCCCAGCATCGAGATCTGCCAGTCGCACGTCGACGACAGGATGCGGGCCATCAGATCCATCTCGGCCGCGCAGGCCAGCGGCTCGGTGACGCCGACCGCGCGCGACAGCGGCAGCCAGAACACCGAAAAGCCGTAGGCCATGCCGATGCATAGGTGGATCGCCAACGCCGCCGGCGGCACCAGCCAGCGATTGAAGCCGGACCCCGCTATCGTGCGGTCCTTCTCCAGAAAATCAAAAAACGCCATGTTTACTACTCCCCTGATTATTTCTCAAAAACAACTAAGGCGCGCAGGGTAGCATAGAAACAGCGATTTTTAAACCAATATATTGTCTAACGGTCTAGTTATCGTGCGTAGCGGCAATAATTAGGCTACACTGATTGAAGTTTCCGCATGGCAATAATAGACAGGCAACTATCATGGCGATATCAGCACTTCACACTTCGGCCTCGGGCCTGCAAGCGAGCGCCGGCGCGTTGGCCAATAGCGCGCACTCGGTCGCCAACATGAGCACCGCGGGCTTCGAGCCCGCGCGCGCGACGTTCCAGGAAAGCTCGCCAGCCGGCGGCGGCGTCACGCTATCGGTGCAGGGACGGCAAATGCAGTCGTCGGAAGCCAGCGGCACCGACTTCGCCACCGAGGCCACCAACTCGCTGGTCTACAAGGCGCAGTTCGACCTGTCGGCCAAAGTGATACAGGCCGCCGACGAAAACCTCGGCACGCTGATCGACATCAAAGCTTGACAGGGTCCGGCCGAATCGGCACATTGGGGACTTCCGAGAGGGAGACCATGACAAGAGACCAGAAAACGCCGGCGCGGGCCGGATGAACAGGATAGGCGCCAACGCCGATATCGACGTCGAGCAGGTGCTGACATCGCTGCCGGACCGCATCAGCGGCATTCCGCGCCGCTGGTCCGCGCGCGCGCCGGACGCGCCGGCGCTGCACGACGGCCGGCGGTACTGGAGCTACGCGCAACTGGCGGCGGCGGTCGATCAAACTTCCAGGCTGCTGCGCCGGCTCGATGTGCGCGCCGGCGACCGCCTGATGGTGGTCGGCGAGAATTGCGTCGCGCAAGTGGTGCTGACCTTCGCCGCCGCCGACATCGACGCCTGGATCGTCCACGTCAACGGCCGCCTCTCCGCGCGCGAGGTGGACCAGATCCTCGACCACAGCGGCGCGCGGCGCGTGATCTACACATCGATGCCGGCCTCCCCTGAAACCACGGCCCACGGCCAACGCCATGGCGCCGAGCCGTCGCAGCCGCCATTCGGCGACGTCCCGTGGATGATCGGCGCGCTGAACGCCGGCGGCGCGCAGGAAGCGCCGCATGCCTCGTCCGGGCGCCAGGTGGCGGCGCTGATCTACACCACCGGCACCACCGGCAATCCCAAGGGCGTGATGCTCACGCACCGCAACCTCTTGTTCATCGCCGCCATTTCGAGTACGCTGCGCGGCCTGACGCCGGACGACCGCGCCTACGGGGTGCTGCCGATCACGCACGTCTACGGACTGGCCTCGGTCATGCTGGGCACCTTGTACGCTGGCGCCTGCCTGTATCTGTGCCCGCGCTTCACGCCCGAGGCGCTGATCGCGGCGATCCGCGACGATGGCCTGACCATCCTGCAGGGCGTGCCGGCGATGTACGCGCGCCTGCTCGAAAAGCTCGGGACCGGCGACGACGGTGAACCGCGCCGGCTGGAAAACCGGCTACGCTTCGCCTATGCGGGCGGCTCGCCACTGTCGCCCAGCCTGAAAACGCAGGTCGAGCGCCTGCTGGGGGTGGCGCTGCACAACGGCTACGGCATGACGGAGACCTCGCCGACGGTCAGCCAGACGCGCCTCGACGCGCCGCGCGGCGACGCCTCGGTCGGCATGGCGATTCCGGGCGTGGAGGTGCGCGTGGTGGACAAGGCTGGCGCCGATGTGGCGGCGGGAGCCGACGGCGAGCTGTGGGTGCGCGGCCCTAACATCATGCTGGGCTACTACCGCGAGCCGGAAATGACGGCGGCGGCGATGCGGCCCGGCGGCTGGATCAACACCGGCGACATGGCGCGCCAGGAGGCCGACGGCGCGCTGTTCATCGTCGGCCGCACCAAGGAGCTGGTCATCCGCTCCGGCTTCAACGTCTATCCGCTGGAAGTGGAGACGGTGCTGAACGCCCATCCGGCGGTGACGCAATCGGCGGTGGTGGGCCGCGATTCGAACGACGGCGACGGCAACGAGGAGGTGGTCGCCTTCGTCGAACTCGATCCGCGCCACAGCGGTTCGACCGCGGAGTTGACCATACAATTACAGCAGTACCTGGCGGGCCGGCTGTCGCCTTACAAATGCCCGTCGGAGATCATCGCGATGCAAACACTGCCAGCGGCAACGACCGGCAAGATCTTGAAAGGACGGCTGCGGCAACTGGCACAAAAGTAACCCGAAAGGTGGAGACAGTCATGAGAAAAATAACGATGGCCGCGTCGCTCGCGGTGCTGATGGCGGCAATCGCGTTCCGCGCACAGGCGGAGGAGTTCGTCGTTGGCGCGCAGCTGCCGCTGACCGGGACCCTGGCGCGGGTGGGCGCCGGCATGCAGGAAGGCGTGATGGTCGCCGCCGATGTCTTCAACAAGAACAACGGCAAACACAAGATCAAGATCGTCACCATCGACGACGAGTCGGCGCCGGCAAAGGCGGTGGCGGCGGTCGAGAAACTGGCCAGCGAGGGCGCGATCGCCATCACCGGCGGCTACGGTTCCAACAACATCTCCCCCGCCTCCGACGCGGCCAACAAACTGGGACTGCCCTACATCACCTCCGGTGGCGTCGACGACAACCTGGTCAACAGCGGCCGCAAGAATTTTTTCCGCATCAATAACACCGCCGGCTACGAAAAAGCCGTCCTCGGCACCCTGGCCGAGATGGGCGCCAAGAGCGTGTCCATCGTCTTCTCGACCAAGGAAGCCACCTCGGACCTGGCCAACTCGGTGCAAAAGGCGCTGGCCGCCAAGGGCGTGAAGGCTACCGCGCACTCGTTCGACCCCGCCATCACCGACTTCAAGCCGATCATCAACAAGATCCGGCTACAGGACAAGTCCGAAGTGATTTTGATGGTCGGCTACGAGAACGACTATGTCGGCATTCTGCGCGCGGCGCGCGTGCTCAAGCCGCCCGTCAAGGCGCTGATCGGCGTGTGGTCGCTGGCGACGCCGAAGATGGCGGCCGAATTCCCCGACCTGATGCCCAATGTGTACGGCACCGCGCTGCTGCCCTTCCCCGCCACATTCGACACGGCCGACGGCAAGGCTTTCGCTGGCGCCTACAAGGCGCTGTACAAGAAGGAGCCGGACTACCTGGGCCAGTTCGGCTACGTGCAATCGATGCTGCTGTTCGAGGCCATCGCCCGCGCCGCCGACAAGGGCACGGTTAAAAAAGGCGGCGTCGCCGAGGAGCTGCGCAGGACCGACCGCGAAACGCTGATCGGCCGCGTGCAGTTCGGCGCCAACGGCGACAACCTGAACTTCGTCCACCGCATGGCCCAACATCAGGGCAAGAACATCGTCATCGTCTGGCCGGCGTCCAACGCCACTGGCAAGATGATCTATCCGGGCAAACCGTGGTAAGCGCGGGCCGCTGCACATGACCGACCTGATACTGCAGGCGCTGTATTCCGGCCTGCTCCAGGGCGGCTCCTACGCGCTGATCGCGCTGGGACTGGCGCTGGTGTTCGGCACCATGCGGGTGATCAATCTCGCCCACGGGGAGCTGGTGCTGCTGGCGGCCTACATCGCCTACACGGTGGAATCCGGGCTGGGACTCAATCCCGCATGGGCGATTCCGATCGCCGTGATCGTCGTCAGCCTGACGTCGGCCGGCGTGTACGGCGTCGTCAGCCGCATCCGCAAGGACCGCGAGATCAACTCGCTGATACTCACCTTCGGCATCGGCGTGATCATGACGAACCTGATCCTGCTGATCTGGAAGGCCGATGTGCGCTCGACCAGTTCCAACTGGCTGCAGGAGGCCTTCGTCGTCGGCCCGCTGTACAGCATGCGCGGCGAGGCGGTGTTCTTCATTGTCAGCCTGGTGCTGATGGCCGGCCTGTGGTGGTGGCTGTCGCGCAGCTGGTACGGCCGCGCGCTGCGCGCCGTCTCCAGCAACCGCGAGGCGGCCAAGTTGATGGGCATTCCGCCGGCGCGCACGGAACTGGCGTCCTTCATCGTCGCCGGCATACTGGCGGGATTCGCCGGCGTCGCGCTGTACAGCTACGGCGTGATCCAGCCGGCGTACGGCAGCGCGCTGACCGTCAAAGCCTTCATCATCACCGTGCTGGCGGGTGTGGGTTCGATTCCCGGAGTCCTGCTCGGCGCCGTGCTGCTTGGCGTGGCCGAGGCGCTGACCGTCACCCTGGCCAGTTCCGCCCTGCAGGAGCTGGCCGGCATGATGCTGTTCCTGCTGGTGCTGTTCGCGATGCCGAATGGCCTGATGGGCGCCAGCCGGAGGCGCGGATGAGCGGGCCGCTCGCACTGGCGGCGGTGCGCGGCTGGCCGCTGCGCATCGCGCTGCTGGCGGTCGGCTACGGCGCCGTGCCGCTGCTGCTCGGCGCCAACCAGTACATTATGAGCCTGATCGTCGCGGCGCTGGTGATCGGCTGCGTGGCGCTGTCGTGGGCCTTGCTGGGTAATCTGGGCGGCATGGTCAGCTTCGGCCACAGCGCGTTCTTCGGCGTCGGCGCCTACGTTTCGGCCATCGTCACGGTCAAGGCGGGGCTGCCGGTGGCGGCCGGGATGGCGCTGGGCGGCGCCGGCGCGGTGGCCGCCTCGCTGGCGATGCTGCCCGTGCTGCGCCTGCGCGGTCCCTACTTCGCGCTGGCGATCCTGGCGTACGCCCACATCTTCCGCATCGTCGCCACCGAATGGACTTCGGTGACGGGCGGCTCCGGCGGCATCGGCAATATCCCGCTGCTGCCGGCGCCGCCACCGAACTCGTTCGGCATTGCCATGGGCGGCAAGACCGTCGCCTATCTGGTCATCCTCACCATCGTGCTACTGTTCGCGCTGGCCTACCGCGCCATCCGCACCAGCCACTACGGCCTCGCCCTGCGCGCCATGCACGGCAGCGAGGACGCCACCCGCGTGGTCGGCGTCAACAGCACGCTGCTCAAAGGGTTGATGCTGATGGTCTCGGCCTTCATGGCCGGCGTGGCGGGCGCGTTCAATGCCCACTACCTGAATTTTCTCGAGCCGGATTACGCCTTCAACGGCGTCTGGGTGACGCTGCCCATCGTCGCCGCCATCTTCGGCGGCTACCGCACCATTACCGGACCGGTGATCGGCGCGCTGGTGGTGTATTTGCTCGATCAACTGGTATTCAAGGCGCTGATCCCCACCGGACATCAACTGGTGCTGGGCGGCCTGCTCGTCGCGATGATCATCTTCAGTCCCACCGGTCTGCTGCCGTTGCTGCCGTCGCCGCGCAAGCCCGCATCCAAGCCAGGAAGGAACGACCATGCTTGAACTGAACAACCTCTCGGTGCGCTTCGGCGGCCTGACGGCGGTCAACAACGTCACGCTCAACGTCGGCGCGGGCGACGTGGTCGGACTGGTGGGGCCCAACGGCGCCGGCAAGACCACGCTGTTCAACGCCATATCGGGGCTGGTGCGCACGACGGGCGGCAGCATCCGTTTCGACCGGCACGACGTGCTGCGCACGCCGATGTACCGGCGCGCGCGGCTGGGTATCGGCCGCACCTTCCAGGTGCCGCAGCCGATGCATGAACTGACGGTGCGCGAGAACCTGATCGTCGCCCAGCGTTTCGGCGCCGACAAGATCGACACGCGGCAGATCGACGAGATCCTGGAGTTCACCAGCCTGACCGACAAGGCCGCACGCGATGCCTCCACGGAGTTGTCGCTGACCGAGTTGAAGGCGCTGGAAGTGGCGAAGGCGCTGGCGACGTCGCCCAAGCTGCTGCTGCTCGACGAAGTGCTGGCAGGACTGGAAACCACCGGCAAGCGCCGCTTCATGGAAATGCTCAGGGAGATGCATGCGCGTTTTGGCGTGGGCATCATCATGATCGAGCACGATATCGAGACCATCAACGCCTTGTGCGCGCGCGTGGTGGTGCTCAACTTCGGGCAGGTGATCGCCGATGGCACGCCGGGTGCCGTCTTCCGCGATCCCGAGGTGATGCGCAGTTACACGGGCGCCGCCGTGGGAGCGGGCGATGCTTGAACTGGAACGGGTGCGCGCCGGTTATGGCGCCATCAACGTGCTGTGGGACGTGTCGATGCGCGCGCGGGCCGGCGAACTGACGGCCATCATCGGACCCAACGGCGCCGGCAAGACTACGCTGCTGCGCACGGTCATGGGACTGCTGCCTGTGAACGGCGGCGAGATCCGCCTCGACGGCGAAAGGTTGAACGGAACGCCGACTTGGCATATGGCCGACCATGGCGTGGCGCTGATCACCGAGGACCGTTTGATCTTCCGCGATATGAGCGTGGAGGAGAATTTGATCATGGGGGCTTTTCATCCTTCGCATCGGGCGCATGTCAAGCCGCGACTGGAGAAGTCGTACTTGATGTTTCCGCGTCTGCGCGAGCGGCGCGCGCAGTTGGCTGGTTCGCTGTCGGGCGGCGAGGCGCAGATGCTGGCGATGGCGCGGGCGTTGATGTCCGAACCGCGCTTGTTGATTGTCGACGAGCCGTCGCTGGGATTGGCGCCGGTGATTGTCAATGAGGTGTTCGAGACGCTGGAGCGGCTCAAAGCCGGCGGGCGAACCATTATTCTGGTGGAGCAGAACACGGAGCTGGCGATCGGGATCGCCGATCATGTGTATCTGATGCAGAGTGGGAAGGTCGTGCTGTCGCAGCGCGCGGCCGAGGTCAGCCTTGATCGGGTGAACGAGCTGTATTTCGCGCGGTGAAATAAGCTCCGCTCCGGAGACACGTAGGGCGGATTAGGCGGAACGCCGTAATCGGCCATGTATGAGCCGCCGCCCACGGATGCATGGCCGATTACGCTTCGCTAATCCGCCCTACGTGTTTCCGGTGTTTTTTGTGGGTCCCGGGCCAATTTTCATTGGGCGACGGCCCTTATCCGTGCTGAAAAATCCTCTGCTTGGTCGGCGGCGCGGGCGCGTTCCGTTATATGCGCGTTCCGGCGCAGCGTCTCGAAATCCTGCCCGCCCGCCAAGGCGCCGATATCGAACAAATACCGGTCCAGATACCCCGACGCCAGCAAGCGCCAATCGAACGGCAATCCTGGATCGATGCGCCGCGCCATCTCGAATATGATCGTGGTGCAGTTGGCCGTCAGCGTATTGTAGAAACGTGGCTCGCGCTTGAGCTTCGCGCCTTCGTCCAAATACGCCAGGAACAACGAGCGCATCGCCTCGGGCGGCATCTTCAACCGGTACAAATACATGTCCTCGCCGCGAACGTTGGTCCGCACCCGCAGGATGTCGCGCTCGTCGGCGGCGATCAGCACCGTCTCGAACCCCTTGAAAAACCCGGCGATCGCGTCGAAGCTCTCGCCGCGCTGCTTGCGGATCTCGATGGAAAACGTCAGATAGCGCCCGTCGGCAAAGCCGAACGATACCAGCGTGTGCGCGATCGCCGGCCCCATCCAGTACGACATGGCCACATCGACCGAGCGCAGTCGATCCAGATCGTAGCTGCGCGCCTCCCAGCGCTGCGTGTAATCGGTATCGCTACGCCAGTCGAAATTGCGCACCTGGTCCAGGGTGACCACGCTGCCTGCCACCTGCCCGGTGACCATGCGCGACACGTCGTCGGCCCACACGCGGTTGTGCGTTGGCTGCAAGGTGCTCCACCATGCCATCAGCGCGATCATTCCGGCCAGCCAGGGCAGCGCCACGCGCGCGTCGCGCTTGCGCCACCACAGCACCAGTGTGACGATGGCGCCAACACCCCACGCCACCACGGCCGGCAAGCGTAGCGCCGGTAGCTGAAACCAGAGCGCCATGCCGCCCCAGATCGACAATATCGACAGCACGACCGATGCCATCACGCGAAACGCGACAAGAAGACTATTTTTATTCATGCCCAATTATATGGGCTGCCACTCAATCCTCGTGTTCGTCTTTGCCGCTGCCGCACCCGATCTGGACGCATATCAGTTTTACTGCAATACTCAATACCATGCCGATTATTCCGATAAGCTCCAACATGGCGGTTCCGTAAATGAAGAAGAGACGCTTCACTTTAACGGCGCCGCCCCATTCGAGCCAATATCAAATACGGCGGCCATCTATCTCGAAACGGCATACACGGTGATATCGCTTAAACAGTTCAAATACTTCGTTGAAATCGTCGAGGCAGGAAGTTACTCGCGCGCGGCCGAAAAGCTGTACGTGGCCCAGTCGGCGCTGAGCCGCCAGATCAAGGAATTGGAAGACGAGCTGCAAACGCAGTTGCTGACGCGCGACTCGCGCCATATCGAACTGACGCCGGCCGGCCAGCTGTTCTTCGAGCGCGGCAAGCGCATCCTCGACGACATCGACGACACGGTGGTGCAGGCGCGCCAGGTCGGACTCGGCGCGCGCGGCGTGATCCGGCTGCAGCATTCGAGCTCGGTGATCCTGACGCCCGCCATGACCGGCGCCATCGGCCGGCTGCTCGACCAATTTCCGGGCGTGACGCTGGAAGTGTCGATGGCGCCCTCGGAAAACCAGACGCTCGATATCGAGGAAGGCCGCGCAGACATCGGCCTGATCCGCCTGCCGACACTGCGCAAGTATCCGCACATCCACGTGCGCGAGGTGTCGACCGAGCGGCTGATGGTAGCCGTGTCGCACAACTCGCCGCTGGCCGCGCTCGACAACGTCGAACTGGCCAGCCTGAGCAAGGAGCAGTTCATCTCGATCCCGCACAAGGACAGGGGCGGCCTCAGCTACCTGGTCGCCAACCTGTGCCTGGAACAGGGTTTCTTTCCGATACCTGCCCGGGCGCTGTCGCGCAAATCGTCGCAACTGAGCCTGATCGCGGCCGGCCTGGGCATCGCTATCGTTCCCGAGTGCATGCGGTTGATGGCGCCGGTGGGCGTGTGCTTCGTCCCACTGGCAAACGGCAAGCTACTGTCGTCCGTCGGCCTGGTCTGCCTGCGCGAGGCCGATCCCCTGGTGGCCGGGTTCGCCGACGCCTTCCTCGCTTTCGTGAAGTCCGACAGTTGTAAGGATTTGTGAAGCGGGCGACCGCCGACGCCGGTGTATGGCACACTGGCATCATGTCAACAGTGAATGAGGGACAGCATGAGTGCCGGGCCGGACGATAAGGACATCATAGACGTACCGCCAGAAGACGTGCACGTGCAGGAAACGCCGCATCGCCGCGCGAGCGACCACGAGCGCCGCTCGACGCGTCCCGAAGTGGGCACGCCCCGCTACCTCGATCCGGGCGACAACGTCTTCAGCCTGTGGGGCCGGGTCATCATGGCGCGCTACCGCCGGGTTGCCGCCTCCGTCACGCGCCACATCATTCAGCGGCCGCTGCACATCGGGGTCTCGGCGCGGATTTTCCACCCGGAAGCCGGCGCCAAGGGCCTGCGCAGCAAGAACCTGCAATATCTGGAGGAATCGATCGCGCAATGGGTCATGTCGCGCGACGTGCTGGTGTTCATGATCCCGACCGTCAACACCGACGGGCTGCTGCACCCTTCCAACATCCGCCTGCGCGACTACGCGCGCCACCTTGACGGCCTGGTGCTGCAGGGCGGCGCCGACGTCTCGCCGCAGAGCTATTCGGAAACGCCGACCCGGCCCGAATGGGGCGGCGACCGCGCGCGCGACATGTACGAACTGGAACTGCTGCACGAATTCGTCGAGGCCGGCAAGCCGGTGCTGGGGATTTGCCGTGGGTGTCAGCTGATCAATGTGGCGTTCGGCGGTACCTTGTACCAGGATATTGCGTCGGACGTGCCGGATTCGCTGGCGCACGTGAATGACGAGTACGACCGCAACCGGCATGAGATCAGTTTCCCGGCGGGGTCGTCGTTGAGCAAGCTGTTCAAGGGGCATCAGACGGGCTTGGTCAATTCGATCCACCATCAGGCGGTCAAGACCTTGGGCCGCGACATGGTGGTCGAGGCGCTGTCGGTGCCCGATAACATGGTGGAGGCGATCCGGTATCGCAAGGCGCCGTTTGTGATGGGCTTGCAGTGGCACCCGGAGTTCCACAGCGCCGGCGGCGTCGAGCTGCTCGACTGCACGGCGATTCTGGATAATTTCCTGCGCGTGGCGCGGGAGACGCGGTTTTAGCATCGAAATTGCCGTCCGCGTGACCACCGAGACACGTAGGGCGGATTAGGCGGAACGCCGTAATCGGCCATGCATGCGCTGTCGGCGGCGCAACCATGGCCGGTTACGCTTCGCTAATCCGCCCTACGTGTTTACCGTGAACGACACTGTCAACGGCCACGGAATCGATGGATCGCGGCGTCGACCATGCCCTCTGCGCTACCACTACGATCGAACTGCTGCCGCAAATAATGCGCGTCGCTGCCCTCATGCGTGACCTGCATCAGATGCTGCAGGCCGGCGGTGGCGCCAAGCTTGGCGCCATACGGCTCCATCTTGCGCAAGGTGGTCAGGATATCCTCGCGCAGCGACAGGCTCTCGTAACTCTTTGGATGCACCAACGTGCCATCCAGCCCGAAACGGCAAGCCTGGAAGCGGTTGTAGTTATACACCAGATAGTCATCCTCGGCCGGCGCCTCTTCCCGGCGCTCCAGCAGATAGCTGCATAGCGATTGCAGGTACACGGCCAGCGCCGCCGCCCGCTCCACCGTCAGCGGTGTGTCGCACACCCGCAGCTCGATGGTGCCGAATTCCGGCTTCGGACGAATATCCCAATAAAAGTCCTTCATGCTCTTGATCACGCCAGTGTGTTCCATCTTGGCGAAGTACTCGTTCTCGAAGGTGGCCCAGTTCTGCACGAACGGCGCGCGTCCGCTCATCGGAAACGCGAACACCGAATTCAAACGCGCGGAATTGAACAAGGTGTCGTTCCCCTGCACGTACGGCGACGATGACGACAGCGCGATAAAGTGCGGCACGTAGCGGCTGAGCGAATGCAGCAGGAACAGCGCGTCGTCGCCATTGGCGCAGCCGATGTGCACGTGCTGGCCGAAAATCGTGAACTGCTTGGCCAGATAGCCGTACAGCTCCGACACCTCCTTGAAGCGCGGCTTGGAGAAGATCTTCCGGTCCGACCATTTCTGGAACGGGTGCGTGCCGCCGCCGCAGATGCCGATGTTGAGCTGCTCGCCGGCCGTGACCAGCGTGTCGCGGATCAGCTGCAACTGCGCCACCAGTTCGGTGTGATTGGTGTGCACGTCGCTGTTAATCTCGATCATGCTCTCGGTGATTTCCGGCGTGACGTTGCCGGGGAAAGGCTTGCGTCCCAACAGGTGCAGCAGGTCCGGGCTGGACGCCGTCAAGTCGTAATCCGAAAGGCTGATCAGCTGGAGCTCGAGCTCCACGCCCATCGTCAGCGGTTGCGATGTGTTGAATGGTTCTAATGGCATTTACTTTTCCTCCTTGACCTGGGTTTCGTTGGCCCAGATCAGCGCACGTTGCGTGACGATCGGTCCGACCACCTCCAGCAGCAGCGTCATCGCCGCCAGCGCCGCAAGTTCGTCGACCAGCACGATCCCCATGTATTTGGTTTGTTCGAGCAGCAGCGTGACGAACACCGACATCGGCGCCAGCGCGACACCGGTCAGCACGCCCTTGCGCCATGAGATGCCGCCCACCTTGGCGAAAACCGCCACGCTGGTCGTCTTGACCAGGAAGCGCGCCAGCAGCAGCAAGATGCCGAGGCCCGCGCCGTCGACCACGCGCTCCCACTCAAGGGTGGAGACCGCGAACACGAACAGCAGCACCGTCAGCAGCTCGCCGATGCCGCCGAAGTTGCGCTCGGTGCGGCTGAACGCGACGCGGCTGTGGCGCGCGGCCAGGCCGAAGGTCAATGTGGCGAGCACCGGCGACACTTCAAACGCGCCGGCGGCGGCCACCAGCAGCACGACGCCGAGCGCGAAGGCGACGGTGCCGTCCTGCGCCAGCGCGCCCAGACGGCGCAGCAAGGCGGGCACCATAAAGCCCATCAACGCGCCCATGACCGCCGACACCACCAGTTCGATCAGGCTGTGCGAGATCGCCTGCGGCAAGCTGCCGGAGGTCTGGAACACCCAGAAGCCCACCACCACCTTGAACACGAACACCGCCAGCACGCAGTTGATCGCCACCAGGTGCAGCACGCGCTCGGTGACCTGGCCTGAGCTGTTTTGCTCATTGATCACGCGCAGCACGCCGGCCGGCGATGTCGACATGGCCAAGGACGCGAGCAGCAACGACGTCAGCGACGGCATGCCGGTGAGATGTGCAATCAGATAAACGACGCCGAAAGTGGCGGCCGATTCGGCCAGGCCGCTGACGGCGATCCATGGATTGATCCTGAGCCAGCGCAAATTGATGCGGTAGCCAAATTCAAACAATATAAGTCCGAAGGCCAGGTTGGCCAGCGTGGTGACGGTGCTCGATGCGCCGCTGCTCAGCGCGGCCGGGAATATCTGCGCCAGTAAGAAACCGACGATGCCGTAGACGCTGATGCGCGGCAGACGTGTCCAGCGATGCAGGAATTCTCCCGATAACCAAGCCAGCGCGATCGCGAGTGGCCAGCCTAGTTCGGCCATGATGACCTGAATATCCGGCATGTACTTCTCCTCTGTAAACCATACTTCGATTATTATGGCCGATAAACCGCACCACGACTGTTCGCTAGGGAACATAGGAAAACCACATGCTTGAACTAATCAGTGAACACGCCTGCTTCGGCGGCACCCAGCGTTTCTACCGCCACGACTCGCGCGAGATCGGCCTGCCGATGCGCTTTTCGGTCTTCATTCCGGAGCGCGCGGACGGCGCGAATGCCGATCAAACCCGCATGCCGGCACTGTTCTACCTCGCGGGCCTGACCTGCAACGAAGAGACTTTCATGATCAAGGCCGGCGCCCAGCGCGCGGCGGCGCAGGCGGGGCTGATCCTCATCGCGCCCGACACCAGCCCGCGCGGCGCCGGTGTCGCCGGTGAAACGGACAGCTGGGATTTCGGCGTCGGCGCCGGCTTCTATCTGGACGCCACACAGGAACCGTGGTCGCGGCACTACCGGATGTACAGCTATATCCACGAGTTGCGCGAACTGGTGGTGAAAGAGCTGCCGGTCGATGGCGCGCGTCTGGGCATCTTCGGCCACTCAATGGGTGGCCACGGCGCGCTGACGATGGCGCTGAAACGGCCGGACGTATTCCGCTCGGTGTCGGCGTTCGCGCCGATCGCGGCGCCGTCGAAATGCCCATGGGGCCAAAAAGCGTTCAATGGCTACCTCGGCGACGACACCGCCGCGTGGGCGCGGTACGACGCCAGTTTATTGATGGCCGGTCTGAAAACGCCCTTCCCCGCCGGTATCCTGATCGACCAGGGACTGGGCGATAAATTCCTGGCCGAGCAGCTGTATCCGGAGGCGTTCGAGGAAGCCTGCCGCGCCGCCGCGCAGCCGCTGGAACTGAGGCGGCACGCGCGTTACGACCACGGCTACTATTTCATCTCGACGTTCATGGAAGACCACATCCGCTTCCACGCGCGCAACCTCGTTAAAGCTTGATTTCGGTTCCGAGCACGCGCAGGAACTGGCCGAGCCACGCGGGGTGCGCCGGCCACGCGGGCGCGGTGACGAAATTGCCGTCGGTGACCGCCTGGTCGACCGGGATGTCGGCGTACTCGCCGCCTGCGAGTTTGACTTCCGGCGAACAGGCCGGATAGCATGAGATCTTTTTGCCGCGAATGACCTCCGCCGCCGCCAGCAATTGGGCGCCGTGGCACACCGCCGCTATCGGCTTGGACGCGGCCGCGAACTCCTGCACGATGGCGATCACGCGCGGATTGAGGCGCAGGTACTCGGGCGCGCGGCCGCCGGCGATCATCAGCGCGTCGTATTTCGCCACGTCGACGTCGTCGAAGCTGGCGTTGAGGGCGAACAGGTGGCCCGGCTTTTCGGTATAGGTCTGGTCGCCTTCGAAATCGTGAATCGCGGTCTTGATGGTGTCGCCGGACTGCTTGCCGGGGCAGACCGCGTGCACCGTGTGTCCAACCATCTGCAATGCCTGGAACGGCACCATGGTCTCGTAGTCTTCCGCAAAATCGCCAGTCAGAAACAGAATTTTCTTAGCTGCCACGGTATGTCCTTTCGAGAACGGGTTAAATGGAAAAAGGGCCGCGACGTTGCCGTCGCGGCCCTTCGATACTACCCTGATTTGTTCGCGGACGCTTAGGCTGCGGCGCCGGCGGCCTTGGCGATGACGGTGCGGATGGTGCCGGCCAGATCCTCGGCCGAGAACTTGGCCACGTACGCGTCGGCGCCCACGCCCTTGACGTGATCCTCGTTGGTCTTGCCCGACAACGAGGAGTGGATCACCACCGGAATCTTGGAGAAGCGCGCGTCCTGCTTGATCAGGCGCGTGAGCGTGAAGCCGTCCATTTCCGGCATCTCCAGATCGGTCAGCACCATGGCCACGCGGTCGGTGATGGCCACGCCTTCGGCCTTGGCGCCGTCGGCGATGTGCTGCAGGCGCTCCCACGCCTCCTTGCCCGACTTGGTCATGATGAAGTGGACGCCCATCGCGTCCAGACCCTTTTCGATCAGGTTGCGCGCGACCACCGAGTCGTCGGCCGCCAGGATCACGGCGCCCGGTTTCAACAGCACTTTCGGGCCGATGGTTTCCGGATCGATGTCCTTGCCTTCCGGCGGCACCAATTCGCGCAAAATGGTTTCGACGTCGAGCACCTGCGCCAGGCGGGTGTTCTGCACGTCGCCGTCGACGCGCGCGATACTGGTCACTTTGCCGCCGGCCGTGCCTTCGGCGGTCAGCACCTGGCTCCAGTCCAGACGCACGATTTCATCGACCGATTCGACCGCGAACGCCTGCGTGGTGCGCGCGAATTCGGTGACCAACATGATATTCAGACCGGTTTTTGGGGTCACACCGACGATGCCCGGCAAATCGAGCACCGTAATGATTTGACCGCGCAGATTGACGACGCCCAGCATGTGTGGCGGGGACCCGGCCACAGCGGTTACTTCCGGCATCGCGACGATCTCGCGGATTTTGAAGACATTAATACCAAACAACTCGGAGTGTTGGCCGTTGGCGTCGCCGCCTAAACGGAACAGCAGCAGTTCGAACTTGTTGGAATTTGTTAAATTACTGCGCTCATCCACTTCCTGCTGAACTGATTTCATAAATTGGTCTCCACTGGGTCCGCTGATAGGAAAAGGCCCACGGCGGGCTTGGCTTACATTGCGTTTCCAGTATAGCGGGAGCAACACCCTCGCGTCACATTTTGGACGTCAGGATATTGATTTAAAGCACGATATACAACGGTTGTGGGTCGGGGAGTGGCGAAACATTGCCAATAAAAAAAGAAACCCTAGGGTTTCTTTTTGAAAGCGAATGAGCTCGCCAAATGACTATTTCTTTGCTGGTGAGCCGGGCCGCAGTCGGCGGTCACACTGGAATTCTGGAGCGGGAGAAGAGTCTCGAACTCTCGACCTCAACCTTGGCAAGGTTGCGCTCTACCAACTGAGCTACTCCCGCTTGGAGAGGCCAGATTATGACAGAAAGATTCCCGCTTGACCAGTGCTCGCGGCCAACTTTTTCCGGGACGGGCGATAGTGTAAGCTTGATAGCGATTTGCAATGGAAAAGGATGGGAATGGATTCAATCGAAGTTGTGTTGGCGATGTTGTTGGCGGTGGTGGCGAGCGCCTATATCAAGCGGCTGCTGCCGCCAGCGATACCGCTGCCGCTGGTGCAGATCGCGTTGGGCGCGCTGATCGCCGCCAAGTCGTCGCACGGCGTGGACCTGGAACCGGAGCTGTTCTTCCTCGCCTTCCTGCCGCCGCTGCTGTTCCTCGACGGCTGGCGCATTCCCAAGAGCGGCCTGCTGCGCGACAAGGGCACCATCCTGGAGCTGGCCCTGGGCCTGGTGATCTTCACCGTCGTCGGCGCCGGCTTCCTGATCCACTGGCTGATTCCGGCCATGCCGCTGCCGGTCGCCTTCGCGCTGGCGGCCATCATCTCGCCGACCGATCCGATCGCCGTCAGCTCGATCGCCTCCAACGCGCCCATCCCCAAACGCCTGATGCACATCCTGGAGGGCGAATCGCTGCTCAACGACGCCAGTGGCCTGGTGTGCTTCCGCTTCGCCGTCGCCGCCGCGATGACCGGTAGCTTCTCGATCGGCACGGCCGCCATCACCTTCGTCTGGCTGGTGGTGGCCGGCATCGGCGCCGGCGTCGGCGTCACCCTAGTCGTGACATGGGCGCAGCGCTGGCTGTCGCGCCGCTTTGGCGAACCGGTGGGCTCGCCGATCCTGGTCAATCTGCTGCTGCCGTTCGGCGCGTATCTGGTGGCCGAGCGGCTGCACGGCTCGGGCATCCTGGCCGCCGTCGCCGCCGGCGTGACGATGAGCTACGTGGAATTGAGCGGCCACGCGCTGGCCAACACCCGCATCCAGCGCTCCGCCGTGTGGGACACGGTGCAGTTCGCGCTCAACGGCGTGATGTTCGTGCTGCTCGGCGAGCAGCTGCCGGACATCTTCCGCGGCGCCAGCCTGTCGATCATGGAAAGCGGGCGCTTGAATCCCTGGTGGCTGCTGGTCTACGCCTTCGCCATCACCGCCGGCCTGCTGGCACTGCGCATGGCGTGGGTGTGGGCGTCGCTGCGGCTGACCATCTTCAAGCAGAAGATCCGCCACCAGGAGCGACAGAAGATCAATCCGCGCCTGCTGCTGGCGACCACGCTGGCCGGCGCGCGCGGCACCATCACCCTGGCTGGCGTACTGACCCTGCCGTTGGCGTTGCCGAACGGCGCCCCGTTTCCGGCGCGCGCGCTGGTCATTTTCCTGGCCTGCTCGGTGATCCTGATTTCGCTGCTCACCGCCAGCATCGCCCTGCCCCGGCTATTGGCCGGCATGACCTTCCCGGCCGAGCCGGAAGAACAGCAGGAGGAAGACCTGGCGCGCCGCGAAGCGGCCAATGCGGCCATCAAGGCCATCGAGAAAACGCAGGTCTCGCTGATGGAAGCGGAAAGCTGCGTCGACCCGGAGGTCTATCCCCAGGCGGCGGCGCGCGTGATCGCGTTCTATGAGCATAAGCTCAATGAGGTCGACCGTGATGACGATTCGGCGTGGCGCAAGACCGACCACGCCGAGAACGAGCTGCGGCTGGCGGCGCTGGCGGCCGAACGGCGCGCCGTGTTCGAGCTCGCGCGCACCGACCGCATCTCCGACGCGATTTCGCGCAAGCTGGTACGCGAGATCGACTTGATGGAAACGCGCTACCGCTAAGAGCCGCCATGCGACCGACACGCACCCAAACCATCATCGCGGTCGCCTGGATACTATTCTGGCTGCTGATGACCACCACGGCGGTGCAGGAATACCTGCGCGATAATGATCACGGCGTGTGGAAGCCGATACTGTGGGAGACCTCGTCGGCCTTCACCGGCACGGTGCTGCTCATCCTGCAGCGTTACTTCACGCGCAGGTACGACCACCTGATCTCGTCGCCGCTGCGCTGGTTCTCCCGCCAGCTCGTGTGGCTGCCGGTCTACTGGCTGGCCTTCGTGCCGATCGCCTTCGGCATCCGGCACGTGGTCTACCGCCTGGCGGGGGACACGTACAAACACCACGCGTGGCCGCAGGTATATTTGTATGAGGACGTGAAGATGACGGTATTCTTCTTCATCTTCGCCACCATCACATTCGGCGTGCTGTCGTATCACGCCATGCTGAACGAAAAGCTGCGGGTCGAGCGTATCAACGCCTCGCTGCGGGAGGCGCAGCTGCTTCGCCTGACGCAGCAGCTGCAACCGCACTTCCTGTTCAACGCCCTCAACACCATCTCGTCGCTGATGCACAACGACGTCGCGCGTGCCGACGCGATGCTGATCCAATTGGCCGACGTTCTGCGCGCCACGCTCGACGTGGGCGAGCAGCACCAGGTGCCGCTGGAACTGGAGCTGCGACTGCTGCGCGGCTATGCCTCGCTGATGACCGAGCGCTTTTCGGACCGCGTGCACATCGCCTGGCACGTCGACGACTCGCTGCTGGCCTGCCCGGTCCCGGTCATGAGCATGCAGCCGCTATTGGAGAACATCTTCAAGCATACCGTCGAACGGCGGCGCCAAAGCACCGCGATCAGCATCTCCGTCACCCGCGAGCGGGATGTCATCGTGGTGGGGCTGGAAGATGACGCCGGGGTGCTGCCCGGGGCCGACGTGAAGAGCGAGCACGCATCCGGCATAGGCGTACGCAATCTGCGCGAGCGCCTGGCCGGCTTGTACGGCGAGCGCGCATCCTTCAACCTGATACAGCTCGCGCCGGCCGGCGTGCGGGCGGAAATGCGATTGCCATGCCGATTGCCATGCGAATACTGATCGTCGACGACGAACGCCCCGCGCGCGACAAACTGCGCCGCATGCTGGAACTGGAGCCAGACATCGGCGCCATCGAGGAGGCGCGCGACGGCGTCGAGGCGCTGGAACGGCTGCCCGCCTTCGCCCCGGACGTGCTGCTGCTCGATATCCAGATGCCGGAGATCAGCGGGCTTGATGTCGCCGCCTCGCTGCCATCGCCGGCGCCGCTGGTGGTCTTCGTCACCGCCTACGACGAATACGCGATCCGCGCCTTCGACGCAAACGCCATCGACTACCTGCTCAAACCCTATGACCAACAGCGGCTGCAACGGGCGTTGCGGCGGGTGCGAGAGCGGCTGGACGCCACGGCGCCGGCGGCGCCGACACCTCCCGCCTCATTGGAGCCGCTGCCGGCCATCACCCAGCTGCTGGTGCCCGAGCGCGGCGGCACGCGCATCGTCAAGATCGAACAGATACAGTGGATAGAGACGGCCGATAATTACGTTGTCCTGCACACGGCCGACGGCGATCCGCTGATGCGCCAAACGCTCGCCGGACTGGTTGAAAAGCTGGGCTACCGCTTCCTGCGCTGCCACCGCCGCGCGGCGGTGCAACTGGATTGGATACGCAGCGTCCAGCCGCTGGACAAAGGCGACTGCGAACTGATACTGCGCAGCGGCGCCCGCGTCCCCTGCTCTCGCCAATACCGCACCGAATTGATGGAGCGCCTGCAAGCGGGCGGCATCGTCTAGGCCGACCCAGTCGTGCGCCCGACCGCGCCCCATCCTGCTAGCCTTGAACGGCCACCATCAACGATCAGGAGCTCAGTCATGCATAGTCTTCAAAAGATCACCCCATGTCTCTGGTTCGACGACCGGGCGGAAGAAGCGGCCGAGTACTACGTCAGCATCTTCCGCAACGCCAAACTCTGCGAAATCTCGCGCTACCCCGAGGCCGGCAAGGAACACCACGGCCACGAAGCTGGCACCGTCATGACCGTTGCCGTTGAACTCGACGGCCAGCGTTTCACCCTGATGAACGGCGGCCCGCAGTTCCAGTTTTCTCCTGCGGTATCGTTCCAGATCAATTGCGAAAGCCAGGACGAAATCGACTACTTCTGGGAACGCCTGTCCGAAGGCGGCGCGCCCGAAGCCCAGGCCTGCGGCTGGCTGGCGGATAAATTCGGGCTGTCCTGGCAGGTCGTGCCGACCATACTGCCGTCGATGATCATCGACCCGGACCCGGAAAAATGCAACCGCGTCATGACCGCTCTGCTGCAAATGAAAAAACTCGATATCGCCGGCCTGAAGAAAGCCTACGCCGGCCCCTAGCCCGTAAAACCGGTTCGCCCCGGCGGCATCCCGCTTCGCCCCATCGCGCTGGACGGGCGCGGGGCGCCATACCTAAACTGGCTCCATCGCACCCTTACGACGAGAGCCAGCAATGCACAACCCCGACAACAACCGCCTGTACTTCCTCGACTGGATACGCATTTTCGCGTTTTTCCTGTTAATCCTGTACCACACCGGCATGTACTACGTAACGTGGGACTGGCATGTCAAAAGCCCCGACGCCAGCCACGCCATCGAACCGCTGATGATACTGTCCTCGCCCTGGCGGCTCGGATTGCTGTTCATGATCTCCGGCGTCGCTAGCGCCTTCATGTTGAAAAAAATCCGCGTCGGCGCGCTGCTCAGGCAACGCAGTTGGCGCCTGCTGGTGCCGCTGGTGTTCGGCATGCTGGTCATCGTGCCGCCGCAGTCCTACCTTGAAGTGGTCGAAAAAGTGGCCTACAAGGGCGGCTACGGCGAATTCATGCATTTGTACATCACCAGTTACAAGGGATTTTGCCGTGGCGACGACTGCCTCGACATGCCGACCTGGAACCACCTGTGGTTTGTCGCGTACCTGTGGGTGTATACGATGCTGATCGGGGGCATCGCCTGGCTGGCCGGTCCGCGCCTGCAATCCTGGTCCAACGCGCTGGGCCGGCTGTTGACGGGCTGGAAGATCATCGTGTTGCCGGTGATCGGGCTGGCGATCGCGCGCTTTACCTTGGCCGATAGCTTCCCGACCACGCACGGACTGTTCGACGACTGGTACAACCATGCGCATTCCTTCTACCTGTTTTTGCTGGGCGCCATGTTGGCGATGCAGAGCGGATTCTGGGCGAATGTGGAAAAGCTGCGTTGGGTCAATCTGGGGTTGTGGCTGGCAAGTTGGGCGGCGATCGTTTGCTACTACTCGATCCCCGAGGCGCAGGCGGCGTCGCCGGCCGTTGCCCAGTGGAAGCCGCTGATGCGCATGGTTTATTGCCTGTGCCAGTGGGTGCCGATACTGACCGTTTGCGGGTTCGGCCATCGCCATCTGGCGTTCGACAGCGCCAAGCGGCGGTATCTGACCGAGGCGGTGTTCCCGGTCTATATTCTGCACCAGACGTTGATCGTTACCATGGCGCATAGCTTCAAGCCGCTCAAACTGGCGCCGGTGACCGAGGGCTTGATACTGGTCGTGCTGACGTTTTGCATCAGCTTCGGGGTGTTCGAGGTGGTGCGGCGGATTGGAGTCCTGCGGCCGTTGTTCGGGTTGGGTCGGCGGCCGGCCAAGGTTCAGGATCGCTACCAGGCGGAAGCGGCCACGGTGTGATAAAAGCCACTAAACCACGTGGGGCCGATTACGGCGTTCCGCCTAATCTGCCCTACGTGCTTCCTGAGTTTTACTTCACGAACGTCAGCGTGTGCTTCGCCGGCCCAGGCAACAGCGGCGATTCGCGTCCGCCGATCCAATCCTCGCGGCCGCCGAGGAAATTCGGCGACAGGGGATGGCCGCTCTGGCCGGCCGGCATATTAAATATACCTTCCTGCTCGCGCCCCGGCGTCACCGTCATGCGCTCGGACTGCCCGAACGTCGGTCCGGCCACGCGCGGCATGTGCTGGTCGCCCGACAGCATGTCCGGCGCCACCTTCAGGAAGCGGCCCACCACCGGCAACGCCGACGCCATCGGATGGGCGCTGGCGGCGGTGTTGCGCTGCCCCCAGGTCGCCGCCGACAGCGGCTTGCCATCCTTGGTCAGATCAGCGATCACCCGGTCCAGCGCCGCCAATTGCAAGGCCTGCCAGTCGGCGAACTGCGGCGGCAGCCATCCGGGCGGCTGCGCGTCCAGCAGGCGTGCCAGCACCACCGGCCAGCGCGCGCTGATGGCGGCCATATTCGCCTTCGGATCGATCGCGGCCATCTGCTGGTCGGCGTTTTCGAACAGGATGTCGTACAGCGCATACATATAGGCGCGCGTGATGCGGTAGCCCACCGAGTCGACGCTGGCCCGGCCGCTCCAACTGGTTTTCAGCAGCTCCAGCGCCTCGGCGCGGCGCGGATGGTCGGCGACGGCCTTGCCGTCGAGCGCCAGGATGGCCCGCTTGCGCCACGGCGTCAGGAACACCGCGCGGTCGTCCAGCGCGATGGCGTAGACCTTCTTCACGTCGGTCTTCGGCCCCAGCGCCGTCAGATCCTCGCGCACCTGGTGCGTGCGTGCGCCAAGATCGTAGCCGCCGTCGCCGATCAGCTCCGCGCCGGCGCCCGCCAGTTGACGGCTGTTGGCGGTGGCCAGCTGGCCGCTGGCGGGATTGACCACCTTCGGATATTCGGCCGGCGTCAGCCAGCCATCCCACACGCCGGCCTTGTCGTCGGCGCTCAATGGATAGGTGATCTCCACGCCGGCAGGCGCGCGGCGCGGCAGCGGGCCGGCGACGGTCCAGCCGATATTGCCCTTGTCGTCGCCGCCGACGAAATTCTGCGCCGGGATGCCCAGCGTCGGCGCGATCGCCAGCGCCTGGTCCAGCGTATCGGCCCCTTCGAGTTTCTGGACGTTGACGTTGACGGCGGCCAGCGTGTGCGCGGTCCAGTGCACCGCGTAGCTGCGGCCCATCGCCTCGCGGATCGGGCCGAGCGAGGTTTCGCGCACCGCCAGCATCTCGGCCGGCGCGCCCTTGACCAGTATCGTCTCCTCGTGGACCGACGGCGTCTCCCAGCCGGTCTGCGTGCGCACCTGCCCCGGCTTGGCCGGATCGGCTTCGAGCGCGATCAGGTCCAGGTAATCGCCGTAACTGTTGGTGTAGCCCCAGGCGACGTGGCCGTTACTGCCGGCCACCACCACCGGCGCGCCGGGCAAGGTGACGCCGACCACGCGTCGCTGGCCACCTTTCCCGTCCGGGAACTGCAAGGCGGCGCGATACCAGGTGGTGGGCAGCTGTATGCCCAGATGCATATCGTCGGACACGATGGCGCCGCCGCTGTCGCTGCGGCTCCCGGCCACCGCCCAGTTGTTGCTGCCGACGGTGTTGAGCATCTCGGCGGGCAAAGGCGCGAACGCCATTTTCGACAACGGCGCCGTGCCGGCCGTTCCGGGTTTGCCCCACCACGCCGGCGCCGCCGCCGGAATCGGAGGCGGCTCGCCCGGCACCTTGTCGGCATCGAGCGGCGCGTCCCACTGCGTCGATTCCGGTGCCAGGAAGGCGCGCTGCTCCTCGGACGAATGCTCGGCGAGCCAGCCGCGCGACAGTTCGCGCGGCAGTATGTTTCCTTGCAAATCGAAATACATCGCCCAGATCACCAGCAGCGAATCGCTGGGCGACCAGGCGCGCGGCGGCATGCCCACCAGCGCATACTCGAACGGCTTGGTACTCAACGCGCCCAGACCCGCGTTGACGCCGGCGGCGTAGCGCTCCAGCAGCGCGCGGTCCGGCGCGGACAGGGACTTGAAGGCCAGATCGGCACGGGCGCGGAAGCGGTGGAACCGGCGCGCTTTGTCCGTCGGCAGCGCGCGCGCGCCAAACAGTTCGGACAACTCGCCGGCCGAGGACCGGCGCAGCAAATCCATCTGGAAGTAGCGCTCCTGCGCGTGCACGAAACCGGTGGCGTAGGCGACATCGAGCCGGCTGCCGCCGCTGATCACCGGTACGCCACGCTCGTCGCGCGCGACGCTGGCGGTGGTCTCCAGCCCCGCCGCCTGCCGCGTGCCGTCCAATTGAGACAGGCTGCCGCGCAAATACAACCATGCCCCCAGCAGCGCCAATACCAACAAGGCCACCGCCACCAACAAGATCCGCCTGGACCACACCGTCAGCCTGCTCTTTTGCATACGATTCCCGGAAATCAGATCAATCCGGCAATAGTGCCAGATAATCCACCGCGCAGGCAATCGGGTGTCTCGAACTTACAGCGTCAATTCCCAGGTTTCGTTGACCATGTCGTGGCCGAAGGCGTGCACCGGTTCCCGCGCCACCAGCACATAGCCTTTGGCCACGTAGATCTGGCGCGCCTCCTTCTGCTGGTCGGTGGTCCACAAACGCATCGTTCGGTAGCCGGCGGCCCTGGCGAAGCGATGGCATTCGTCGACCAGCCGGGAACCGAGGCCGGCGCCGCGCGCCGCATCCTCTACCAACAACAACCGAAGCTTGGCCACACCCTCCTCGCCGCCGCGCGCCACCGCCACCGAGCCGACCCGCTCACCGCCCATCTCGGCGATCCAGCAATGCTCCAGCGCGGGATCGAAATGACGTTCGAAATCGGAGCAGATCCCGCCGACCAGCGTCTCGAAGCTGGCGTCCCAGCCTTGCGCGGCCGCGTACACCGCCCCGTGGCGGCGCGTGATCCACGCCATATCGCCGGGACGGTGCGGACGCAGGACGAAGGGCTGGGCGTATTTCATACCGCTGCCGGTGTCGAGCAGCTCGCGGATGGTGCGCATCGCCTCGAGCATGCGCAACTGATCCGGCTCCTCGAGGCGCGACAGCAGATCGCCGACCTCCTCGCGCGAACGGCGCTCCAGCGGTTCGTACAAGGCGCGTCCCTGTTCGGTGAGATGCAGAAGCTTGGCGCGGCCGTCGGTGGGCGACGGCACCTTGGCCACCAGCCCCTGGCTTTCGAACTTGGCGAGGATGCGGCTCAGATAACCGCGATCCAGTCCCAGATCGCGTCCCAGCGTGGATGCCGGCTGGTCGCCGTGGTTGGCCAGTTCGTACAGCACGCGCATCTCCGTGAGGGTGTACTCGCTGTGCAGCAGGCCCTCGCGCAGCACGCCGATCTGGCGCGTGAAGAAGCGGTTGAACGCCCGGACGTCGGCGACGCGGTCGTCAAACGGGGTGTCTTGCATGGTCTTTCCCTCTATGTCGATGGGCTTAGTATGCGCAATATGATTGACGGAGTCAACAATATGCAAAGAGAGTCCGCGCACAGAGGCGTCGCCAGCGGCGGCCTACCATGGAGTTTTAGTTAACTTGAAAAAGAAAGGGACGCCATGGATACCGTGACCAACATGCAGGACTGTATCGACGCCTGCACCAACTGCCATCAAGCCTGTCTCCAGACGGCGATGACCCACTGCCTGCAGATGGGCGGGCGCCACGTCGCGCCGGACCACCTGCGGCTGATGTTCGACTGCGCGGCCGTCTGCGAGCTGTCGGCCAATCTGCAGCTGAGCGGTTCGCCGTTCGCCGACCGCCTGTGCGGCGTGTGCGCCGAGGTATGCCACGCCTGCGCCCTGAGCTGCCGAGACCTCGATGGGATGGAGGAGTGCCTGCGCGCCTGCGAGGTGTGCGAGCATTCGTGCCGCGAGATGGCGCAAATGGCCGCCTGAGCGGCCTGCAGTTGCGGATCAGGCGATCTGGTAGATGTCTTTCGCCACTTCCCGTACATAGCGCAGCAACAGCGCGGCGCCCGGGGACATCAGATGCCCGTCCACCGTGATGATGCCGAAAGCGTCCATGCGGCACGGCAGCTCGATCGGCAGGATGTTGAGCACACCCTGCGACTCGTAATACTTGGCCACCGCGATCGGCATCACGTTGAGCGCATCGGTCTGCTGCAACAGCGGTTTAATCAGCAGCACCGCCGTGGTGTCGACCACATTGCCCGGCACTTCCAGGCCCGCGCGGCGGAACATCAATTCGCAGCGCGCGCGCAGGATGCTGCCCTGCGGCGGAAGTATCCACGGCTGCCCGGCGATGTCGCGCAGCTGCAGGTTGCGCGCCTTGAGCAGCGGATGGCCGGGACGCACCACCGCGCACGCCGGCTCGTCGCCCAACTCCTCGTAGGCCAGCCCCTGCGCGCTTTGACGCTCGGGAATACGGCCGATCATGAAATCCAGCCGGCCACGCTGCAACTGCTCCAGCAGGATGTTGGACTGCTCCATCTCGACACCGATGCGCAGGCGCGGCGAGGCCTGTTTGGTGCGCGTGATCGCCTGCGGCAGCAGCGAGATCCCCGGGGTCATGATGGTGCCGATGTCCACCTGTCCGGTCAGGCCGGCCTTGATGGCGACGATGTCCTCGTGCGCCAGCGAGAGGCTGGTCAGCGCCATGCGGGCGTGGCGTATCATCGTCTCGCCGTAGATGGTCGGCTCCATGCCGCGCGGCAGCCGGTCGAACAGCTGCACGCCGAGCATCTCCTCCAGGTCCTTGAGCTGCTTGGACGCGGCGGGCTGCGTCATGTGCAGATCTTCCGACGCACGGTGGATGTTGCGTTGTTCGTCCAGCGCGATCAGCAACAGCAGCTGGCGCGTTTTAAGGCGCGCGCGCAGGAACCAGTTCGAATTAGTATCCATAGGAAAATGATATCACGATGGATATTGATTTTGCATAAAAACCCATCGTTTCAATATCACTTGCAAGCCGAACTAGGATTGGCCGCAGGCCCTTCCTTGGTTTGCTTGATGAACGGGATGGTGCCATCGGCGTTGTACTGGAACTCCTCCACCGCCACCGAGCGGCGGTACTCGCCGCCGGTCGGCAGCTTATCGTTATGGTAGAAGATGTAGTTCTTGCCATTGAACTCGATGATAGCCTGGTGGATGGTCTTGACCTTGGCGTTCTTCTCCATGATCACGCCGCCGAACTTCCATGGGCCGGTCGGGCTGTTCGACATCATGTAGGCGGTGGTCTCCGGGAAGTCGCGCGAATACGACAGGTAGTACACGCCTTTGTGCTTGTGCATATACGGCGCCTCGGTGAAGCGGTCCATGCCCACCGTGTGGATCGGACCATCGAATTCGATCATGTTCGGTTTGAGCTTGGCGTATTTGAGCACCGTGTTACCCCAGTACAGATACGCCTGGCCGTCGTCGTCGACGAACACGCCCGGATCGATGTCGTCCCAGGCGATCGGCGCTTCCAAGGTCATGTTGTTGGTGACCAGCGCCGAGCCGCGCGCGTCGACGAACGGGCCTTCCGGCTTGTCGGAGACGGCCACGCCGATGGCGCGGCCGGGAAGGGTCGCGTGATCGACGGTCGAATAGAAGTAGTATTTACCATCGCGCTTGGTGACGTCGGCGGCCCAGGCGTCGACCTTGCCGATCGCCCATTTGAAGGCGGACGGCTTGAGCGGCGAGCCACGGTCGGTCCAGTTTTTCATGTCGCAGCTGCTGTACACGCGCCATTCCTTCATCACATAGTCCTTGTCCTTGACCGAGGCGCTGTCGACGCCGACGTACAGGTAGACCGTGCCATTGTCGACATACGCCGACGGATCGGCCGTGAACAGTTTCGGGAACAGCGGGTTGGCCGCTTGCGCGGCGTTGGTCGCGGCAAAAGCCATCCCCGCCGCTGCGATAGCGGCATATTTCATCATTTTCGTTTTCAAAGCTCTCTCCAGGTTGATCTTATTTTTTTGCGGTCGCGCCCATCGCCATCAAGCGCTGCACGACGCAGAATACAAACAGCAGACCGCCGATGACGATCTTGGTCCACCACGAGCTGAGCGTGCCGTCGAAGGCGATCAGCGTCTGGATGGTCCCGAGTACCAGCACGCCGGATAGCGCGCCGGCGACATAGCCGTAGCCGCCCGTCAGCAAGGTGCCGCCGATGACGACCGCCGCGATGGCGTCCAGTTCCGTGCCCTGCGCATGCAGGCCGTAACCGGACAGCATGTAGAACGAGAACAGCACGCCGGCCAGCGCCGCGCAAAAGCCGCTGAACGCGTAGATCAGCACCTTGGTGCGCGCCACGCGCAACCCCATCATCAGCGCCGATTGCTCGTTGCCGCCAACGGCGTAGACGGCGCGGCCGAACGGCGTGCAGTGCGCGACGTAGATGGCGACTGCCAGCATCGCCAGCGCGATCAGCGCGCCCGGCGACAGGAAACCGCCCAGCACCGGCACCTGCGTCTGCGACATGGCGACGAAGAACGGGTCTTCGATGGTGATCGAGTTAATGCTGATCAGGTAGCACAGGCCGCGCGCCAGGAACATGCCGGCAAGGGTAACGATGAACGGCTGCAGCTTGAAGTAATGGATGATGGCGCCCATGGCCGCGCCGAAGCCGGCGCCGAGCACCAGCGAGATTGCGATCACCAGCAGCGGCGGCACATGCCACGTTTGCAACAGCCAGGCCGAGATCATCGTCGTCAGCGCCAGCACCGAGCCGACCGATAGGTCGATGCCGCCCGACAGGATCACAAAGCTCATGCCGACCGCGATCACCAGCAGGAAGGCGTTATCGATCAGCAGGTTGAACATCACCTGCAGCGACAGGAAACCCGGATAGGCGGCGCCGCCGGCGGCCAGCAGCACCACCAGCAGCAGCACCGTCACCAGCGAGGTGAAATATGGCGACGACGTCAGGCCGCGCCGGCCCGATGCGATGTTACCAGCGGCGCCCGCGACGGCGCCGGTCATGGCGGTTGCGCTCATGTTGCGATCCCTTTCGAGCGGGCCGGGAAAACGCGGCGCCACATGTTTTTGAATTCGGCCGACTGCGAGATACAGACCAGGAACACGACCACCGACTTGACGACCATGTTCACTTCCGGCGGCAGGCCGAGCGAGTAGATGGTGTAGGTCAGCGTTTGAATGATCAAGGCGCCGATCACGCTGCCGGCCAGGCTGAATTTGCCGCCCGCCAGCGAGGTGCCGCCCAGCGTTACCGCCAGGATGGCGTCCAGCTCCAGCAGCAGGCCGGCGTTGTTGGCGTCCGCGCTCTTGATGTTCGCGCTGATCATCAGGCCTGACAGGCCGGCGCAGGCGCTGCAGAACAGGTAGACGAAGAAGATCAGGGTCGCGGTCTTCAAGCCGGCCAGGCGCGCGGCCACCGGGTTGATGCCGACCGACTGGATGAACAGGCCGAGCGCCGTCTTGCGCATCAACAGGAAGGTGACGATGAAAACAAAGGCGACGATGTACAGCGAGAACGGCAGCCCGAACAAATAGCCGCTGCCAAGGAAGAAGAACGGCTCGTAATAGACGGTGACGATCTGGCCGTCCGTCAGCAACTGCGCCAGGCCGCGCCCCGCCACCATCAGGATCAGGGTGGCGACGATGGGTTGCAGGCCAAGGCCGGCCACCAGCACGCCGTTCCAGGCGCCGCACAGCAGCGCCGCGCCCATGGCGGCGCACAGCGCCCACACCATCGGCGTATTGGCGACATATTCCGGCACGCCGTTGTTCATCACCATGGTGCCGCCGATTAGCATCGAGGCCACCGTGCCGCTGATGGCGACCACCGCGCCGACCGAGATGTCGATGCCGCGCGTGGCGATGACCAGGGTCATGCCGATGGCGGCCAGCGCTAGCGGCGCCGCGCGGTTGGCGATGTCGATCAAGCTGCCGTACAGGTGGCCGTCCTTGATCTCGATGTGGAAGAAGCCGGGGATCAGCAGCAGGTCGATCAGCAGCAGGATCGCCAGCGCCGCCAGCGGCCGGAAAAGCGGGTGGCGCACCACGCTCATTTTGTTCATTTCGCTCATTTCGCGTGAGCCCCTTCCGCCGCGATCACGTGCAGCACCGAGGTTTCATCGAGCGCGCCGCGCGGGTACTCGCCGCCGGTTTTACGGTCGCGCATGACGACGACGCGGTCGCTGCAACGCAGTACTTCCGGCAGCTCGGACGAGATGAACAGGATCGACATGCCCTTGCGGCACAACTTGACCACGTAATCCATGATCTCCTGCTTGGCGCGCACGTCGATGCCGCGCGTGGGCTCGTCCAGGATCAGCATTTTCGGCTCGGTCGCCAGCCAGCGCGCCAGCAGCACCTTCTGCTGGTTGCCGCCGGAGAGCGTGCCGATAGGCGTCTCGATGCTGGCGGTCTTGATGCCGAGCGCCTTGACGTATTCTTCGGCCAGCTGCTGCTGGCGTTTGAGCGGGATCGCGCGCGTTAGCCCCATGCGGGCCTGCAAAGCCAAAATGACGTTCTCGCGCACCGACAGGTCGAGGATCGCGCCTTCGTGCTTGCGGTCCTCGGAGCAGAAGCCGATGCCGGCGGCGATGGCGTCGCGCGGCGAATTGAAACTGTGTTCCTTGCCATCGATCGTGATGGCGCCGCTGTCGGCCTTGTCGGCGCCGAACAGCAGGCGCGCCGCCTCGGTGCGACCGGAGCCCAACAGGCCGGCCAGGCCAAGCAGCTCGCCCTCGCGCATGTCGAGATCCATCGGCGCCAGCGCACCTTTGCGGCCGAGGCCCCGCGCGCTGAGGAACGCCTTGAGTTTCGATGGCGCGGCGGCGGGGGCATCGTTCGCCGCGGGAGCGGCGGATGCGGTGTCCGGCGCTGCGGCGACCGGGGCGCCGACCATTTTATTCACCAATTCAAGCCGCGACAGATCGGCGCAGGCGTACTCCCCTTCCCGTTCGCCGTTGCGCATCACGGTGATACGGTCGGAGATCGCGTAGGTCTGGTCAAGGAAGTGGGTGACGAACAAAATCGACATGCCCTGCTCGCGCAGGCCGCGCAATACGCTGAACAGCAGGTCGACTTCCTTCTCGTCGAGACTGGAGGTCGGCTCGTCGAGGATCAGCACCTTGGCCGACACCAGCAGCGCGCGCGAAATCGCCACCATCTGCTGGATCGCCAGCGGATAGTGCGCCAGCGGCATGGTCACATCGATGCGGATCTGCATCCGCTCCAGCAGCTCGGCCGCCTGCTGCTGCATGCCGCGCCAGTCGATGCCGCCGAACTTGCGCGGATAGCGGCCGATGAAGATATTCTCCGCCACCGACAGGTTCGGGCACAGGTTGACTTCCTGATAGACGGTGCTGATGCCGAGGTTCTGCGCATCGAGGGTCGACGTCGGATAGATCGCCTGGCCATCGAGCAGTATCTCGCCGTGGTCCGGCGCGTAGACGCCGGTCAGCACCTTGATCAGGGTCGATTTACCGGCGCCGTTCTGCCCCATCAGCGTATGGACCTCGCCCGGATACAGCTTCAGCGCCACGCCGCTCAAGGCCTGCACGCCCGGGAAGGCTTTGCTGATGCCGCGCAGCTCCAGCACCGGCGCTGTCGAAGACGCGGCTCGCGCTAATGTACTCATCGCGGGAGGCTATCAGTATTTGCGGTTCGGGAATTCCTTGGCCGCCACCTCGGCCGGGAACACGCCTTCTTGCACCGTGATGCGCTTGGGTACCGGCTTGTTGGCGGCGACGTCGCGTGCGATCTGCATCAGCTGTGGGCCGAACAGCGGGTTGCATTCGACGGTCACGTTCATCTTCCCGGCGACCATGGCCTGGAAGGCGCCGCGCACGCCGTCGATCGAGATCACCAGAATGTCCTTGCCCGGCTTCATGCCGGCTTCCTCGATCGCCTGGATCGCACCGATGGCCATGTCGTCGTTGTGCGCGTACAGCACGTTGATCTTCTTGCCCTCGGCCTTGAGGAAGGCTTCCATCACTTCCTTGCCCTTTGTGCGGGTGAAGTCGCCGGTCTGCGAGCGGATGATCTTCAGCTTAGGATTCGCGGCGATGACTTCGGCGAAACCCTTCTGGCGGTCGATCGCCGGCGCGGAGCCGACGGTGCCCTGCAGCTCGACGATGTTGAAGCTGGCGTCGGGCGTCTTCTTGGCGCGTTCCAGCAGCCAGCGGGCGGCCAGGCGTCCCTCTTCGACGAAATCGGAACCGATGAAGGTCACGTACAGCGACTGGTCGGTGACGTTGACGGCGCGGTCGGTCAGGATGACCGGAATTTTGGCGGCCTTGGCTTCGCGCAGAACGGTATCCCAACCCGATTCCACCACCGGCGAGAAGGCGATGATATCGACGCGCTGGGCGATGAAGGAGCGGATCGCCTTGACCTGGTTCTCCTGGCGCTGCTGCGCGTCGGCGAATTTGAGGGTGATGCCCTCTTTCTTGGCCGCGTCCTTGATCGAAACGGTATTGGCGGTGCGCCACTCGCTTTCGGCGCCGACTTGCGAGAAGCCGATAACCAGCGGTTTGGCCGCGAAGGCCGGGCCGACGCTACCGAAGGCGGCGACGATCGCCGCAGCGACGCCGGCTTTGAGTACGGTTCTGCGATTGCATGTCATAGCAAGGTCTCCAGATTAGATTTTTATGGTTTTATCGATCATATACTATGAGAAACACAAATATCTATCCAATGATATTTTGGTCTATTGCGATATCGATTCCGGTATCAATTCAACGACAGAAGTAATAGCTCAACGCAGCAGCCGCAGGCCGTACAGGCCACCGGCCACGGAGCCGTTGCGGGCCACGAACTTGACCACCAGCTTCCCGCCCGCCGCCGCGACCAACGCAGGCGGAATCGGGTAATCCACCGTGTAAAGCTCCTGCGGCGCCGTGGCATCCAGCTTCACCTCGGCCAACAACTGGCCGTTGATCAGGATATCGAACCTGCGGCCGGCATCCCCTTTCGAGTATGTCAGGCGCAAGGCGCGGGCCTCCGACTTCTTGTCGGTCAGGTCGTAGCTGAACCAGTTGGTCGCATGGCGCCAGTGGCGTCCCTTGGCCAGACCGGATTCGCCGCCTTCGGCCTTGAAGAAGTGGTCCGACTCCGGCTGCTGCTCGCCCGGCGCCACCTGGTCGATGGTGCGCGCGTCCAGCTCAAGCCGCGCCGCCTCGTCCTCGGCGGCTTTGGCGCGCGTGGCCGCCAGATCCGCCGCCGTGGAATACGGCCAGTAAACCATGTAGCGGGAATCGTGCACCCGGAAGAACGGTACAAAGGTGGCGGCCTGCTTGCCATCCTTGCCCTCCACCAGTCCGGGAGCGACAAACGTCAGCGGCCTGCCCGACACCGGTTTGAAGCGGCCTTCGAACGCGGGACTGTCGTCGACCAGCACCGGGGCGGCCTGCAACGGGCTGACCGGCCCGGAGGCGATATGGCCCATGCGCGAGTCGTCGGCCAGGAAATTCAGCTTCTCGTCCGGGAACGGATTGGTCTTCGCCGCCAGCACCACGGGGCCGTGCAGCACCGCGTAGTAGTTTGATTTGTCCGGCATCTGTTCGAGCCGGGTTGTCATCGGCAGTGCGATATCGACCTTGTCGCCGTCACGCCACTGCCGGCGGACGCTGACATAGCGGTCGGCGCCGATACTGGCGGCGACCGGCCGGCCATTGACGGTAACGCGCAGCGCCCCCGGCTCCACCCACTCCGGATAACGGATCTTCAAGGTGAAGGTCTTGTTGCCCTTGACGGTGATGGTGCTGCCGCCTTCATCCGGGAAGCGGTTGGACTGGCGAATGGAGACGCCCTGCTCGCGCCAGTTCAGGGTCGAAGGTATGAACAGGTTGACATACAAGTTGTCGCCGCGATGCGCGTATATGAACTCGCCGTACTTGGCGTGGTTCTCCAGGCCCGAGCCCACGCAGCACCACATGCCCTGCTGCGGTTGCGAATAGACGCGGTAGTGGTTGGGCCGCATCGGCGTGAAATAGACAAAGCCGCCGCTGTGCGGGCGCTGCGATCCCAGAATGTGGTTGTACAGCGCGCGCTCGTAGTAGTCGGCGTAGCTGCCCTTGGCGTCTCCGACGAACAGCAACCCGGTAAGCTTGAGCATATTGTAGGTATTGCAGGTCTCGGGGCCTTCGACTTCCTCGATCATGGACGAGAAGTCGTTCTGGTCGTGGAAGTGCTCCTTGACGCTGTTGCCGCCGATGGCGACGGTGCGGTGATCGTGCACGGTTTGCCAGAAGAACTGCGCGGCCTTCTGCCAGTCGCGCCGGCCGGTGATGTCGCCGATGCGCTTGAAACCGATCACCTTCGGGATTTGCGTGTTGGCGTGAAGGCCGGTCAGCTGGTCCTTGCCGTCCTCCAGCGGGCGCAGGATGGCCTGGTGCGAAAAGCGGATCGCCAGGTCCATGTATTTTTTTTGGCCGGTCATCTCCGAGACATCGGCCAGCACTTCGTTCATGCCGCCATGCTCGCAGCGCAGCATGTTCTGCATCTGTTCTTCGTTCAGGTGCGAAATCAGCTCGACCGTCCAGTCGCACAAGGCGATCAGCATGGCGCGCGCGTCCTGGTTGCCGGCATAGACATAGGCGTCGCGCAGGCCGGCATAGAGCTTGTGCAGGTTGTACCACGGGACCCATTTACCGTTGACCGAGAAACCGTCGGCCTGGAGTTTGCCCTGCGCGATATCGCGCCACGCGGCGGCGCCACCCGGCACGCCGCCGATGTAGCCGTCGCCGTTGCTCGACTGGCAGCGCTTAAGTTCCGACACAAAGTAGTTCAGGCGCTTGAGAACTTCCTCATCGCCGGTGGCGGCGAACATCAGCGCCAGCGCGGTCAGATAGTGGCCACCCATATGGCCATCCAGGCCTGTCGATTCCCAGTTGCCGTAGCTGGCCTCTTTCGGCGTCAGGCCGGCTTCGCGCAGGAATGGCGCCAGCAGGCGGTCCGGGTTCAGCGCCATGATGTAGCGCAGATCCGTCTGTTGGGCTTCCAGGAAGGGACTGGCGGTCAGGCGCACCGCCGACAGCGGGAACAGGCGCACGGGCGCTTTATCCACTGGCACTGCGGCGGCACCCGCGCGCGTTGCGGCGCCGGCCATCGGCGGAACCGCCGCCGCGGCCATCGCGGTGGCGGCATAGCGCAAGGTGCGCCGGCGCGCCGGCTTGTGGGTGGCCGCCGCCATTATTTGACGGGCAGCTGCGTGCTGCGGTACTTGTTCAAGTCGGCCTGGTCAACCGTCGGCCATCCCTTCGCATCCCATTTCATTTCCATGATCTTCAGCTTTTGCAGATAGTTGTCGGCGGTCTCGTAAGCGTGCAGCACCAGATAGTCCTTGCCGTCCATCGTGTAGGCGCTGTTGTGGCCCAGGCCTTTCCAGTCCTTGTCGCCGGCGATCAGCAGCGAACCGCCGCCCTTCATCATGTCGACACCGTTTTTGTCGACGTAAGGCCCGGTCACCGAAGTCGAGCGGCCGACGACGACGTTGTAGGTGCTGTCTCCCTTGCGGCAGCACAGGCCGAACGACGCGAACAAATAATAGTAGCCGTTCTTCTTGAAGATGAACGGCGCCTCGATCTCGCCCGGTCCAGCGTCCTTCCCGGCCGGCGCGTCGACATTGGCGGTCCGGCTGGCGATCGCGTGCCACTCCTGCGGTTCGGCCAACCCGGTCCAGGCGTCGTTCAGCTTGACCAGTTTCAGTCCGCTCCAGAAGGAGCCGAACGACATCCAGGCCACGCCTTTTTCATCCTCGATAATGTTCGAATCGATGGCGTTCCAGTCGTCCCGCATCGGCACCGACTGCAGCACCATGCCCTTGTCTTCCCAGCGATAGTCCGGCGAGCGGGGATTGAGCGTCTTGTTGACCGTGACGCCTATTCCCGATGTGTTTTTACCGAATCCGGACACCGAATAATACAAATAATATTTACCGTTATGGAACTGCACATCCGGCGCCCAGATATGGCCGTCGAAAGTCGGCGCCGCGCGTTTGGCCCACGACGGCGGCTCCTTGAACACGGGGCCCTCGGGCTTCCAGTCCTTCATATTGGTCGAACTGTAGAAAGTGATACCCGGCCCCGTACTGAAGACGTAATAGGTATCGCCCTCCTTGGCCATCACCGGATCATGCACGCTGACTTCCTTTGCCGTGCAGGCCGACAGGCCGGCCACGCCCAACAGCAAAGCCATCGTCGAAAAAATATACTTCATCCACAACCTCGATTAACGATGCGAGGCCATGCCATCAGCATGACCTCGCGGGCCTACGACTTACTCCACAGCGACCACGATAACCGCCTTGGCCGGAATCTTGACCGTCAGCTTGCCATCGGCGCCGGCGGTGGCGCTGAACGGAGCTGGCTTGATCGCTTCCGGCGACTGGAAGGTGTTATGCGTGTCCATCGCGGCGGACGTCAGCACCCGGCCATTGACCGACTTGATGGCCTGGCCCGGCACGTCCACGGCGATCTCCGCTTCCTTGGTCGGGTTGGTGTTGACCAGCGCCAGATACAGCTTGCCGTCCTTGGCGCGGGCGGCCGAGGCGCTGATCTCCGGAATGCTGCTGCCGTTGTACGAATACTGGGGATTGTTCGTCAACTTCAGCGGCAGCGAGGTCGCGTCCTGGAACGGCACATACATCTGGAACGCGTGGTACGTCGGCGTCAGCACCATCTTGTCCTTGTCGGTGATGATCATCGCCTGCAGCACGTTGACCATCTGCGCGATGTTGGTCATGCGCACGCGGTCGGCGTGGTCGTGGAAGATGTTGAAGTTGAGCGCAGCCACCACCGCGTCTCGCAGCGTGTTTTGCTGGAACAGGAAGCCGGCGTTGGTGCCCTTCTCGACGTCGTACCAGGTGCCCCACTCGTCGACCAGGAAGCCCAATTTTTTCTCAGGATCGTACTTGTCCATCACCGCCGTATTGGCCTTGATGAAGCCATCCATCTTGATCGTGTTGGACAGGGTCGAGAACCACTGGTCTTCCTTGAAGCCGGTCGCCATGCCCTTCACTTCCCACTGGCCGGTCGGGATGGTGTAGTAGTGGAAGCTGATGCCGTAGGTCTGCTTCTTGAGCTCTTTGCTCAGGGTTTCGGTCCAGGTCAGGTCATGGTCGTTGCCGCCGCTGGCGATCATCTTCGGACGATACTGCGGCGGCGCGCGCAGGAAGGTTTCGACGTTCTTGTACAAGTTCGAGTAGTGTTGCGGCGACATGTTACCGCCGCAGCCCCAGGCCTCGTTACCGATGGCGAAGTAGTCGACCTTGAACGGCTTGTCGCGGCCATTTTTGCGGCGCAGTTCGGCCAAGGTCGACTTGCTGTCGGAGGTCATGTACTCGACCCACTCCGACATCTCTTGCGCGCTGCCGGTGCCCAGGTTGCCGTTGACGTAGGTCTCGGCGCCGAGTTGCTCGGCCAGTTCGAAGAATTCGTGGGTGCCGACAGCGTTGTTTTCCTCCACGCCGCCCCAGTTGGTGTTGACCTTGACCGGACGCTTCTCGCGCGCGCCGATGCCGTCGCGCCAGTGGTATTCGTCGGCGAAGCAGCCGCCCGGCCAGCGCACCAGCGGCACATGCATGGCTTTCAGCGCGCCGACAACGTCCTTGCGCCAGCCATTGACGTTCGGGATCTTCGACTTCGGACCGACCCAGATGCCCTCGTAGATGCCGGTGCCCAGGTGTTCGGCGAATTGGCCGTAGATGTTTTTGTTGATGACCGGACCAGGCTTGGTCGTATCGATCGTCACGCCGACAGGCGCGGCGAAAGCGACACCCGAAGCGAGCATGCACAGAGTGAGAACACCACGTTTGATGTGATTCATATTTTAAATCTCCTGATTACTGTTTTATTGTTATCACGAAGCCGCCATGCGGCTTGATGGTTACTGCTGCTTTTTTGCCGGCAGCGATGCTGCGTTGGCTAAAACCACGTTCGCCTTCACCGTCGGCGATGATCGTGCCCTGCTTGGCGCCGGCAAAGGACAAGTCCAGTGTCAGCGCCTTGTCGGATTCGGTGGCGTTGATGCCGGCGATGTACCAGGTGTCGCCGGCGCGGCGCGCGACCACCGCATATTTACCGGGGAAGCCGTCGACCAGGCGGCTGTCGTCCCAGCTGCGCGGCAGCTCCTGAAGGAAGCTCTTGACGTAGGCCGGCACGGTCGCCATCCCTTCCGGCACTTCGGCGAAGTGCTGGATGCCGGAGACGTACAACACCGATGTCGCCAGCTCGAAGCCATTACTGCTGGTGCGTTTGATCTTCGGGATATCGCCGAACACCATCGGCGTGAAGTCCATCGGGTCGAACAGGTTGCGGGCGAACGGCATCATCGCCGCGTGCGTCGGCATCTTGTCCTCGTCGGCCTGCTCGAAGGTGGTGAACTCCATGCCGCGCACCGCCTCCATCGTCATCAGGTTGGGCCAGGTGCGGGTCCAGCCGCGCGGCAAGGTGGCGCCGTGGAAGTTCACCAGCAGGCCGGCGGCGGCCGCATCGTTCAGCATATCGACGTAATAGGCGATCATCGACTGCGCGTCGCCGTTGAAGAAGTCGATCTTGACGCCCTTGACGCCCATCTGGCGCAGGCGCGTGAACTCGGCCACGCGCTGCTCGTGCGTCAGCAGTTTGCTTTTTGGCGAGTACTCGGTCGAGTTCCACGGGCCTGACGAGTTGTACCAAACCAGCACGCCAACGTTCTTGGTGGCGGCGTAGTCGGCCAGTTCCTTCATCTTCTCGTAGCCGATCTTGCGGTCCCAGTCGGCGTCGACCAGGGTGTAGTCCCACCTCATGTCGGCGGCGTAGTCGATGAACTTCTTCTGCACGTCGTAGACGGTGGCGTCATCCTTCAGCAGCGCCCAGCTCCAGGAGGCGTGTCCCGGCTTGACCAGTTGCTTGTCGAAGGCGATCGCCGGCGCGGCCAGGTCGGTGCCCAGGGTTGAGCCAACCACGGTCGATAACGAACCAAGCGCCATCAGGCGCCATGGCGAGGTCAGTGTGCCTTCGACGTCGGCCATCAGGCCACGGTCCGGGAACACCTCCTCTTTCATCGGATTGCCGATGCTGTATTTGCCGCCTTTGGAATCCGGCGCCAGGCGCGATCCCTGGAAGCTGCCGTCCATGCCCGCCTCCGAGATGGCCAGCCAGTTGTCGCCGGCCTTGAACAGCGCCGGGAACACCCAGCCGGCCGGCGACGGCGAGACCGTGCCGACCGGGATGTCCATCTGATAGTGTTCTTCATAGGACGGATTGGTCCTGCCCCAGCCGGTCTGCGCGACGGCGATAGGCTGCAGCCATGCTTTGGCCGATGTCGGCAGGGCGAACGTGGTGCGTTCCTGGATCAGCTTTTTGCGCGGCAGCGATGGCTCGGCGACGATGTAGCGAAAGGCGACGCCGTCGTTCGATACGCGGAAGACGACGTCCATCTTCTGCTTTTGCGCGTTCTGTACGGAGTAGGTTTGTTCGTTGGCGCTGTAGGTGATGTCACGTTTCTTACCCGTGGCCATTTGATACTTGTCGGTGACGGTGACGACCTTGGAGCTGGCGGCGATCGTCAGCGCGCCGGCCAGATCGGCGCCTTGCAGTTGCAGCCCGAGTTCGGAGGCCAGCAGCACCGGTTTGCCGTCGCGGGAGACGGTGTAGGTCAGGGGTTTGCCGGGCGACTCGTTCAGCTGGACGCTGATGTGACGGTCGGGGCTTGTCAGCGCGCCAGGGGACGCTGCGAAAGCGGTCGACGCGGCTGTGGCGCCCACCGCGACCGCGGAGATAAATCTATTCACCATGTTCTCACCAGTTTTTTAGGGTTATGTAGCCCCGCCGCCTCTAAGGGCGGTGTCTCCGGGGCGGCGAACGGTGTTGCGGGTATTACGGGTATTGCGGTTGCTGCTTACACCCATCCTCCATCGACGATGAACTCCTGCGCCGTGCACATGGCGCCGTCATCGGCGGCCAGGAACAAAATCATCGACGCGATATGCTGCGGCATCAGCTTTGTCGGCATGCACTGGTTACGCTTGATATCCTGCTCGCCCGCCTCGTCCAGCCACAGGTCGATCTGGCGCTGGGTCATCACCCAGCCCGGCGTGACGGTGTTGACGCGGATGCCATGGGCGCCGAATTCGCGCGCCAGGCCACGGGTCAGGCCATGGGTCGCCGCCTTGGAGGTGGCATACACCGGATAGCCGGCGTTCTTGACCTGCCACGAGATCGAGCCGACGTTGATGATCGAGCCGGAACCCTTTTCCTTCATGCCTTCGAAGACCGCCTGGCAGGTGAAGAACATCGGACGCTGGTTGATGGCGATACGCTCGTCCCAGTAGTCGACGGTGACGTCCTTGGTTTCGTGGCGCTGGTCGTTGGCGGCGTTGTTGACGAGGATGTCGAAGGAGCCGATGATGCCGGCCATCTCGGCCATGGTCGATTGCAAGGCGGGGATGTCGGTGATGTCGCAGACGCGGAACTCCGGCTCGGGGTAGCCGGCTTCCTTGACGCGGCGAACCAGCTCCAGGCTGGCGTCGCGGGCGATGTCGACGAAAGCGACCTTGGCGCCCTGCTCGGCGAAGGAAATCACCATCGCCTCGCCGATGCCGGTGCCGCCACCGGTGATGAACACGCGCTTGCCGCGCAGGCTGGCGAATTTGGCCAATTGGGTCATACAGTCTCCGTTGTTTTTATAGACGAAAGCCCCGCCGTGGCGGGGCCGGTACAGCCACCACGATCACTTGTGGGTCAGTTCACCTTCGAGGCGCCGCCATGGCGCGCCGCCTTCGTCGCGCAGCACTTGCGGCAGCAGCGGCTGCGGCAGGTTCTGGTACGAGACAGGACGCAGGAAGCGCGTGATGGCGCCGGTGCCGACCGAGGTGCTGCGGCCATCCGACGTCGACGGGAACGGGCCGCCATGCACCATGGCGCTGCATACTTCCACGCCGGTTGGATAGCCGTTGGCCAGGATGCGGCCGACTTTACGCTCCAGCACCGGCAGCAGCTGCTGCGCGGCGTCCAGATCCGCTTCGTCCATCAGCAAGGTTGCGGTCAGCTGGCCTTCCAGTTCTTCGGCGATCTGGCGCATTTCAGCGATGTCCTTGCACGCCACGACCAGCGAGGCCGGGCCGAATACTTCCTCGGACAAGACGTGCTGATCCAGGAATGCCGCGCTGCTCGTGTCGAACAACGCCGGAGCGGCCTTGCCTTCCGATTGAGGCGCCAGCGCCAGCGTATTGACGTCTGCGTTGTCGGCCAGCTGCGTGATGCCGCGCTTGTAGCTGCCGGCGATGCCCGGCGACAGCATGGCGCAGGCGGCGCCGCCTGCCAGCGCCGTCGACGCGGCGGCCTTGAAGCGGTCCAGATCCGGGCCGGCGATGCCGATCACCAGGCCTGGATTGGTGCACATCTGGCCTACGCCCAACACCAGCGAGGCGGAGAAGCCGGCCGCCAGGTCCTCGGCGCGGTTGGCCAGGGCCTTCGGCAGCAGGAACACAGGATTGATCGAGCTCATTTCGGCGTACACCGGAATCGGCACCGGACGAGCCGCGGCCACCGCCATCAGCGCGAGGCCACCGCCACGCGAGCCGGTGAAACCTACCGCCTTGATGGCCGGATGACGCACAACCTCCTGGCCGATGTCGTTACCGACACCGGTCAGCAGCGAAAACACGCCGGCCGGCAGGCCGCAGATCTCGACCGCCTTGACGACGGCGCGGCCAACCAGCTCCGACGTGCCGGGGTGGGCGAAGTGCGCCTTCAGCACCACCGGGCAGCCGGCCGCGAAGGCCGACGCGGTGTCGCCGCCGGCGACGGAGAACGCCAGCGGGAAGTTACTGGCCGAGAAAACAGCGACCGGACCGAGGCCGATCATGCGCATGCGGATGTCGGGACGCGGCGGCGCGCGGTCCGGCAGCGCCTTGTCGATGCGGACGTCGTTCCACGAACCTTCGCGCAGCAGGTTGGCGAACAATTTCAACTGGCCGACGGTGCGGCCACGCTCACCTTCGATGCGGGGGCGCGGCAGGCCGCTTTCGGCCATCACGCGCTCCACCAGCACATCGCCCAGGGCCATGATCTGTTCGCCGATGGTCTCGAGGAACACGGCGCGCTTCTCGTCGCTCAGCGAGCGGAAGGTGTCGAACGCCGCTTCGGCCAGGCGGCAAGCCTGGTCGATCTGATTGACGTCTGCCGTCGTGAACTCAGGGTCCATCGACTGCTGCAGCGATGGGTTGTAGGCGCGGAAAGCGGCGCCGTTTCCTTTGACGGCCTGGCCGCCGATCAGCGAATCGCCGGTGATGATCATAAGGTCTTTACTTTCGCTACTTCGGTTTTGTACACGGTCAGCTTGTTGCGCAACGCGGGACCGAACTGTGGCGACTCGATCTCGAACGTTTCGCCCGGCTTGACGACGATGTTGTCGGCCACGCTCAGGGTGGCGGTGCCGAAGAAGTGGATATGCACGTCGCCGGCGCGCTTGAACAGCGGGTACTTGAAGTGGTGGTGCTCCAGGTTGCCGATGGTGTGCGACATATTCTGCTCGCCGCTGAAGAAGGCCTTCTCCCAACGCACCTTGCCATCCACGTCGTAGATGCGCGACGTGCCCTGGATGTTGGCCGGCGCGTCGCCGACCAGCAGCGCCGGGCCCAGACCGCAGGCGCGCAGCTTCGAATGCGCCAGGTACAGGTAGTTTTGACGCTCGGTCACGTGGTCCGAGAACTCGTTGCCGATGGCGTAGCCGACGCGGTAAGGCTGGCCGTCGTCGCCGATCACGTACAGGCCGGCCACTTCCGGCTCTTCGCCGCCATCGAGCGCGAAGTCGGGCATGCTCAGGTCCTGGCCGCTGGCGGCCACGATCGAACCGTCGCCCTTGTAGAACCATTCCGGCTGCACACCGGCTTCGCCGGCGGCCGGCTTGCCGCCTTCGACGCCCATGCGGAACATCTTCATGGAGTCGCTCAGGCTTTCGACGTCGCCGCCGATTTTCTTGTGCATGGCGTCGCGGGTGTCAGCGCTACCCAGGTGGGTCAGGCCGGTGCCGGTGACGTAGCAGTGGGCGTCGTCGGTGTGGTCCAGGGGCGCCAGCAGGCGGCCGGCGGCGGCGACGGCTTCAAACGAGGCGGTGGCGCTGCCGACCGACTTCTCCACCAAGGCGGCCAGGCCGGTCGACTTACGGATCGCATCCTGGGCCAGCGCGTAGGTGGTGCTGTAGCCGTCGATGACGCGGATGGTGTCTTGTTCCAGCACGCCGATCTGGCGCGCGCCTTGTTCGTTCTTGAATTGTACGAGTAGCATGGTATCTCCTGGTTCTTCTCAGTGCTTATTAGTGCGAGTGGCGAGGAACAGCCGAACCACGATTCCCGACGAGGAAATCGAAGTCGCAACCTTCATCCGCTTGCAATACATGTTCGATGTAGAGCTGCTGGTAGCCGGTCTTAGGACCCGGAGCGCTGCCCGGCGCGCGGGCGGCCTGGCGTTCGGCCATTTCGGCGTCCGAGATTTCCAGGTTCAGCAAACCACCCGCGCAATCGAGCGTGATCCAGTCGCCATCCTTGACGATGCCCAGCGGGCCGCCGGCCATCGCTTCCGGCGCCACGTGCAGCACGACGGTGCCGTAGGCGGTGCCGCTCATGCGGGCGTCGGAGATGCGGACCATGTCCTTGACACCGGCCGCCAGCAGTTTGGGCGGCAGGCCCATGTTGCCTACTTCGGCCATGCCCGGATAACCTTTCGGGCCGCAGTTCTTCATCACCAGCACCGAGTTCGCGTCGACCACCAGATCCGGATCGATGATGCGGCTCTTATAGTGCTCGAAGTCCTCGAACACCACGGCCTGGCCGCGGTGCTGCATCAGTTCCGGCGTCGCCGCCGACGGTTTCAGCACGGCGCCGCGCGGCGCCAGGTTGCCGCGCAGGATGCAGATGCCGCCATCCTTCAGCAGCGGCTTCTCCAGCGGACGAATCACTTCGTCGTCGTAGATCGGCGCATCCTGGCAGTTTTCCCAGATGGTCTTGCCGTTGACGGTCAGCGCGTTCGGGTTGGGCAGCAGCTTGCCCTCGCCCATGCGGCGGATCACGGCCGGCAGGCCGCCTGCGTAGTAGAACTCTTCCATCAGGAAGCGACCCGACGGCAGCAGATCGACGATGGTCGGCATGCCGCGGCCGACGCGGGTCCAGTCTTCCAGTTCCAGATCGACGCCGATACGGCCGGCGATGGCTTTCAGGTGGATCACGGCGTTGGTCGAACCGCCGATGGCGGCGTTGACGCGGATCGCGTTCTCGAAATTCTCCTTGGTGAGGATCTTGGACAGCTTCAGGTCTTCCTTGACCATGTCGACGATGCGCATGCCCGACATGTGGGCCAGCACGTAGCGGCGCGCGTCGACGGCCGGAATGGCGGCGTTGTGCGGCAACGAGGTGCCCAGCGACTCGGCCATGCAGGCCATCGTCGACGCCGTGCCCATGGTGTTGCAGGTGCCGGCGGAGCGGGAGTGGCCTGCTTCGGCCGCGAGGAAGTCGTGCATACTCAGTTCGCCGGCCTTGACCTGCTCATGCAACTGCCAGACGGCGGTGCCGGAGCCGATGTTCTTGCCGTTCAGCTTACCGTTGAGCATAGGGCCGCCGGTGACGACGATGGTCGGGATGTCGACCGAGGCGGCGCCCATCAAGAGCGCCGGCGTGGTCTTGTCGCAGCCGACCAGCAGGACGACGCCGTCCATCGGATTGCCGCGGATGGATTCTTCGACGTCCATGCTGGCCAGGTTACGGGTCAACATGGCGGTTGGACGGAGATTCGATTCGCCGTTGGAGAAGACTGGGAATTCGACCGGGAAGCCGCCGGCTTCGAGGATGCCGCGTTTGACGTGTTCCGCCAGTTTGCGGAAATGGGCGTTGCAAGGGGTCAGCTCGGACCACGTGTTGCAGATGCCGATGATAGGTTTGCCCTGGAATTCGTGATCAGGAATGCCCTGATTTTTCATCCAGCTGCGGTACATGAAACCGTTTTTGTCTTGGGTGCCGAACCATTCGGCGGAGCGCAGCTTTACCTTCTTGTTGTCGTTCTCAGACATGCAATTCTCCTCAGTATTTTCCTGTGCGGGGACGTGAATGTCATGCCCCCGCATCGATAAAGCATACTAAGATGGACTGAGATATCTTTCCAATAAATTATTAATCAACTTCGATATCAAAACCGATATCAGCAACCTCCGGCAGACGGCTTAAGCGTCGGTGCTGAAGCGGTAAGCCATCACCGTCGAGTATTCCTGGCCCGGACGCAGGATCGTCGACGGGAAGTCGGGACGGTTCGGCGAATCCGGGAAATGCTGCGGTTCGAGGCAGAAAGCGCTGCGATAGCTGTAGATCCGCCCTTTTCCAGTCATCTTGTCATTCATGAAATTCCCGCTGTAGAACTGGATGCCCGGCTCCTGGCTCCACACCTCCAGCACCCGGCCGGAGGCCGGATCGCGCACGCGGGCCGCCATCTCCAGCGCGCCAGGCTTGGTTTTTTTCAGCACGAAGTTGTGGTCGTAGCCGAAGCCGTTGCGTAATTGTTCGTCATCCTGGCCGATCCGCTCGCCGATCGTGCGCGGCGTACGGAAGTCGAATGGCGTGCCCTCGACCGGCGGCAGATCGCCCAGCGGAATCTGCACATCGTCGATCGGCGTGTAGGCGTCGGCCACGATGGTCAGCTCGTGACCGAGGATATCGCCCTTGCCGGCCAGGTTGAAATAAGCGTGGTTGGTCAGGTTGACCGGCGTCGCCTTGTCGGTGATGGCGTGGAAAGCGATACGCAATTCGTTATCGTTGCGCAGCTCATAGATGGCCGTCACTTCCAGGTTGCCGGGGTAGCCCTGCTCGCCGTCGGCGCTGACATAACTCAGTATCAGGCCGGCCGACTGCGGGGTGGTGAAGGTCTCGCCGGTCCACAGGCGGCGGTGGAAGCCGTCGATCCCGCCATGCAGGTGATTGACGCCGTTGTTGACGTCCAGCGCGACGGTCTCGCCGTCGAGCGTGAAGCGGGCGTTGGCGATGCGGTTGCCGTAACGGCCGATCAGCGCGCCGAAGTAATGGGATTCGCCCATGTAGGCGGCGACGTCGTCGTAGCCGCAATTGACATCGGCCAGCGTGCCGCTGCGGTCGGGCACATGGATTTCGGTGATGGCGCCACCAAGGTTGATGATCTTGACGATCATGCCGTTGGCGTTGGTCAGCGTGTAGCGGGTGACGTCGCGGCCGTCGGCCATCTGGCCGAACGGGGATTCAGTGATCGAAGCTTGCATTCTTGACTTTCAAATGGGGCGGCGGCCGGGGGAATGAACCCACCGGCCGCCGCGGTTATCCTGTGCGGTCCGTCGGGACCAGGCGAATGAACCTATATTATGCGATCGACGGTTTTCCGAAGACCGGCATGCCCTGCCCGTCCCACTTGAGCGGCTTGACATAGGTGTGACGGTCCGGATTCCACAACGGGTCGCCAACAATCTCGGTGTAGGTCCTTGCATGATAAACCAACATGACGGTTTCGCCATCATCGCCGATGGTGAAACTGTTATGTCCGGGACCGTAGACGCCGTGCTCGAAGCAGGTTTGCAGCACCGGCTCCTTCAATTTGGTCCACGAGGCGGGGTCCAGCAGGTCGGCGTTCTCGTCCGCCCACAGCAGGCCCATGGCGTAGTTCTCGTCGGTGGCGCTGGCCGAATAGCTGATGAAGATCTTGCCGTTCTTTTTCAGCACCGACGGACCCTCGTTGACCCAGAAACCACGGATCTCCCAGTCGAATTCGGGCTTGCTCAGCATGACGGGCGGGCCGCCCAGCTGCCACGGCGTCTTCATTGGCGCGATGTACAGGTTGGAGTTGCCCTCGATGGCGACGTCCTTCTGCGCCCACAGGTAGTACAGCTGGCCGTTGTGGGTGAAGGTGGTGGCGTCCAGGCAGAAGGTGTCGATGCCGGTGTCGATCTGGCCCATGAACTCCCACTCGCCCTCCAGCGGATTGGCGTTGGTGTTGCGGATCGCGTACATGCGGTGCTGGAACAGCTTGTGTTTGATCTCGCGGCTCGGCGCGGCGGCGAAGTAGACATACCAGGCGCCCTGGTTGAAGTGGAGCTCCGGCGCCCAAACCAGCTCGCTGTACGCGCCCGTCTCCGGCTTGAACCAGACATCGACCTTCTCGGCGTCGGCCAGGCCGGCGATGGTTTTCGCGCGGCGCAGCTCAATGCGGTCGTACTGCGGCACCGAGGCGGTGAAGTAATAATAGCCGTCGCTGTGGCGGATGATAAAAGGATCGGCGCGCTGTTCGATCAGCGGCTGCAGTATGTCTTTGCTTTCCATTGCTTCGTTTTCCAAAAAATTAGACTGCCACATAAGAATCGGCTCCCATTTGCTTCTTCACTTCCGTGTAATACTCGTCGGTGACCCGGTATTTGAACATCAAAAGTCCCATCAAGGTATGGAAGAAACCGGGGATCAGGGTCATCATCAGCACGATGCCGTGCAGCGCGAACGCGGTCTGCTCGTGGTTCGGCTGATATTGGAAGTACGTCAGCAGGCCGCCGGCCAGCGCGCCGGCCACGCCCATGCCGGCCTTCTGGCACACCGAGATGCCGCCGAAGGCGAAGCCGGAGACGCGCTTGCCGGTCTTGACCTGGCCGTAGTCGATGGTTTCGGCGATGGCCGACCAGAACACCGGCGCATGCAGGTCCACCACGAACGACAGCACGAAGTACAGCACGAACGCCAGCATGATGTCGCCCGGCTTGACGAAGAAGTAGATCGCGGCGCTGATCACGCCCACGGCGATCTGGCTCCAGCGGAACAGCTTGACCTTGCAATAGAATTTGGTGATCCAGGTCGAGGCGACCATCGACAGGATCGCCGCGACCACGCCGATCGACAGGAAGGTGGCCACGGTGGCGGTGTCGCCGCCCAGATAATATTTGACGTAGTAGATGGCGGCCGTGGCGCGCAGCACATAGCCGATGGTGCCGGTCACGCAGACGCCGCACAGGATCAGCCACTGGTCGTTCTGCAGCAGCACCTTGAGCTGCGTCCACAGCGACTGGCGCTGCACCACGTGCAGCACGCGCTCCTTGGTGGTGAAGAAGCAGAACAGGAACAGCGCCACGCCCATCGCCGCCATCACGGCCATCGCCGCCTGGTAGCCGGTGGCCGCGTTGCCGCCGCCCCAGCGCTCGGAGAGGATGGGCACCACCACCGTCACCATGAAGGCGCCGACCTTGGCGAAGAACAGGCGGTAGCCGTTGGCCGACAGGCGCTGCTGCGGATCGTTGGTCAGGCTGCTCGGCAGCGAGATATAGGCCACGCCGACGCCGGAGGTCATGATCGTCATGATGATGTAGGTCGAATAGGCCCAGATCAGTTTCGCGTCATAGCCCCAGTCGGGCGTGGTGAAGACGAAGAACACGCTGATGCCGTAAGGGACGGCGAGCAGCAGCAGCCATGGACGATAGCGGCCCATGCGCGCGCTGGCATAGCGGTCGGTGAGCTGGCCCACCACCAGGTCGGCGATGGCGCCGACGAATTTGACGACCAGGAACAGCAAGGCCAGGTCGGAGGTTTTCAGTCCATAGATATCGGTGTAGAAGAACGTGATGATCAACATCATCGACGAAATCACCACGTTCAGCGCCATGTCGCCGGCGCCAAAGCCCACTTTTTCCAACAGCGATAGTTTTTGATTCGACATTTACAACCTCTTAAAAATGCAGCTATCCCGCAAAAGCGGGATAGTTTTTTAACGACGTGGTGACATCAATACTTCAAATTCATCGACAGGCCAACCGTGCGATCATAACGGCGCGTGTCGCGCGGGTAGATCCGCGAATCCGACCAGTAGTCCTGGAACTTGAAGTTCAGCAGATTGGTGCCGGTCAGGTTGACGGTAACATGATCGCTCACCTTGTAGCTCAAGGAGCCATCGAGCGACGACATCGGCTTGACGATCAAATCCTTCGGCACCAGGTTCGGGTTGGCCCGGTCCGGCGTATCCGCGTAGGTGTCGACAAACTTCGAGCGCCAGTTGTACGCCAGGCGCGCCGACCAGCCCTCTTTCTCATACAGCGCCACGATGTTGTACGACAGGCGCGACATGCCGGCGAACGGCTTGCCCTCGATATCCTTGTTCTCGGACGCGGTCACGCCGCCTTCGCTGTAGGTCACGTTGGCCTGCAAACCGAAGCCGCTCAACCAGCCAGGCAGACCGTCATAGAACTGCTGGTACGCCAGCTCGACGCCCTGCAGATGGCCCTTGTCGGTGTTGAACGGCCGAGTAGTATTGTAGGGAACGCCCTGGAAGGTCTCCGATATCACACGGTTCATGATGTATCCGTCGAAGTTATGACGGAACACCGTGCCGCTAATGGAACCGGTCGGCGCGAAGTACCACTCGAGCGAGGTATCGAAGTTCTGCGCTGTGAACGGCTTCAAGTCCGAATTGCCGCCGCTCGCCGTCGCCACGTTGGTGGTGCCGTTCGGTTTAACGTACGCGGTGGCGGGATTGAGTTGGCCGAAGTCCGGACGCGTCATCGTCTTCGCGTAGGCGAAACGCGCAAGCAAATCCTTGCGCAACGCCAGCTTGAAGTTCGCGCTCGGCAGCACTTCGGTGTTGGACGAGTCCTTGGAGGTCGGCACCAGGACGCCATCGACACTGTCGTTAGCCTCGATATCCGAATCGGTCTTGGTCACACGCACGCCGATCACGCCATCGACCGGGAACTGGCCCAGGTCGAAGCCGATCTTCGCTTTGCCGTAGAAGGCGTAGTTCTTCTCCTTGTTGGAGAAGAAGGACGCCGGGTCGAGCGCCCTGGCGGCGGCGTTGCCGGTGGCGGCGGCGCGGATCACCGAGGTGTTGTTGATCAAATAGCCGGCGCAAGGCGTCGACCACTTCGGCGTGCCGTAATTCTCGGAGAACTCCGTGGTGCTGCACGACAGGCCTGGAATACTCGACATGGCGATGCCGGCCGGAGTCGGCACGCTGCCTTCGAACGACTTGATCGAGTTGGCGGTGCGCTCGTTCAGGCGCAGGCCGGCGCTGAACTCCTTGAAGAAGCCATCCGCTTCCGGCGAGTAGGTCACGTCGCCACGCCAGTCGGTCGACTTGCCGCGATCCCTGCCATAGCGGTCGAAGAATTGCGACAGGAAGATCTTGCCTGGATCGTTCAGCGCCGGACTCTGATACTGGACGAACGCGCCGCCGTTGACGTTGGTCTTGACGAACACGTTGTCGACATTGAGGCTGGTGTCGAGGATCGGATTGACCCAATCAAATTTGCTGCGCGTGGTCGCCAGCTCGGTGGTCGCGCGCAGGCCCGGCGACACGCGCCAGTTGGCGCCCACCGCGTACTGCGAAGCGGTGCTGGTATTCTCGCGACCCTGCGTCGACAGGATGGTGAACGCGTTGGTCGATGTGATGGTGTCGGTCTGGTTGGTGCCAGGGATCTTGGTGACCTTGATCTGGTCGGCCGACGTCGCCCATGGCAGGCCGACGAAGAAATCGGTCTCCTCGGTGTTTTTCAACACCGAATGCAGCCCCTCGGCATACACTTCCAGATCCGCGTTCGGCTTCCATTGCAGCGCGAAGTTCGCTGCCTGGCGCTTGCGCTGGCCGTGCACGTCCTGCAGGCCGACCAGATCGGGTCCGGTCAGGTTCGGCGCGGCGAAGCTTTTATCTATCGGGAAGGTCTGGAACGCGCGCTCCTCCTGGAAGCGGTCCTTGATCGACGACACGCCGAACAAGGCACCCACTTCGCCGATGCCGGTTTTCCAGCGGTTCGACACCATGCCGGACAACTCCGGATCGGTGGCCTTGGCCTTGTCCTTGTTCTTGGCGCCGACCTGCGCGCTGGCGGTGAAGTCCTTGAAGTCGAACGGACGGTTGGTGCGCACGTCGATAATGCCGGCGATGCCGCCCTCCACCTGGTCGGCGCTCTGCGACTTGTAGACGTCGGCGCGCTGCAGCATGGTCGAAGGGATGTCGGCCAGCTTGATATAGCGGCCGGTGGTGGTGAACATCTCGCGGCCGTTGATCAGCGTGGCGATGCCTGGCAGGCCGCGAATGAGCACCGTATCGGCCTCGCCGCCATTGCGGCGCACCTGGATGCCGCTGACGCGGGCCAGGGTCTGGGCCACGTTCGTGTCCGGGAATTTGCCGATATCGTCGGCGACGATCGAATCGATGACGTTGTCCGAATCCTGCTTGATCTTCTGCGCGGTCTGCGCGGCGCGGCGCACGCCGGTCACGGTGACGACGGCGGCTGGAGCGGGAGTGGTGTCGGCGGCGGGAGCCTGGGTTTCAGCGGCGGCGGGTGCGGTAGCAACTGGAGCCGCCGAAGTATCTTGTGCCAGAACCGGGAAGGCGCTCAGAAGGCCGGCCGCGGCCAGCACTGCGACGCTGGATTTGAGGACGAGGCGATGCTTTGCCTGGGACTCGAAAGTCCCGGATGCGAGGTAGTTCATAGGTCTCCAGTGTTATCTGTTTTCTGTTTTATGGGAGAGTTGCCACGCTGGGTGCAACTTTCGGATTTCATCTTAGGGGCTAGACAAAAAACAAACCAATCAATTTTTTCGGGTTTTTGATACCGAAAAAAGTATCGATAAGCGTGCGGGACCGAGGAGTCAGCGTGGGAATGTGTGAACTTTCCATCCGAGCAAGATGCTATCCTGTTGATAGTGTCCGCCGGCCAACTAATTTTCCGAGGAATTCCATGGTACGTTTCACCCTCTTGCATCGGTTTCTTTGTTTATTTTTGCTGCTTTCATCCATGGGTGCCCATGCACACGACATGGCTCAAAGCGACTTGCGCGTGGCGGTGCTCCTTTTCGAGGGCGCCGAGGAGATCGACTACGCCGGCCCCATTGAGGTTTTCGGTGCCAGCGGAGCCAAGATATTCACCGTTGGGCAATCCAAATCCGCCGTCGAATCTGTCTATGGTTTGAAGGTGACACCCGACTACGATTTTTCGGACTTGCCGGAGGTGGATGTCTTGATCGTCCCGGGCGGCGGAATAGTCGAAGCCTGGAAAGATCCGAAATTGCTAAACTGGATCAAGGAGCGAAGCAAGAAGGTCAAGGTCGTGATGTCGGTGTGCTCCGGCGCGTTCATACTGGGCAAAGCGGGCCTGCTGGATGGGATTTCATCCACTACCACATTGGTGATGCGGCCTCAGTTGGCGAAGAATTTCCCATCCACAAAGGTTGTCGCCGAGCGCTTCGTAGATGCGGGAAAGGTGATCACCACCGCCGGCTTGTCCGCAGGTATCGATGGCTCGCTTCATCTCGTGGAGCGGGAATTGGGCACCGAGCGCGCGCTGTCCGCCGCCCGTTACATGGAATACGATTGGAAACCGAAAGGCAAATAGGCGGATTGTAGGCAGTCTCATCAGTACGGTTAGCTGTCGCACTTAACACGATGGTTGACCGGTGCGCACGGCGCGATAACGCTTGATGCCGGTGCTAGACTTGTCCGGGTAGTTGCCCAACTGGGCGGCATAGTCTCCACTTACCCGGGAGTTACAAGATGAAAATTACCAGCCTGCTCGCCTCCGCCCTGATTGGCGCCGTCGCCAGCGCGCGATCGATGACGCCGATGGCCACCATCTCGGCGGCGCGCCTCGCGCACCGCCACACCACTGGAAAGCTGGTGTTACTGGATCGTCCCGTGTTCAAATACGGCGCGCTGGCCATGGGCGTCGGCGAACTGCTGGGCGATAAAATGAGAACGGCGCCCGACAGGACGGTCTTTCTGGGACTGCTGGCAAGGGTGGCGAGCGCCGGGATCGCGGGCGCCGCGCTGGCGCCCGAGGGGCGGGAAAAGGCCGGGGCGGCGGTCGCGGTGGCAACCGCCGTGCCGCTCGCCTATCTGACGCTATCCGGCCGCAAGCGGGCCATGGCGAGTATCGGCCAAACCCGCAGCGGGCTGATTGAAGACGCGCTGATCGTCGCCGCCGGCGCCGCGATCGTGGCGCTGGCGACGCGATCGCGATCCGACTAAGCGTCAGGCCTTGCGACGGCGGGCGACAACGCCCATCATCCCCAGGCCAGCCAGCAGCATCGCGTAGGTTTCAGCTTCGGGAACGGCGGTAACGGCCGTGGCGTTGATGTTATCGACCGAGAAACCGTTGAACTCGGGGAGATCGCTGCCGCTGCTGCTGAAGCGGACCGACACCAGGTTGTTGAAGCCCGACGAGAAGGCATACGACGTGAAATTGAGACTGCCGTTGGCACCCGTCGATTTATCGATCAGGAAGGATTGGTACACCGTTCCGCCGCCCGCCAGCACGCCGGTGACGTCGATCTGGTTGGGGATGAAGGTGGAGCCGTCGCCGAAGTTGAAGGCGCCGGCGCCGTCAAAGCTGGACAGGGCGAACAAGCCGCCGCCGGCCTTGGTCATCGTCAGCGAGGCCGCGTCCACGCCATAGGGCGCGACGACATAGTGGGTGCCGTTGTCCGGACACTGCGGACCGCAGTAGGAACCCGTGGGCGTGACGGCGGAGCCGTCCCCGGCCAAAATGAAGTCAAAGCCGTTCGAGGAAAAACCTCCCTGGCTATAAGCCGGCACATCCTCAAAATCCACGGTCGTGGCGTGGGCCTGGGTGGACAGGATGGCGACGCAGGCGAGCACGGCGTTGGTCAGCGTTTTAAACGAAGTCATGAGTTCTCCAAAATAGTTATTGTGTTTTCGCAACGTAAATCGGCTGCGATATTAGCATGCTATTTTGCAAATACACTGATATTTATCGCATCGCCCCCCGCTCAGGGCGGGGTCGGCTGATGGCGCTTGAACGCGTCCCGGATGTTTTGCCGCAGTTGCACATCGTCCCACGGCTTGGTCAAAAAGCGGTAGATCTCGCCGCGATTGACCGCCTCCAGCACCGACTCCAACTCGGTGTAGCCGCTCAATATCAGGCGCATCGTGTCCGGATACAGCCGCGTGGCGATCGCCAGGAATTTCGGACCGCTCATGCCCGGCAGCCGGTGCTCGCACAGGATCACTTGCACCGGCACGCGCGCCAGCACATCGAGCGCCTCTTCCGCGCTGCCCGCCGTGACGATGCGGTAGCCTTCCGAACGCAAGGCCCGCTTGACGGCCGACACCAGCGACGCCTCGCTATCGACGATCAACAGCGTCAGCTCGCGCACCTCCGCCGTCGCCGACAGCTCGATATGCGTGTCGGCGCGCAGCATCGCCTCGAACGCCGTCGCCGGCACCACCGGGCTGAAATAATAGCCCTGGATCTGGTCGCAGCCCTTGAGGCGCAACTGTTCGAATTGCGCCGCCGTCTCCACCCCTTCGGCGATGACCAGCATGCGCAGATTGTGCGACATGGCGATGATGGCCGAGGCGATGGCCGCGTCGTCCGGATTGGTCGTGATGTCGGTGATGAAGGCGCGGTCGATCTTGACGCTGTTGAACGGGAAGCGCTTCAGGTGCGCCAGCGAGGAATAGCCGGTGCCGAAATCGTCCAGCGACAGCTGCAACCCGAGGGCGCGCAACTGGCGCATGGTTTTCTCCGCGCCGGCCGGATCGTGCATCACCAGCGACTCGGTCAATTCCAGCTCGATCAGATTGCTGCTCAGCCCATGCGCCTCCAGCAGGCCCGCCAGCTGCGCGGCCAGGTCGCCCTGTCCGAACTGCAGGGCCGACAGGTTGACCGCCACCGGCACCACGGGCACGCCGTCCGCCGCCCATGCAGCCTGCTGGGCGCAGACGTCGGCGATCACCCAGGCGCCGATATCGAGTATCAGGCCGCTCTCCTCCGCCAACGGGATGAACTGCGCCGGCGGGACCATGCCGCGCTCCGGGTGTATCCAGCGTATCAAGGCCTCGGCGGCGGCGATGCGGCCGGTGCGCAGATCGACCTTGGGCTGGTAGTACATGACGAACTGGCGCTGCTCGCTGGCCCGGCGCAGCATGGTTTCGAGTTCGAGCTTGGCGATCATCGCCGCGTTGAGCTCGGGCGAATAAAACGACAGCCGCCCGCCGCCGGCCCTGGCCTGCTTGAGCGCCGCCTCGGCGTGCCGGAACACCGTCTCGGCGTCGGCGCCGTCGCGCGGATAGCTGGCGATGCCGCCATGGACGCTCAGGCGGATGTCGTTGCCGTCCACCTGCGCCGGTTGCCCGATCAATTCGGCCGCGTGCTCGATGACCGGCAGCAGATTCTCGTTGACGCCGCAGGCGCCGGCGACGACGTAGGTGTCGCCGGCCAGCCGCGCCACCGTGCACGGGCGTCCCAGGCCGTCGACCAGGCGCTGTGCGACGATGCGCAGCACCTGGTCGCCGACCCGCGAGCCGAGCGTGTCGTTGAGGCGCTTGAAGCGATCCAGGTTGATCATGAAGACGAAGGCGTGGCCGCCCTCGTGCTTGCCGGACTGGATGATCTGGCCCAACCGGTCATGGAACAGGGCCTGGTTCGGCAGCCCGGTCACGGGGTCGTAGTAGGACAGGTAATTGACGCGTTCCTCCTGCGCGATGTACTCCATGGCGAAGGAAATGTCGCCGGCCAGGTCGTCCAGCAGCATCAGCTCCTCGGCGTCGAAATAGTCGGCGTCGCGCGCGTACAGCACCATCACCCCGGCCGCCGCCGTGCCCTGCATCAGCGGTATCGCCGTCAGCGACAGGAAGCCGTGTTCGCGCGCGTCGCGGCAGGCCGCCCCGCCCTGCTCCGGCGCGCGCAGGTCGTTGCAGCAAACCGCGCGCGCCTGCGCCAGCGCGCGCCGTGGCACGCTCACTTCATCGTTGGCTTCCAGCGCCATCGCTTGCAGCAGCCGGTCCAGCCGCTCCGGATCGGTGCCGCGCCAGGCGGCGGCCCGCATTCCGCCGCCGTCGCGCAGCGCGATCCAGGCCGTGTCGAAGCCGCCATCCTCGGCGGCGACGCGGCAGGCCTCGTCGTACAGCGCGGCACGGTCGCGGATGCGTATCACCGCCGAATTGATGCCGCTCAGGACGGTCTTGATGCGGCTTAGCCGGGCGATCTTTTGCTGGTGCGATTCCAGCTCGCGCACATAATGGGCCAGCCGGTTGGCGTTGACCAGCGACAGGTGGGTGCGCACGCGCGCGCGCACCAGCGCCGGCGACACCGGCTTGACGATGTAGTCGACCGCGCCGCAGGCGAAACCGGCAGCCTCGTCGACCACCTCGCTCATCGCCGAGACGAAGATCACCGGGATGTCGCTGGTGTCGGCCTGCGCCTTGAGCTGGCGGCAGACGGTGTAGCCGTCCATGTCGGGCATCTGCACGTCCAGCAGGATTAGGGCCGGCCGGTGCTTGCGCGCCGCCGCCAGGCCCTCGGCGCCGTTGCGCGCGAACGCCAGCACATGGTCCGGCCCGAGGATGGCGCGCAGCGTGGCCAGGTTGCTTGGCTCATCGTCGATGATGAGGATGGGGGCGGTCATCGCGCGTCTCCCGCGCCGCCCGGCGCCAGCGCGATCAACGCCCGCACCTCGGCCTCGGCGCCGCGAAAGTCGAAGTCGTCCAGCCGCGAACGCACGGCGGATACCGCCTCCGCCGGCAGCAACGGCGCCAGCGCGGCCAGCAGCGGCGCCGCGACGTCGGGGTTGTCCTGGTCCAGGCATTCGAGCAAAGCGGCCAGCAGTTCCTCCGCGACCGGGGGGGACGGCGGCCCGTCCTCCGTCGCGACCTGGGCGGCCGCGGGCGCCGCCTGCCCCGCCGCGCCGCTACGCTCCACCTGCGACGCCAGCGCGGCGATCGATTCCAGCGCCGTGGCGAGGGCGCCGCGCAGTTGCGCGATCAGCCCGGCGGCGTCGCCGCCGTGCGCGGCCGCTTTTTGCAGCTCCCCCGCCAGCCGGGATATCTCGGGCAGCGCCAGATTGCCGGCCACGCCTTTCAGTTGATGGCACAAGGCGTCCATGCCGGCGGTGCCGCGCGCCGCCAGTTCCGCATCCAGCCGGTCGGCGACGTCGCCGTAGTCGGCGGCGAAGCGGCCAAGAACCGCGCCGTAGGCTTCCCACTCGCTCCATACCAGCCGCGCGCGCTCGATGTCGACGCCGGCGAGCGGCGCCATCAAAGGTAAAGGCGATGGCAGGGACGATGGCAAGGACGCCGCGTCCTCGGCGGCCCGCGCCGGCCCGCCGCGCGCCAGGCGCCTGACCACCTCCATCAGTTCATCGACATTGAACGGCTTGGCTACAAAGGCGTCCATGCCGGCCGCGCGCGCCTCATCCTGCTGGCTCTTGAAGGCGCCCGCCGTCAGCGCCACGATGGGCAGATCGTCGAACAGCGGCGACTGGCGCAGCAGCCGCGTCGCCCCATAGCCATCGAGCACGGGCATTTGCACATCCATCAGCACGATGTCGACCGCGTGCGGTTGCCGCAACAACCAGTCGACCGCCTCGCGCCCGTCGCGGGCCACGCTGACCGTGGCCCCCTCGGCGCTCAGGATGCGCGAAGCCACCTCGCGGTTGATGTCGCTGTCATCGGTCACCAGCACGCGCACGCCGGCGAGACGCACGCTGGCCGGGCGTTCCTGCGCGCCGTCGCCCTGCGCCCCCTGGCGCCGCCGTGCCTGCGCCTGCGCCAGCGCGTTGTACAGGCAGGAGCTGGTCACCGGCTTGGTCAGGATGCCGTCGACCAGCCCGATGTCTCTATGCCTGAGCAACTCGTCGCGGGCGTAGGCGGTCACCATCATCAGCACCGGCTGGGCGTCGTCCGGATAGCTGGCGCGGATCTGGCGCGCCAGCTGCATGCCGTCCATCCCCGGCATCTGCCAGTCCAGCAGCAGCGCGTCGAAGCCGCCGGCGGCCAGATGGCGCTGATGGACGCAGTCCAGCGCCAGCGCGCCGGAGACGGCCTGGCTGGCGCGCCAGCCCAGCGCGCGCGCCATCGACGCGATATTGTCGCGCGAGATGTCGCTGTCGTCGACCACCAGCACATCGAGGTTGCTCAGCGCGGCCGGTTCGACCTGGCCGGCGTCCACGCATTCGAACGGGATGGTGAACCAGAACTCGCTGCCGCGCCCCGGCGCGCTGGTCACGCCGATCTCGCCGCCCATGTGTTCGACCAGATAGCGGCAGATGGTCAATCCCAGGCCGGAGCCGCCGAAGCGCCGCGTGGTCGAGGTGTCGGCCTGGCTGAAGGCGGAAAAGATGTGCTTCAACTTGTCCTCGGCGATGCCGATGCCGGTGTCGGTGACGGCGAAGCGCAGCACGGCGCGCTGGCCGTCGTGTTCCAGCAGCGTCAGGCCGATGCCGAGGGAGCCACGCTCGGTGAACTTGATGGCGTTGCCGGTCAGGTTGATCAACACCTGCTCCAGCCGCAGCGCGTCGCCCACCAGCTGGCCGATGCCCGGCGGCGGCGGCGCGATCGTCAGTTCCACATCCTTGTCGCCGGCGCTGGCGGCCATGATGCTGGCCAGGTTGTCGAGCACATCGGACAGCTTGAAGGGCACGCGCTCGATCTCCAGCCGCCCGGCCTCGATCTTGGAAAAGTCGAGGATATCGTTGATGATGGCCTGCAGCGAGCGGCCGGCGTTGCGGATCTTGCGCACCAGGTCGGCCGCGTCGGCGTCGAGCGGACGCTGGTCGAGCAGGTAGGCCAGTCCCAGTATGCCGTTCATCGGCGTGCGGATCTCGTGGCTCATATTGGCCAGGAAGTCGGCCTTGGCGCGGCTTGCCGCCTCGGCCTCCACGGTGCGCGCCTCCAGCGCCGCGTTGGCGACCCGCAGTTCGGCGGTGCGCGCCGCCACATGCTCCTCCAGGCCGGCGTTGAGCGCGCGCACCTCCGTCTCGGCGGCGGCGCGCTCGGTGATCTCGTGTTCCAGCGTTTGCAGCATGCCGTTGAAGGCGTCGGCCAGCTGCCCCACTTCGTCCTCGCTGTCCTTGGGTGCGCGCAGGCGGTAGTCGCGTTCGCGCACGACCTGGCGCGCGATCTCGCTCACGCCCATGATCGGTCCCGAAATCCAGCGCTGCAGCAGCGACCACAGGCCCAGGCCGAGCAGCAGGCTGCCCAGCAACACTGCCGCCAGGATGGCCAGGTAGCCGCGCAGCCAGGCCGCCAGGTCGTAGCGTTCGCGCAGGTAGACGGTGCCGTGCACCGTGTCGCTGCCGGTGATGCGCTGGAACACGGTCAGTTCGCCGGCGCCGAATTCGGCGCCGTCGGCCGGCGCCAATGTCGCCGGCGCGGCCGGCGAGTCGGCGTCGCGCCGGTAGGCGGCGAAGCGCTTGCCGCCTGCGGTGTAGATCGCCGCCGTCAGGATGTTGGGGTTGGCGCGCAGCAGCGCCAGGTTTTCGGTGGCGACCTTGGGGTCGTCGAACTCGATCGCCAGCGCGCTGCCCTGCCCCAGGATGGCGGCGATCGAGGTCAGCTCGCGCACCGTGGTGGCGCGGTTCTCGCGCAGGTCGCGGTACAGCAGGCCGGCGCCGGCCAGCGCCAGCGCGCACAGGTTGGTCGCCAGCACCAGCAGCAGCAGCTTGTGGCGCACCGAGCGTATTCTCAGCTTCATGGTCTTCCCCCCTCGATTTTGTGCGCCACCGCCAACAACCTCGCGCTGATCTTCAAGCCGCTGCGCTCGGCGTGCGCCAGCGACACGTCGAAACGGATGCGGTTATCGACCGGCACGAAGCTGATGGCGCTGCCGGCGGCCAGCGTGCCGGCGCCGTCGGTGATCGCCAGCACGCCCTGGGTCGCCGCCGCCTCGAGCGTGCGCTTGACGCGCGCGTCGTCCTGGGTGCCGATGTACAGCACCTGGATGGCGCCGGCGGGATCGCCTGCGCGCAAGGTGCGCACGGTCACGCCGCGCCCCTTGATCTGGCGGGTCTGGCGCAGCTGGTTCAACTCGGCGGCGACCTGGTCGGCGTCCACCACGGCGATCACCAGCGGCGCGGCGTCGTCGGCGAAGGCGGCCGGCGGCCACTCGATGTATTCGGCGAAACGGTAGATATAGGCCGCCTTGACCTGCGCCGCGACGCGCGACGGGTCGGCGTCCCCGGCCGCCGCCGCCGGGGGTGGCAGCGACCACGTGAACAGCAGCAGCGACACAAGGAAGGGCAGCAACGACGGCAACCGCGCCCGCGGCAGCGATGGCGCGGCCGCGATGCCGCCGTGCGCGCGTGCCGGGGCGCCGGTGGTCGCCACGTCAAAAACGCAGCGTCAGTTTCAGCTGCACGCCGCGCTCGATCATGCTGCGGCCCGCGCCGCCGCCATACTCCACATGGGACCGGTGCAGCAGGTTGCGCCCGATCAGCGCCACGTCCAGCGTGGGCTGCGGTTGCCACATCCATTGGGCGTCCAGCTCGTAGTAGGCCGGCACGGCGGGCGACGGCAGCGCGCCCATGCGGCGCAGCGTCAGGTCCAGCGCGCTGCGGTCGGTCAGGTCGTACGAGGAGCGCAGCAACCAGTGGTGGCTGGGGTCGTTGGTCGGCAGGGACGGGTTGGTGGCACTGAAATCACGGCTGCCCGGCAGCAGGCGCTGGTTCACGCGCTGCGCCACCAGCCCGGCGTTCAGCCGCCAGACGGGCGCCGCCTGCCAGGTGCCCCACAGCTCGACGCCGCGCGTGTCGCCCTCCGCCCGGTTCTCGAACGCCAGCAACGCCGGGGCGGTCGGGCTGGTCTGCGGTTCCAGCGTGCGCAATTTGTCGTAGCGGCTGTAGAAGGCGGTGGCCGAATAGGACAGCGTCGGCAGTGGCTGGGCGCGGTAGCCCAGCTCGACCACCTTGGCCACCTCGGACTGGAAGTTGGGCCCGCCGCCATATATATACACCGTGCGGCCGCCGGAGACGACCGGCCGGCTTGGAAAGTACAGGTCGCGGTCGAAGCGCGACGGCGCGCGCACGGTGCGGGCCAGGCTGCTCCAAACCAACTGGTCCGGCGCCGGGGTCCACGCCAGACGCAGGCTGGGCAGGTATTCGGCGCCGGTGTACTTATTATGTTCGACCTTGGCGCCGGCGGTCAGCTTGAGGTCCGGCGTGACGGCGTATTCGTCCTGGACGAACAGATTGGCCCAATGCAGATCGAGGTCGCCGGGCAGGAACGCAAATTCGGTCGAGTTCGTCACCCGGTCCCGGCTATGGCGGTAGCCGCCGCCCCAGGTCAGCACGTTGCGCTGGCCCAGGCGCAGGTCGTGCTGGGCGTCGAGGTCGAGCGTGGACAGGCGCTCGATGAAGGCGCCGGGCTGGTTGCGCTCGGTGTGGTCCAGGATGACCTGCAGGCGCAGGTTGGCGTCGGGCGACAGCTTGCGGGTCAGGCGGGTGATCAGATTGGCGCCGGAGATCTGCACCGGCGCGCGGCGGAACTGGCCCAGGTGGCCCTGGTAGCCGTCGCCGGAGACGCTCAGCGCGCCCTCGGCCAGGGCCCAGTCGGTCCGGAAACCGGCCTGGCTGCGCTCCATGCCGAAGTTGGTGTTGACGCCGGTGGCGGTGAAGGTATCGTTCAGCTTCTGGTATTTGCCATAGACGCGATAGGTGCCGCCGTTGGCCAGCTTGCCGCCGTAGCGCACCGAGGCGTTGTGGTCGCGGTCGCCGCCGATGGCGCTCAGCTGGCCGCCCTGGGTGTCGGCCGACGAGCGGGTGATGACGTTGATGACGCCGTTGACCGCGTTGGCGCCCCAGATCGTCGCGCCGGGACCGCTGATCACCTCGATGCGTTCCACGTCCTCCATCACCACATCCTGGGCGTCCCAGAAGACGCCGGAAAACAGCGGCGAATAAACGCTGCGGCCATCGATCAGCATCAGCAGTTTGTTCTCGAAGGCGTTGTTGAAGCCGCGCGCGGTGACGGCCCAATTGCGCGCGTCGACCTGGGCCACCTGCAGATTGGGCGCCAGCCGCAGCGCCTCGGGCAGCGACTGCGCGCCGCTGCGCCGGATATCGCCGGCGCTGATGACGAACACCGACGCGGCCGTGGTGCCAAGGCGCTCTTCCTGGCGCGACACGGACGTCACGATGACATCGCTCAACTGCTCGAGCGACATGTCGGCGATGACGCTGCCGTCCGCGACCCTGGCCCGCGCCGATGTCGCGCAAAGCACCGTCGCAACGAGTAACACCTGTGAAAAGTCGACTCCTCTGGCCATCGCGCCCCCCGCGGTTGCCGCACCCTCGCCGCCGCCCGACCAAGCCGGCGCCCCGCTCAGGAGGAGCGCCACGCACCGCCGAACGGCTCCTCGTACAGGGAAATTATAGCCACATTGGCTACGCTTTCCCGCAGGAATTTATGTTTTAGTGCAAGATTAAAGAGCGGATAGGCGCGGAATGCAACAATTCGTTTTGCCGACAAACCACCCCGGGGTCAAGTCTGACAATCGGACACGATCTCGTCCGAGAAAGCAGCCTTACAACTGAGTCCGTGTCCGAATGCCAGACTTGACCCCCGGGGTTGTTATTGGAAGGCGACTTCGGTGAAGCTGCGCAGTTTGCGACTGTGCAGCCGGTCGACGCCGAGGTCGCGCAGCATTTCGACGGCGCGGATGCCGATCCGCAGGTGCTGGTCGACCCGGTCGCGGTAAAACTTGTTGGCCATGCCCGGCAGCTTGATTTCGCCGTGCATCGGCTTGTCGCTGACGCACAACAAGGTCCCGTACGGCACGCGGAAACGGAAGCCGTTGGCGGCGATGGTCGCGCTTTCCATGTCCAGCGCGATCGCCCTGCTCTGGCTGAACCGCCGCTCGGGCGTGCGCTGCGGCAGCAATTCCCAGTTGCGGTTGTCCGTGCTGGCGACCGTGCCGGTGCGCATGATGCGCTTGAGGTCGTGGCCGGTCAGCTGCGTCACCTCGGCCACCGCCGCTTCGATCGCGACCTGCACCTCGGCCAGCGGCGGAATCGGCACCCACAGCGGCAAATCCTCGTCGAGCACGTGGTCCTCGCGCACATAGCCGTGCGCGAGCACGTAGTCGCCCAGCTCCTGCGTGTTGCGCAGGCCGGCGCAATGACCCAGCATCAGCCAAGCGTGCGGACGCAGCACGGCGATGTGGTCGGTGATGGTCTTGGCGTTGGCCGGGCCGACGCCGATGTTGACCATCGAGATGCCGGCGCCATCCGCGCGGATCAGGTGGTAACCCGGCATCTGCGGCAGACGCGGCAATGCGGCACCCAGCGCGTCAATCGCCTGCACCGACTCGCCGACGCGGCGCGTGATGATGTTGCCCGGCTCGACGAAGGCGATGTAGTCGTGCTCGGGCCCGGCCGCCGCCATCAATTCGTGGCCGAGTTTGACGAATTCGTCGATGTAAAACTGGTAATTGGTGAACAGCACGAACTTCTGGAAATGCTCGCACGAGGTGCCGGTGTAGTGGCGCAGCCGCTGCAGCGAGTAGTCGACGCGCGGCGCCGTGAACAGCGACAGCGGATGCGCCTCGCCCGGCGGCGGCTCGTGGGTGCCGTTGGCGATGCCGTCGTCCATCGCGGCAAGATTGGGCAAGTCGAACACATCGCGCATCAACAGGCGCCGTTCGGCCGTCATGCTGCCTTCAATGTGCTCGTGCTCGGCGAACGAGAAATGGATCGGGATCGGCTGCGCGCTGGTGCCCACTTCCAGCCGCACCTGCTGGTGGTGGCCGTGGTTCTTGAGCAGCAGCCGGAACTGTTCCTGGTAGTAGCGGGCGAACAAATCCGGCCGGGTCAAGGTGGTTTCGTAGGTGCCGGGACCGGCGACGAAGCCGAAGGCCAGCCGCGAATCGGCGCGCGCGACGGTGTCCGTGTGGACGCGCACGAAGGGGTAGCAAGCCCGCACATGCTCGCCGAGGTCCTCCCCGGCGACAAAGCGTTTCATGGCATCGCGCAGATGGGCGATGTTGGCGTCATAAATGGCCAGAACCTGTTCGTAAGCGGCAATCGGATCGTCAAATTGCATCGGGGCGATATGAGGACGGTTCGGTAACATGCGACTCCTTTTTGAAACGGCGAATGAATCAGGGGTTCTTATTTCCTATTGTAAAGGCTGTAAGCAGAACTTGCATTCTTCCCATGGAGGAAGATGAAGGCGTACCGTACAATGACCCCACGCCATTAATAAAGTTTCAGCATGAACGAGCCAGTAATCGAGTCAGCAACACCACGCCTTACGCTTCCGCAACCGCATCCCGACATTCTTTACGGTCACCAGCAAAGCGAGCTGCTGCGCGAGGAGATCCTGGCCGATCTGCTGGAGGCGACCGCCCGCCGCACCCCGGACCAGATCGCGCTGATCTGCGGCGACCGCCGCCTCACCTACCGCGAACTCGACGCGCAGGCCACCCTGGTGGCCGGACGCTTGATCGAGGCCGGCGTGCGGCCGGGCCGGATCGTCGGATTGTGGCTGCCGCGCGGGATCGAGCTGCTGGTGCTGCAGGCCGGCATCGCCAAGGCCGGCGCCGCGTGGCTGCCGGTCGACGAGGACACCCCGGTCGACCGCCTGCGAGTGTGCCTGGACGACGCCGACGGCGCCGGCGTGCTGACCTGCGCCGCCTTCGCGCCCCGCCTGGCCGGACTCGGCCGCCCGGTGTGGACGGCCGAGGCGCTGCTGGACCCATCCCATCCTCCGGCGGCGCGGCGCGGCCAGGTCTCGCCCGACCTGCCGGCCTACGTGATCTACACCTCCGGCTCGACCGGCAAACCGAAGGGCATCCTGATCACCCAGCGCAGCATCTGCCACTTCCTGCGCAGCGAAAACGCGGTGCTGGGCGTGACGGCGGCCGACAAGGTGTATCAAGGCTTCTCGGTGGCCTTCGACATGTCGTTCGAGGAGATCTGGATCGCCTATCTGGCCGGCGCCACTTTGTGGATCGGCCCCAAGGAGATCAGCGGCGATCCGGAGACGCTGCCGCGCATGCTCGATCGGCATCAGGTGACGGTGCTGCACGCCGTCCCCACCCTGCTCGCGCTGTTCAACCAGGACGTGCCGAGCCTGCGGCTGATCAACCTCGGTGGCGAGATGTGCCCGGAATCGCTGGTCGAGCGCTGGTCGCGCGACGGCCGCCAGATGTTCAATACCTACGGTCCGACCGAGGCGACGGTATCGGCCAGCCTGGCGCGCCTGCGGCCCGGCCACCCGGTCACCATCGGCACGCCGCTGCCCAACTACGGCCTGCTGGTGATCGAAGCGAATGCGGACGCCGCGCCTGGCGCGCCCCTGCGCCTGCTGCCGCGCGGCGAGATCGGCGAGTTGTGCATCACCGGTCCCGGCCTGGCGGCCGGCTACCTTGGCCGCCCCGATCTGACGGCGGAAAAATTCCTGCCCAATCCCTGGTCCACCGGCCGGCATGACGAGCGCCTGTACCGCACCGGCGATCTGGCCCGCATAGCCGCCGACGGCGAAGTGGTTTGCCTTGGCCGCGCCGACGACCAGGTCAAGATACGCGGCTTCCGCGTGGAGCTGGGCGAGATCGAAGCGCTGCTGGCACAGGCCGGCAGCGTCGGCACCGTGGCGGTCCTGCTGCGCAAGGACGACGGCATCGACCAGCTGGTCGCCTACCTGGTCGCCGAAGCCGGCGTGACGCTGGACCCGCGCGCGCTGCGCGCCGGCCTGGCCGACAAGCTGCCGCCCTACATGGTCCCGGGACGCTACGAAATCCTGGACGCCATGCCGCGCCTGACCTCCGGAAAAATCGACCGCAAGACGCTGAAGGCCACGCAGCTCAGCGCCGCGCCGGCCGCCGGCGCCGAGGATTCGGACCTGCCCGAAACGCCCGCCGAGGAAGCGCTGTTCGCCGCCCTTGGCAAACTGTTCCCCGGCCAGCCTATCCTGCGCCACGCCGACTTCTTCTCCGACCTTGGCGGCCATTCGTTCTTCGCCGCGCGCCTAGCGTCGGCCCTGCGCGCCGATCCGCGCTACGCCCACGTCACCGTGCGCGACATCTATCAGCAGCGCGAGGTCGGCAAGATCGCGCGGGTGCTCGGCGAGGCGCACGGCGCCAGCACGAAGGAAGCAGAATGGACGCCGCCCTCCGCCCTCAAGCGCTGGACCTGCGGCCTGGCCCAGGCGGCCGTGATGCCGGCGCTGGTGGCGCTGCGCATGGCGCAGTGGCTGGCGCCGTTCTTCACCTACCATTTCTTCACCGGCGATCCGGGCGACTCGGTGAGGCGCGCCATCGCCGCCTCGGTCGGCGTGTTCCTGCTGGCGACGGTGCTGGAGTTCGCCATCGCCATCGGCGGCAAATGGCTGATCGCCGGCCGCATCAAGGCCGGCGACTATCCGCTGTGGGGCCTGACCTACTACCGCTGGTGGCTGGCCGACCGCCTGGTCGAGGCGGCGCCGGCGTATCTGTTAAGCGGCTCCTCGCTCAACGCCTGGTGGCTGCGCGCGCTGGGCGCGAAGATCGGCCGCGACGTGACGATAGGCTCGATGAGCGTGCGCGTGCCCGATCTGCTGACCATCGCCGACAACGCCAGCATCGGCAACGCCGTCAATTTCGAGAACGCCCGCGTCGAGCGCGGCGTGCTGCGACTTGGCCGCATCACGCTGGAACGCGACACATGTGTGAGTTCCTTCGCCATCCTCGAAGGGAACACCCATGTCGAAGCGCAGGGCCACCTGGACGGGCAATCGGCGCTGGGCGACGGCGCCCGCGTGCCGGCGGGCCGCGTGTGGGCCGGCTCGCCGGCGCGCGATGCCGGCGCCTTCGATCCCGCGCGCCTGCCGCCACGCCCGGAGCTGACGCGCGCGCGCAGCCTGGGCGAAGGCCTGTTCTTCGTGGCCGGCATCCTGCTGATCGTCACGCTGTTCTTCATGCCGGTGTTCCCGAGCTTCGTGCTGATCGACTGGTTCGACGAAATCGGCGTGATGCCGGCGATCCAGGGCGACGGCATGGGCATCCGCCTGCTGCGCTACTTCCTGCTGGCCTTCCCCGCCAGCGCGGTGCTGATCCTGCTCACGGCGCTGCTGTCGGCGGGCATCCGCTGGACCGTGCTGCCGAAATTGAAGCCGGGCCGCTTCGCGGTGCACAGCAACACCTACTGCGCCAAATGGCTGGTTAGCCAGATCCAGGAATCGAGCCTGCAGGTCCTGCACGGCATTTACGCCACCGTGTTCGCGCCGTACTGGTATCGGCTGCTGGGCGCCAAAGTCGGCAAGGACGCGGAGATCTCGACCGCGCTGGGCGTGGTGCCCGACATGCTGACCCTGGGCGACGAGACCTTCATCGCCGATGCCGTCATGCTGGGCGACGAGGAAATCGACGGCGGCTGGATGACCATGCAGCCGACGGTGATCTCCAACCGCAGCTTCGTCGGCAACGGCGCCTACATCCCGGACGGCACGGTGCTGCCGGAGCAGGTGCTGATCGGCGTCCATTCGCGCGCGCCGGACAACGCGCGCATGCACAGCGGCGACACCTGGCTCGGCTCCCCGGCGATCAACCTGCCCGCGCGCGAGCAGACCAGCGGCTATCCCGAGTCGCTGACATTCCACCCTTCGGCCATGCGCCGGCTCGGCCGCGGCTTGATCGAGGCGTTCCGCATCGTCGCGCCGCACGCGCTGGTGATCGCGGTCGGCTACACCCTGGTGATGGAGGTGATGCCGGCGGCCGGCGCCGGCCGCTGGGCGGAGGTGATCTGGGACCTGACGTTGGCGGGGCTGGTCTACGGTGTCGGCAACTACGTGTTCGTGGCGCTGCTCAAGTGGATACTGATCGGCCGCTATCGCAAGCGCTCGGCGCCGATGTGGACGCCGTTCGTCTGGCTGTCGGAGGGCGTCACCAATCTGTACGAGGGCATCGCCGTGCCCAATTTCATGCGCTACCTGCGCGGCACGCCGTGGCTGCCGCTGGCCTTCAACCTGATGGGCGCGAAAATCGGCAAGGGCGTCTATCTGGACACCACCGACATCACCGAATTCGATTGCGTGCGCATCGGCGACCATAGCGAACTCAATGCCCTCACCTGTCCGCAGACCCACCTGTTCGAGGACCGGGTGATGAAAATCGACGAGGTGACCATCGGCGCGCGCGTTTATTTGGGACCGCGCAGCGCGGTGCTGTACAGCGCCGTGGTCGGCGACAACGCCCGCCTCGGCGCGCTAACCCTGGTCATGAAAGGCGAGCATATTCCGGCCGGCGGCAACTGGTCCGGTTGCCCGGCGGCGCCGTCAAGTTAGTATCAAAACAATAGTCGCAACACCGCCGTGCCCGCTGCGCCGGGGCGATGCGCGCTGCGGTACGCCACCCGCCCGGCAAATGTGTTAAATAACAACGTGTCGATTTCACGTCAGCAATTAATTTCATGATTTCAATTAACAAGTCGGCATGTAATAATGGTATTGTGCTTTTCCTACTTGTTTGAAATTACGGAGTTTGTCATGTCACCAACACGCTTTTTTGCCATCCCAATGCTCGTACTCGGCTTGCTGGCCGGCTCGGCGAACGCGGCCGTCGTCTTCGACAGCTTCGGCCCCAACGATTTCCTGCAGTACGCGGTCGACAACGGCACCGATGCCGATGGCACGCACCACGAGCAAAGCCATGCCGTGCGTTTCACGCTGACCGCCGAGACGAAAATCACCTCGATCCGCACCGCCATCGATAACGCGAGCGGCTTGGGCAAGCTCACCTTGGGCATCATGACATCGTTCCAGCCGGATACCACCGGCATGCCCAACCCCGGCGACTTCCAGCAACTGCCATCGGGCAAGCTCCTGTACTCGAGCGACCTGACCGGCGTGCTCACCGGCGCCTCCCTGTCCAACCTGAACTGGACGCTCGGCGCCGGCACCTACTGGCTGACCGGTTCGGCCGTCGATACCTCGGCGACCTGGACCACCGGAAACCTGGCCAACTATGCGCTCTCGACCGAGGCGGGCGTCTGGACCGGCGGCTTCGAAAACATCCTTAGCCCGGCGGCGCTGATCGAAGGCACGCAACTGGCCGTGAGCGCCGTCCCCGAGCCGGAAACCTATGCCATGATGCTGGCTGGCATCGCGCTGGTGTCGGCCCTGGCACGCCGCAAACGCGCCGTCTGAAAATGCTTTCTACCGGAAAAGTCACAAAACTCGTGGCAATGGGCATGCTGGCCTCGCTGGCCGGCCCCGTTCTGGCCGCCGAATGCGGCGCCGACAAGCTCGGCACCAGCCGCACCATCAAACTGCCGCGCGACGGCGCGCTCTATGGCACGCAACAGCATGCCGCGCTGCCGTTGGAAAAAGGCGAGGTCGTGCTGACGTTCGACGACGGACCGGAACCGGCGGGCACGCCCGCCGTGCTCGCGGCCCTGGCCGACCAATGCGTCAAGGCGACGTTCTTCATGCTCGGTGACAAGTTGGCGCGGTCGCCGGAACTGGCGCGGCGCGTCGTCGCCGAGGGCCATTCGGCCGGCATCCACAGCAACACGCATCCACATTTGTCCGAGCTCGGCGCGCAGCAGCAACTCGACGACCTGAGCAAGAACCAGGCCGCCTATCACGCCGCGTTCGGCGTGTCGGCGCCGGCTTACCGCTTCCCGTATCTGGAAGAAACGCCGACGATGCTCGCGGCGCTCAAGGCCGCCAAGGTGACCGTGATGTCGATCGACCTGGGCATCAACGACTGGCTGCCACACGACACGACCGAAGTCTTGATGGTCCGCCTGGCCGAGAACCTGACCAAGCCCGGCCGCGGCATCATACTCATGCACGACGCCAACGGCCCGACGGTCAAGGCCCTGCCCTCGCTGCTCAGGCTATTGAAGGACAAGGGCTACAAGGTGGTGCACCTCGAGTGGGAGAAATAAAAGCTCGCTAGACCGAATCGCGTGATGCGAATCACGCCTCAACTTTGCGGCGGCGCATCCAGGAAGAAGATGGCGTGGGCCTTGGCCGGCGCCTTTTCGGTCGGCTTGTCGATCTGCACCTGGGCGCAATCCTCCACCACCAGGCTGCGCCAGTTGCCCACGCCGGCGTTGGCGAACGCCGTGTGCGCCTTCGAACCGAGGCTGATGTCCAGCGCCAGCCGCGCGTTGCGCTCGCCCGTCTTGGCGTAGTTGACGCCGCGCAGCTCGAAGCCGTAGGCCGTCAGCCACGGTTCCCACAAGCCGCTCTCGACGCCGTCGACGATGCGGTCCAGCATGGTCCACAGCGGCAAACCCTTTTTGACCACGCCGCGCAGCACCGCCAGCGACGGCGCCTTGCGCGCGTCGGTGCTGCGCTTGCCCGCGCCGCTCTCGCCGATCGCCTTCAATTCCTTCGAAAACGCCGCGTCGCGCTCGGTGTAGTCGCGCATGCGGGAATACAACTCAGCGTTGAGGAAGGGATTGGGCGCGCGGCCCACCGGCGCCTCGGCGGGATTTTTGGCTGGCGGCTGTTTTCTGTTCGTCATGGGTGGCCCACTAGTGTTAAGGGCCGTAGTTTAGCCCACCTTGAAGGCATCGATGACAATCTTCGCCGCCTGACCGAGGATTTCGGGGCGCGTCTTGTCGTCCTTTCCCGGCTGCGTGAGATAAACGGCCAGCACGATCGGCGGTCTACCGCCCGGCGGCCACAGGATGGCGATGTCGTTAATGGTGCCATAGTCGCCGGCGCCGGTCTTGTCGCCCACCGTCCAGCTCGACGGCACGCCGGCGCGGATGCGGGTGGCACCGGTCGTGTTGCCGATCAACCAATCGGTCAAGATCGCGCGCTTGGCCGGCGGCAGCGCCTCGCCCAGTGTCAGCTTGTGCAGCGACGCCATCATTGCCGCCGGCGTGGTGGTGTCGCGCGGGTCGCCCGGGATGGCGCTGTTGAGCGCGGTCTCCCAGCGGTCCAGGCGGAACTGCCGGTCGCCGATCGAGCGGGCGTAGGCGGTCACCTCCTCCGGTCCGCCGAGGTGGCGCATCAGCAGGTTGGCCGCCGTGTTGTCGCTGTACTGGATGGTGGCCGCGCACAGCGCCTCGATGGTCATGCCGCCGTCCAGATGCTTTTCGGTGATCGGCGAATGCGCCACCAGCTCGTCCTTGTCGTAGCGGATGGTCTGTTGCAGCACCGACGGCTCCCGCGCCAGCACCGCCGCCGACAGCATCATCTTGAACGTGCTGCAAAACGGAAAGCGCTCGTCGGCGCGATGCAGCAACTCGCGGCCGTCGGCGGTGTTGAGCGCGGCCACGCCCAGGCGCCCGCCGGACGCCGCCTCCAACCGGACCAGCCGCATATCCGGCGGCATCGGCGCGGCGTAGGCGCGGGCAAGTGGCGTCGCGGCGAGTGCCAGCAACAAGGTACGGCGGGTAGCGGAATGGGTCATATCGGGCGTGGGTGGGTGGTGATCAGTAACAATATTGACCAATATAATACCAATTTATCCAATAAGCATCCCCAATTGCGCGCGCCGCATTCGCGCACGCGGGTAGACTGGGTTGATGGTTCCCCAAGTTCTCATCGTTGGCGCCGGACCCACCGGCCTGGTACTCGCCCTGCGGCTGGCGCGGCATGGTGTCGCCGTGCGCATCATCGACAAAAATAGCGGCCCCGGCCAGGCGTCCCGGGCGATGGCCGTGCATGCGCGCACGCTCGAATTCTATCGCCAGTTGGGTTTCGCCGACGCCGTCGTCGATCTGGGCATCCGCATCGAGGCCATCCACCTGCGCGAGGACGGCCACGATATCGCCCAGCTGCCGCTCAAGGACGTCGGCGCCGGCATCAGCCCCTACCCCTTCGTGCTGGCATTCCCGCAGGACGACCATGAACAATTCTTGGTCGAGCAACTGCGCGCGCAGGGCGTGGAGGTCGACTGGAACACCGGACTCGAATCGTTCACGCAGGACGAATGGGGCGTGCGCGCGGTGCTCCAGCGCGGCGCCGAACGCATCGCGTGCAACACCGCCTTCCTGTGCGGCTGCGACGGCGCCCATAGCCGCGTGCGCGAGTCGCTCAAGGTCGGTTTCGGCGGCGGCACCTACGACCACCTGTATTACGTGGCCGACGTCAAGACCGACGGCCCGCCCAATGTCGACCTGGTCGGCCACCTGGGCGCCAACACCTTCGCGCTGATGCTGCCGGTGCGCTCGCGCGGCATGCAGCGCCTGATCGGCATCATGCCCGAGCCGGCCCCGGGCAAGCCCGAACCCAATTTCGAGGACGTGCGCCCCGTGCTGGAACCGTTGCTTGGCATTAAGGTCGAGCAGCTCAACTGGTTCTCCACCTACCGCGTGCACCACCGGGTGGCGTCGCAGTTCCGCGTCGGCCGCTGCTTCCTGGCCGGCGACGCCGCGCACATCCACAGCCCCGCCGGCGGCCAGGGCATGAACACCGGCATCGGCGACGCCGTCAACCTGGCGTGGAAGCTGGCGCACGTGCTGCAGGCCGGCGCCCACGGCGCGCTGCTCGACACCTACCAGGCCGAACGGCTCGCCTTCGCCCGCAAGCTGGTCACCACCACCGACCGCGCCTTCCAGCTGGTGGTGTCGCAGGGCGCCGGCGGCCAATTGTTGCGCAACTGGCTGGTGCCGCATGTGTTCCCGATGCTGACCGGTTTCACCGCCGCGCGCCGCACCTTGTTCAAGACGGTGTCCCAGGTGCAGATCCACTATCCCGACAGCCTGCTCAGCGGCGGGCGCGCTGGCGAGATTATCGGCGGCGATCGCCTGCCGTGGGTGCCGCGGGCGGATGGCGGCGACAACTTCGCCCCGCTGCGCAGCCTGGGGTGGCAATTGCACGTCTACGGCAAAACCGATCCCTTACTCGCCGCCGCGGCCCAGGTGCTGCGCCTCCCGCTGCACGCCTGGCCGTGGACCGACACCGCCGGCGAGGCCGGCCTGCTGGAGGACGCCGCCTACCTGATCCGCCCGGACATGCACGTGGCGCTCGCGCTGCCGCGCCAGGAACTGGACGCGCTGCGGGAACTGATCGCCCGTTTCCAGCTGCGCTTCGAGCCGAGTCCCTCCGCCGATGCCGACCTGCCCGCGCCGCCGCATGCGCACCCGTATCCGATGTCGGATTCATCGCCGGAATCGCCTCCGTCATCGTCGCCCCAGTATTAAATCCGCCTTAACCGGCACACAATACTCATTGACAATTTTCCGGCGGACGCGCTATGGTCAGCGTCGCGCCGGCTGCCGAGCGATGGGTACCGTTGAAAACTCTCGTCCGCAGACTCGGCCCGCATTGCCAACAAACAATAAAAGGATGTCATGAGCAACAAGTCCCAGAACTTCACCCGCCGCGACCTGCTGCTGTCCGCCCTTTCAGCCACCGCCGTCGGCGCCCTGCCCCTGCTGCCCGGTTTGGCGCGGGCGCAGGCCGCCACATCGGCCCCCCCGGCCGCCGGCGACGCCCGCTTCACGCAACTGATCGACAGTTTTGCCGAGGAAATCCTGCGCCTGTCGCCAACCACCGCCACCTCGCTGGGCCTGGACAAGGGCGAGCGCGCCGGCCTGAAATCGCAGCTGGAAAACCTCAGCCGCTCCGGCGATGCCGCCTGGGCCGGCCAGGTCAAATCGATGCTCAAGCGCCTGTCCGGCATCGACCGCGCCAAGCTCGGCGCCGACGCCCAGATCCGCTACGACACCATCCGCTACGCCGCCAACGAAGGCCTGGAGGGCTTGCGCTTCTCCTTCGGCGGCGCTGCCGCCGGCTTCAACGGCGGCACCTCGCCCTTCCCCGTCACGCAGCAGGACGGCGCGGTCACGCGCATCCCGGAATTCCTGCACTCGCAGCACCAGATCGCCGACGCCGCCGACGCCGAGGCCTATCTGGACCGCGTCACCGGCATGGCGCGCATGCTGGACCAGGAAAGCACCCGCATCGCCGACCAGGCCAGCCGCGGCATCCTGCCGCCGAACTTCATCGCCCGCACGGCGCTGGGCCAGTTACAGGACTACCGCAAGACCGCGATCGCGCAGCAAAAGCTGGTCACCTCGCTGACCGAGCGCACGCAAAAGCTGGGCCTCGCCGGCGACTGGAACGCGCGCGTAACGGCGCTGGTGGAAAGCCAGGTCTACCCGGCGCTGGAGCGCCAGATCGCCACCTTCACCCGCGCCACGGCCAAGGCCACCGATGTCGCCGGCGTGCACCGCCTGCCCGACGGCGCGGCCTATTACGAGTGGGCGCTGCACCTGGGCACCTCCACCAACCTCAGTCCGCGCGAGGTCCACGCGGTCGGCCTGGAACAGAACAAGATGCTGCAATCGCGCATCGACGCCATCCTCAAGGCGCAGGGCATCACGCAGGGCACCGTCGGCGCGCGCCTGCTGGCGCTGTCGAAGGACCCGAAACGCTTCTACGCCGACAACGACAAGGGCCGCGAGGAACTGATCGCCTATTGCAACGACCGCGTCGAGGCGGTGCGCGCGCTGATGCCCAAGATCTCCAACATGAACCTGAAGGCGCCGCTGGAAGTCAGGCGGGTGCCGGTCGATATCGAGTCGGGCGCGCCGCTGGGCTATATGAACTTCGCCGCGCTGGACGGCTCGCGTCCGGCCATCTATTACATCAACCTGAAATCGACCACGCTGTGGCCGAAGTCCGAGATCGCCACCCTGACCGCGCACGAAGGCCTGCCGGGCCACGCCTGGCAAGGCGCCTACCTGGCCGAGCACCACAACGAACTGCCGCTGATCTCCTCGCTGATCGGCTTCAACGCCTTCATCGAGGGCTGGGCGCTGTACGCCGAGCAGCTGGTCGACGAATTCGGCCTGTACGTCAACGATCCGTTCAGCCAGATCGGCTATCTGCAGGCGCAGCAGTTCCGTGCCTGCCGCCTGGTGGTCGACACCGGCATGCACGCGATGAAGTGGACGCGCGACCAGGCGATCCGCTTCCTGGTCGAAAGCACCGGCCGTGGCGAACAGGCCATGACCAGCGAAATCGACCGCTACACGGTGTCGCCGGGCCAGGCCTGCGGCTACAAGGTGGGCCACAACGAGATCCTGCGCCAGCGCGAGCGCGCCAAGGCCGCGCTGGGGCCGAAATTCGACCTGCCCGGCTTCAACGACGCGCTGGTGCAAAGCTGCGGCGTGCCGCTGACGGTGCTGCCGACGGTGATCGACCGCTACATCGCGGGCGTGAAGAAGGCCTGATCCGGACCGCCATGAAGACCATCGCAGTCATCGGCGGCGGCATCACCGGGGTCACCACCGCCTACGCGCTGGCCAAACGCGGCCTGCGCGTGACGCTGCTCGAGCGCCACCGCTATCCGGCGATGGAGACCTCATTCGCCAACGGCGGCCAGCTGTCGGCCTCCAACGCCGAGGTATGGAACCACCGCGCCACCGTGGCCAAGGGCTTGAAGTGGATGCTGCGCAAGGACGCGCCGCTGCTGCTCAACCCCAAACCGGGCTGGCACAAGCTGTCCTGGCTGGCGGAGTTCATCTCCGCCATGCCGGACTACCGCGAAAACACCGTCGCCATCGCCAAACTGGCGGTGGCGGCGCGCGAGCATTTGTTCAGCTGGGCCGAGGAGGAGCGCATCGACTTCGACCTCAAACGCGCCGGCATCCTGCACATCTACCGCGACCGCGCCGATTTCGAACACGGCGAGGACGTCTCGCTGCTGCTGGCGCAGGGCGGCGTGCGCCGGCGCACCGTCACGCCGGAAGAGATGCGCGCGATCGAGCCGACGCTGGCGGGCGACTACTACGCCGGCCACTACACCGAGAGCGACAGCTCCGGCGACATCCATAAATTCACCACCGGGCTGGCGCAGGCGGCGCAGCGGCTCGGGGTGCGCATGCGCTTCGGCCAGCAGGTGGTGGGCCTGAGCGCGGACGCGCGCGGCGCCTGCGTCACCGTGCTGCAGGACGGCGTGCCGGACATCGGCGTCTACGACGGCGTGGTGATCTGCGCCGGCACCGCCAGCCGCGAGCTGGCCGCCATGCTGGGCGACCGCGTCAACGTCTATCCGGTCAAGGGCTATTCGATCACCGTCCACCTGGACGACGACGCCAGCCGCGCCGCGGCCCCCACGGTGAGCCTGGAAGACGACGCCGCCAAGCTGGTCACCAGCCGGCTGGGCGAGGACCGCTTTCGCGTGGCCGGCACGGCCGAATTCAACGGCTTCAACCGCGACATCCGCGCCGACCGCATCGCGCCGCTGGTCGACTGGGTGCGGCAGCGTTTTCCCGGCGTCGCCACGCGCAATATCACGCCGTGGGCGGGATTGCGGCCGATGATGCCCAATTTGATGCCGCGCGTCGGCCAGGGCAAGCTGCCTTGCGTTTTCTACAATACGGGCCACGGCCATCTGGGCTGGACCTTGTCCGCCGCCACCGCCGACATGATCGCCTCCACCGTCGAGGCCAATCTGCGCTCTGTGGCGCAACGCACCGCCGTCCCCTTGAAAATGGCCTAAACTGCCATCATCATTAGAGTAGTTCCAACTGGAGATCGACCATGAAGGCAAAATCCTTAGCAAGCATCACTTTGCTGGCCGGCGCGATGGCGCTGGCGGCGCCGGTCTTTGCGGCTGCTCCCACCGTACACGATGTCTACGTTGCCGCCGAAGCCGGAAAATTCACCGAGGCGCAGGCGTTGATGGACCAAGTGCTCAAAGAGCACCCGAACAGCGCCAAAGCCCACTTCGTCGAAGCGGAGCTGCTGGCCAAGCAAGGCAAGTTCGCGGCCGCGCAAAAGTCGCTGGACACGGCCGAACGGCTCTCGCCCGGCCTGCCGAAGATCGACGCGACGGCGGTCAGCAAGCTGCGCGCGGTGATCGCCACGGGCGACGCCAAACCGAAAGAGAATTACACGCAGCACAAGCCAGCCGCCGAGAAGACCGGTTATAACAGCGGCGGCTACGCCAATGGCGCCAGCGCCGGTTCCGGGTCGAGCGGTGGCGGCGGCATCCCATGGGGCACCGTTCTGCTGATGGGCGGCCTGCTGGTGGGCTTCATCTTTATCGCCTCGCGCTTCATGTCGCGCCGCGCGCAGCAGCAAGGCGGCGTCGGCGGCTTTAATCAAGGTGGCCAGGGCTTTAATCCGGGCGGCACCCCGCCGGGCTATCCTCCCGGCGGCGGTTATCCGCAGCAGGGTTATGGTCCCGGCTACGGCCAGGCGCCGCAAGGGAACGGCATGGGTTCGCGCATCATGGGCGGCCTGGCGACCGGCGCCGCGCTGGGCGCGGGCCTGGTGGCCGGCGAAGCGATCGCGCGCCAGTTCACCGGCGGCCATGAGAATGGCGGCAATGCCGCCAACGACCAGGGACGCAACGACATCGTCTACGACGATCCTGCGCACAGCAACATCGTGCAAAACGACGACATGGGCGGCAACGACTTCGGCGTCAGCGGCGGCTGGGATGATTCCGGCGGCGATGCCGGCGGCGGGGGCGACGAATGGAATTAAATCGTAATTGAACCGTTAAGCCGGGGCCCGGCGTTCGCCGGCCCCGGCGGCTTCCATCGCCACATCCCAATACGGCGGATCGCCGAAATACTCGCGCAAATGATTGATCAACAGGTGCGACTTGGCCTGGTTGGAGCGTCCCGGCATGTGCACGGCGTGGATCGCCGATGCGGTCGGATCGTGCCGCGTCACTGACACATCCCTTTGCAACGGCGCCATCGGAAACACCGGCACCAGCTTGCCGGCCACGATCGCCTCGCTGACCATCCAGTTGGCCAGATGAACCAGCCCCGCCCCGGCGATCGCCGCGTGCATCAGCGTATCGGTATCGTCGCAGCGCAGCGCGCTTTTCACGTCGAGCGGCTGGTTTTGATTGACACCCTCGAACCGCCACCATGCGCGTGGAGACTTGCCCACCATCGACAGGCATTGATGGTGGAGCAAATCCTCCGGCGAGGCCGGCCAGCCATGCCGCGCCAGATACCCGGGACTGGCGCTGACCACGCGGTTCTGCGGCGCCAGCCGCGTCGCCACCAGATCCCCGTCGGGCAGCACGCCCGCGCGCACCGCCACGTCGATCCGGCGCGAGGCCAGATCGACGACGCTGTCGCTGACGTGCAAATCCACCTGCAGCCTGGGATAGCGCCGCAAAAACGTCGCGATGGCCGGCGCCACATGCAGCCGGCCGAAGCCGGCCGGCGCGGTCACCGTCAACAGGCCGCGCGGCTCGCTTTCGGTCTCCTGCACCGCCGCCTGCCCTTCGGCCAGTTCGGCCAGGATATTGCGGGCGCGCGGCAGGAAGCGCTCGCCGGCGTCGGTCAGCACCACGTGGCGCGAGCTGCGCACCAGCAGCCGGGCGCCCAGCTGCGCCTCCAGCGCGTCGAGCTTGCGCGAAACGGACGACACGGCCATCTCCAGCTGCACCGCCGCGCGCGACAGGCTGCGGTGCTCGACCACCGCGATCAGGCAATGCAAGGCATCGATCATCCAATTCTCCCCATGCCGGCCGGTTGCGGAAAATGCAAAAGACAATTGCCGGAAGAGCTATTGTGCCATTTTTTGCTAAAGTGCATACTTTGTGTTGCACTGCACACCACAATCGCACACGTTGGGCGGAGTCGTCCAACTTGGTTTACATTCCTGTTAATCGGAAGATCGCATCCCCTACAACATGGAACTCAGCAACGCACCCCGCCCCATCACCGTGCTGGTCGTCGACGACCATCCGCTGCTGCGCGCCGGCCTCGGCGAGGCCATCTCCAGCCAGGACGATATGCGCCTGGTCGGCGAGGCCAACAACGGCCGCGAGGCCGTCGAGCGCTACGAGGCGCTGCGCCCGGACGTGACCATCATGGACATCGCCATGCCGGAAATGTGCGGCGTGACCGCGCTGCAGCACATCCGCCGCGAACACGGCGGCGCCCGCATCATCATGTTGACCACCTATAAGGGCGACGCCCAGATCCTGCGCGCCGTGCAAGGCGGCGCCAGCGGCTTCCTGCTGAAAAGCACGTTGCGGCGCGAATTGCTCGACACCGTGCGCGGCGTCCACATGGGGCAGCGCCGCATTCCGCCGGAAATCGCCATGGAGCTGGCCCAGCACATGGGCCAGGGGCCGTTGAGCCCGCGCGAGATGGAAGTGCTCAATCACGCCGCCGGCGGCAATTCGAACCGCCGGATCGCCGAGCACCTGTCGATTTCCGAGGAAACCGTCAAGGCGCATATGAAAAACGTGCTGGCCAAACTGGCCGCGAACGATCGCACCCACGCGGTGACGATCGCCCTCAAGCGCGGCATTATTACGATTTAGTCTTACTTTTAAAACAAGCTCAGTCGACGGCGGCCATGGCCAGCCACAACAACAGCGCGCACGGCAACAGCAAACCGTTGAAACCAACGGCGACAAACGCCAGCGCGCCGCCCATGCAGCCGAGCGCGAACGCCAGCACCGGCCAGACCAGCTTCTTGCAACGCCCCATCGCGTCCGGGTCGCCGCGCGCCGAATCCACCAGATCGATCACCAGCTGCGTGACGTTGCCGGTCATGACGGTGGTGGCGGCCGATTTCCCCAGCAGCAGCTTGCCATAGGCATTCTGCACCGCCATCGCGCCGGCGCACAGCATGCCGGTCGCCATGCTCAGCGGCGCGTCGGCCGAGACGATGGGCGCCGCCAGCCAGGCGCAGGCCACCGTCGCCACCATCAGCAGCAACTGCGTCAGGAAGCTGTTACGCAGCTGCTTGCCGCCCGAGCGCTGCCAGTGCAGGATCAGCAGCCGCGCGATCGCGACGAACAGCATGAACACCGGAAACACCAGCAGCTTGAGGAAGATCTCCGGCGCCGCCTGCACCACCGAGCGCCCGATCAGCACGAAGTTGCCCGTCACGTGAGCCGTGAACAATCCGAACAGGCCGATAAAGCCCAGCGTGTCGACGTAGCCGGCTAAAAAGCCGAGCGTGACGCCTTGTTTGATATCACCGCGTTCCATCCTTACCTTTCTGAATATCGTACCAGGCCACCAGCACGAAGGCGCCGGTCAGGCCGAGGTGTTCGAAGAAGCCATTTTCGGCCATGAAGCGCGCCGGCCCGGTCACCTCCCAAAAGCGGTTGGCCATGAAGGTGGCCATCAAGGTGAACACCGCCAGGTAGCCGGCGCCCAGCCAGCGATAGAAGCCGGCCAGTATCATCAGCGAGGCGCCGATCTCGCCGGCGATCACCACGGCGGCCATCGGCGCCGCCGGCGACACGCCGAAGTGCTGCATCTCGGCGACGGCGCCGCCGAAGTCGGCCAGCTTGTCGATGCCGCCCTGCAGATACGCGGAGCACAGCAGCAACAGGCCGGACCAGCGCACCCACGGGGCGCGCAAAAACGAAGGGAAGGCCATCGTCACACCGCCCAGCAGGCGCAACCCAGCGCGCCCCAGAAGCTTTTCAGATCGGCGATCGGCAGCTTGCTGGTCCACGCCGTGGCGTGCTGGTGGCCGTGCACATTGCACTGCTTGGCGCAGCCGCAGGCGGCCTGCTGCTCGCGCAACTGCGCCTGGTGGCGCTTGCGCTGCTCCAGTTCCTTGAGGGCGGCGCGGTTGTTGCCGATCTGTTCCCCCCAGCCGGCGTAGCCGCCGAAGCGGCGCACCGGCGACCAGTCGGGCATGGCCGGCGGCGGCGCCTCGTCGTAGGCGGCGAACTCCCCGGCCGCGTAGACGATCTTGCCGCCGACGATGGTCAGGCGCGAGCTCATGTCGGAAATCTCGCTTTCGGCGCAGGCGTAGAAATCCTTGTCCGGCACGATCAGGTCGGCCAGCTGGCCCACCTCGATGCGGCCCTTCTTGCCCACCTCATTCGAGAACCAGGTGGTGTTCTCGGTCCACATGCGCAATGCCGTTTCGCGGTCCAGGCAATTGGCGCGCGGGTACAGCTGCATGCCGCCCACGGTTTTACCGGTGATCATCCAGGCCAGCGACACCCACGGGTTGTACGAGGCGACGCGCGTGGCGTCGGTGCCGGCGGAGACCTTGACACCGGCCTCCAGGATTTTCTTGACCGGCGGCGTGGCCTCGGCCGCGCCGTGGCCGTAGCGCTCGACGAAGTATTCGCCCTGGTAGGCCATGCGGTGCTGCACGGCGACGCCGCCGCCCAGCGCGGCGATGCGGTCGATCGACTGGTCGGAGATGGTCTCGGCGTGGTCGAAGAACCAGTTCAGGCCGGCCAGCGGGATATCCTGGTTGACCTTCTCGAACACGTCGAGCGCGCGGCTGATGGTTTCGTCGTAGGTGGCGTGCATTCGCCATGGCCAGCGGTTCTGCGCCAGCACCCGCACCACGCCTTCCAGGTCGTCTTCCATGTTCTCCGGCATATCGGGACGCGGCTGGCGGAAGTCCTCGAAGTCGGCCGCCGAGAAGGTCAGCATCTCGCCGGCGCCGTTGTGGCGGAAGTAGTCGTCGCCCTGCTGGTAGGTCACGCTTTGCGTCCAGTTGAGGAAGTCCTCCTTCTCCTGCTGCGGCTTTTGCGTGAACAGGTTGTAGGCCAGGCGTATCGTCAGCTGCTTGGCGTCCGACAGCTGCTGGATCACCTGGTAATCCTCCGGATAGTTCTGGAAGCCGCCGCCGGCGTCGATGGCGCCGGTCACGCCGAGGCGATTGAGCTCGCGCATGAAGTGGCGGGTCGAGTTGACCTGGTATTCCAGCGGCAGCTTGGGTCCCTTGGCCAGGGTCTGGTACAGGATGGCGGCGTTAGGCTTGGCCAGCAGCAGACCGGTCGGATTGCCGGCGGCGTCGCGCAGGATCTCGCCGCCGTGCGGCGCCGGCGTGTTCTTGTCGTAGCCCACGGCGCGCAGCGCGGCGCCGTTCAGCAAGGCGCGGTCGTACAGGTGCAGGATGAACACCGGCGTGTCCGGCGCCACCGCGTTCAATTCGGCGATGGTCGGCAGGCGCTTCTCGGCGAATTGATGTTCGGTGAAACCGCCCACCACGCGCACCCATTGCGGCGCCGGCGTGATCGCCACCTGCGCCTTGAGCATCTCCATCGCGTCGGCCAGGCTGCGCACGCCGTCCCAGCGCAGCTCCAGGTTGAAATTCAGGCCGCCACGGATGATGTGGCAGTGGTTGTCGATCAGGCCCGGCAACACGCGCTTGCCCTGCAGGTCGATGACGCGTGTGGCCGGACCGGCCAGCGCCATGATCTCGTTGGCGCGGCCGACGTGGGTGAAGCGGCCGTCCTTGATGGCCACCGCCTCAGCGTGCGGGTTGGAGCGGTCCAGGGTGGTGAACAAGCCCCGGTGCAAAATCAGGTCGGGACTGGTGTGGGTGGAGGTGGAGGCGGTCATCATACTTTCCTTTTCTGTTCATTTTCGGCCTGAGCGCCCGGCAGCTGGCCGAAGCAATGCGGCTTGACGTGGTCTTCGATCCACGACGCCTGTTTGGCCTGCGCTTGCTGCGGTTGCCACAGCTGGCGCAGCAACGGCGGCACCTGCTCGCCGAGCAGTATGCCCAGCAGGCCGACCAGCGCGATGACCGGCGGCGCCGGCGAGCGCACGTTCAAGAATCCGTAGATGATCCCGACCAGCAGGCCGGTGGCGATCGAGACGATATAAATTTTCATGGCTGGCTCCTTAAAGCTAAAACTGTACTCCCTGAACCGCGAGCCGCGCCCCTGCCTTTGTGCCAGGGACACCCCCGGCGGCGGTGACGTTGCCCGAACAATGTCACATGCGGTGGGGTTTGAACATACCCCGATCTAGGTATGCCCTCCACCCCGGATCGGGGCGTGGCAAAAGCCTCGAAAAAGCTTAAGCTGGCTGCCAGAAATGCAAACCAGCGAGGGCCGACAAACATGCGTGGATTCAGCACCAGTTTTCCGCGCGGCGGCGCCGGCGTCGGCCTGCTGCTATTGCGGCTGGCCGTGGCGCTGCAACTGCTGTCGGAAACGCTGCTCACCGAAATGGCGCCGTGGTGGTGGCAGGCGATGCTGCCGGCCAGCCTGGCGGCCTTGTTGGCGGTATTGCTGACGGCGCTGCTGGTGCTCGGCATGCTGACACCGGTGGCGGGCGCCTTCGCCTCGCTGTCCCAGCTGTTCTGCCTGGCCCACGCCGGCTGGGCGCAAGCCTCGCCGTGCATCGTCGGCGCCTTCACCGCCGCCGCGCTGGTGCTGCTGGGGCCAGGCGCGTACGCGGCGGACGCGCGGCTGTTCGGCCGGCGCCGTCTGGTGCTGCCGGCCAGCCCTTCGGACCACAACCGATTTTAGTCAGACGTTCATATGGGAGTAACGACATGCGACTCGATAGCAAAACCTGGCCGCAGACGGCCGTGGGAGGTAGCAATGGGACGGCCGCCATCCTCCATCAGGGCGAAAAAATCAATGTGCTGGTGGCGCACGCCGACGCCATCGTCAGCGCCGGCCTGGCCGCCCTGCTCGGGGCGAACGCCGACATCTCGGTCAGGAGCGGCCCGACTGCCGACGATGCCTGTCACTGCGGCGCCGACGTCGTCATCGTCGACCACAAGGGCGCGCTGGAACACATGCGCCGCCGCGCCGACGCCCAGCACGGCCAGGAACAGCTGCCCAGGGTGCTGATCGTCACGCAGCTGGACCGCGAGTGGGAGGTGCGCACGGCGATGATGGCCGGCGTGCACGGCTACCTGCTGCAAAACAGCCCTGCCGACCAGCTGCTGTCGGCGGTGCGCTCGCTGAGCCGGGGCATGCGCTACCTGAGCGCGGACCTGAGCCGCTGCGTGGCCGACAGCTTCACCCGCATCGGCCTGACCAGCCGCGAGACCGACGTGCTGCAGCTGCTCGCCCAGGGCCAGTGCAACAAGTCGATCGCGCGCGAGCTGGGGATCGGCGTCGGCACCGTCAAGACGCACGTCAAAGGTCTTTTCGACAAGCTTGGCGCGACGGCACGCACCCACGCGGTGGTGTTGGCCACGCGCCGGGGCCTGGTCGGCGACAGCGTCCATAGCCAGCACTGACGGCCCCCTCCCCCCTCCCGATCGACGGGCAACGCGAATAGGCGTTGTCTGTTCGCGCATAACCCCTGTAAAATCGCGGCTATGCACGCAATGACGCTTTCCCCGGCCACGCAACATCGCAACACGCGCTACCAGCGCGTGGTGATGTTGTTCGTGCTGATATTCCTGGCGCTGCAACTGATCGGCGCGGTATCGCACACGCATGCCTACACCGACGACCACAAAAGCGATTGCGCGGCATGCGAAATCACCGACATGCCGTTCGGCGCGCCGCCACCTCCGGCGACGGTGGTTCCGGTGGCCTCCCTGGTCAGCTACGCCGTCGCCGCGCTGCCGCGCCAGGCCTGGATCGCCAGCGCCGGCTACCTCACTCCCCCTTCGCACGCCCCGCCCTTCGCTGTTCTCTCCTGACCTGACTTCACCGCACCACCCGTAACGCCCCTTTGCGCGAATTTGCGCAACCGCGCGCCTGCCCGACACGTTTCGATACGCTTCGTCACGTCTCCGCGGGCCGGCGGCCGCACGCGCCTGAACATTCAAGGATTGAACATGCAACGCACCCCACAACTCCGCACGCTGCCACTGCTGCTGGCCGCCGCCTTTTACGCCTCCCACGCCCACGCCGATGACGCCCCTGCCGCCGGCCCTGATGCCCCGGCCGCGCCGATGCAGCAGGTCGACATCGTCGCCCACCTGAAAAGCGCGCGCATCGACCTTTCGCCCAACGTCGGCACCACCGTCTACTCGATCGACCGCCACATGATCGACCAGCTGGGCCAGGGCGACAACACGCCGTTCAATGAAGTGCTGCTGCGCCTTCCCGGCGTGGCCCAGGACTCCAAGGCATCCGGCTCGATCCACGTTCGTGACGACCACGCCAATGTGCAGTACCGCGTCAACGGCGTGCAGCTGCCGGAAAGTATCACCGGCTTCGGCCAGTCGATCGATACCCGCTTCGTGCAGCAGACCGATTTCATCACCGGCGCGCTGCCGGCGCAATTCGGCCTGCGCACGGCCGGCATCGTCGATATCCAGACCAAGGAAGGCACGGTCAAATCCGGCGGCCGCGTCGGCGTGCTGGTGGGAAGCAACGACTACGTGGCGCCGAGCGCGGAATTCTTCGGCACCCAGGGCGCGTTCAACTACTACCTGTCCGGCAGCTACCTGACCAATAAAATGGGCATCGAAAACCCGCTGCCGACCCGCGACGCCATCCACAATCAAACCAAACAGGCCAAGTCGTTCGGCAGCCTGTCCTGGTTCCTCGACGACCAGACCCGTTTGGGCCTGATGTTCGGCACCTATAACGGCCGCTTCCAGATCCCGAACAATCCGGACCAGGCGCCGGCGTTTTCGCTCACCGGCCAAAGCGACGCCGCCGCCGGCACCAGGACCTTGCCGTCGTCGCAGCTCGACGAGCGCCAGCGGGAGGTCAACCGCTTCCTGGTGCTGTCGCTGCAAAAAAGCCTGGGCGACCTGAATTACCAGGTCTCGGCCTTCCACCAATACTCCGAACTGCATTACACGCCGGACCAGGTCGGCGATTTGGTCTACAACGGCGTCGGTTCCGACACCCTGCGCTCGAACTCCTCCAGCGGCGTGCAGTTCGACGCCAGCTATAAGCTGAACGACGCCCACACCGTGCGCACCGGCCTGGCCTACTCGCGCCAGAACACCCATAGCGACAACAGCGTCTCCGTGTTCGACATGAACGCCGACGGCACGCAGGCCGGCACCGATCCGCGCACCATCGTCGATAACAACAGCCAGATCGGCAAGCTGTCGAGCATCTACCTGCAGGACGAATGGCATATCGGCGCGCCGCTGACCTTGAACTACGGCCTGCGCTACGACAAGGTGTCGGCCTTCATCAACGAGCATCAATGGAGCCCGCGCGTGAACCTGGCCTACCAGGTGGCCAAGGACACCACGCTGCACGCCGGCTATTCGCGCTACTTCACGCCGCCGCCACAGGAACTGGCCGCGCAAGCCAGCATCGACAAGTACGCCGGTACGTCGAACGCGCCGGAAGTGCCGGTGTCGGACAACGTCAAGGCCGAACGCACCAATTACTTCGACGCGGGCCTGAGCCACAAGTTCAACGAACAGTTGACGGTGACGGCGGACGCCTACTACAAGAAGATCCACAACATGCTCGACGAAGGCCAGTTCGGCCAGGCGCTGATCCTGTCGCCGTTTAACTACGATCGCGGTTACGCCAAAGGGCTGGAACTGTCGGCCGTCTACAGCGAGAAGGACTGGGGCGCCTTCCTGAATGTGACTTCGCAGAAGGCCAAGGCGCAGAACATCACCTCCGGCCAGTCGCTGTTCGCACCCGACGAACTGGCGTACATCGCCAACCACTATATCTTCGTCGACCATGACCAGACCTACACCGTCTCGGGCGGCGCGCACTACCATTTCGGCGACTCGCAAGTCAGCGGCGACGTCCTGTATGGCAGCGGCCTGCGCATGACGCCGGACGGCGGCGCGCCGAATTCGGGCGCCCTGCCGGGCTACGTCACGGCCAACCTGTCGCTGACGCATAACTGGAAAAACACCCCCGTCGGCAACGTCGAGGGACGGCTGGCGGTGATCAACCTGTTCGACAGATCGTACCTGCTGCGCGACGGCTCCGGCGTCGGCGTCGGCGCGCCGCAGTACGGCGCGCGCCGCACGCTGTACGCGGGCCTGTCGACCAGCTTCTGACCATGAGCGCCGGCGCCGGATGCAACACCAGTGCCGGCCTCGATTTTTTCCCTTTCGTGGAGCCGCGCAGGTTCGTGTGGCCGTTGTATTCGGCGGTTGTTGTAGGCATAATCGGTGCGAGGCCTTTCGCGGAAGATGATATGTACTACCCTGTTGCTGACCGATACAACGCTCGCCGGCCCCTGACGGCAAGGGTGTAGATGGCGTCTCGCGCATTCCCCCGGCTGTTGTTCCGATTGCTGCTTGCCATCGGCGCCATCCTGATCATCCTGGCCGCCGCCGCATGGGCGCTGGTCGCCAGCCCGCCGGAACTGCTGCGCATCGGCGCAGCCTACGCCGCCAAAACCGTCTGCTCCAACGTCTTCGTCGCCGGCCGCGATAGCGCCGGCGTGCTGGCGCACGATGTCCAGGCGCCCGGCCATCCCATACTCGAACACCTGGAAGTACGGATCGACCAGCAGCGCAAGGTGGTGCGCGCCGACCTGTTCGGCGTGATCGGCGGCGGGCTCGCGGTCTACCGGCCCGGCACCGGCTGCGCCGTGGTGCCGGACGGGGACGTGGAGCGGGCGTCGCTCTACAATTTTGTCCCGATCAAGATCTGGTCGCCGTCGCCCAGCGTGCCGTGGCCGACCGGCTCGATGGCGGACACCGCGCCGGCGGTGCAGGCGCTGGTGAACCAGGACGCGCTGTCCGGCCCCGGGATGCGCGGCATCGCCGTGATCCATCGCGGCCGCCTGGTGGCGCAGCGCTACGGCGACGGCTTCGCGCTGCGCACGCCGCTGCTGGGATGGTCGCTGACCAAGACCGTCAACGCCGCGCTGGTGGGCATGCACATCGCCGAAGGCAAACTGTCGCCGCAACAAAGCGGCTTCTGGCCGGCGGGCGCCGACGCCCGCTCGCAGATCGCGCTGTCCCACCTGATGGCGATGAGCAGCGGCTTGCAGTTCGACGAGAGCTATGGCGGCGTCTCCGACCTCACGCGCATGCTGTATCTGGAGCCGGACATGGCCGCCTACGCGGCGGCCCAGCCGCTGTTGCAGCCGGCCGGCACCGCATGGAACGATTCGAGCGGAACCTCGCTGCTGCTGTCGCGCATCTGGCAGCGCGCGGCGGCGGGCGCGAATGCCGCTGCCCGTGGCGATGCGGGCGACGACACAAACGCCGGTGGCGGAATCGGGGTTGGTCAACTTACCACCGCCGGCGCCCTGCCCGCCAAGAACGGACCGACATCGGTGGCCGTGCTGTCGCTGCCGCACGACCGGCTGTTCGCGCAACTGGGCATGAGCAGCGCCTTGATCGAAGCGGACGCGCGCGGCAACCTGGTTGGTTCAAGCTATATGTTCGCCAGCACGCACGATTGGGCGCGCTTCGGCCAGTTCCTGCTGCAGGACGGCGTCTGGCAGGGCAAACGCATGCTGCCCGCCGGATTCGTGGAGGCCATGCGGCAACCGGCGCCGGCATCTGGCGGCCAATACGGCCAGGGCCAGGTCTGGCGGCACGGACCGCAAGGCGCAACGCCGCCGGGACAAAATCCCGACCTGCCTTTCAAACTTCCGGAGGATACCTTCTGGATGCTGGGCCACGACGGCCAGTCCATCGCCATCGTTCCCTCCAAAGGATTGGTGCTGGTGCGGCTGGGCCTGACGCCGGAGCGGCTGCGCTATCAGCCGCAAGCCCTGCTGGCGGCCGTCATCGAAGCGCTCGAACCGGATACGCAGAAGTAGGCTTAAACACGTTCCTTATTCTCTACGGGCGTCGCCGGGTTGTCCACCCGAACGGTATTGCGGCCGGCCTGCTTGGCGGCGTACAGCATTTTATCGGCACGCATCAGCCACTCTTCCGGCGTGCTGGATTTGTCCATGCCCGCCACGCCGATCGACACGGTGATAGGATGCCCCTCCATCAACGGTTCCTCGGCGACCGCCGCGCGCAATCCCTCGGCCAGCCGGCTGGCGGCACCCAGGCCCGCGCCGGTGGCGATGATGGCGAATTCCTCGCCACCGTAGCGGAAGATCTGGTCCGAGGAACGGGTGTGGCTGCGCATCAATTCACACAGGCGTACCAGCACCTTGTCGCCGGCCGCGTGCCCGTACCGGTCGTTGACCTGCTTGAAGTGGTCGAGGTCGAGCAGCAGCAGGCACGATCCCGGATGCGGCCTGCGTTCGGCGGCATAGGCTTCCAGCTTGCCATCCAGCGCGCGGCGGTTGCCCACGCCGGTCAGGAAATCGCGCTCGACCTCCGTATGCAGCTCCTGGTTTTGCAGGCCGGTGCGATACGAGAAGATATAGGCGAACAGATTGACCAGCGAAATGGTCACCACCACCGTGAACAAGTTGAGCAACTCCAGCTCGCGCGTCAGGATCGCCACCAGCACCAGCATCGACACGCTGTTGATCGCCAGCGCCACGTGGGGACGCAGCATGAAATAGGCGGCGATCATGGTCGGATAGACCCAGTACACCAGCGACAGCCCACGCAGGTGGATGGTGGCCAGCATGCCCGCCGAATAGAACAGCGTCACCCCCAGGCTGGCGGCCTTGTAGCGGCCGGTGCGCAAGACATGGACGATCACCGCCAGCATGGCCGCCACCAGCGCCAGATCGACGGCGGCGGAGATCCAGCTGCCCTGCAGCAGCCGGTAGATACCGAACGGCAGGATGCTCGGTATGCTCAATGAGCACATCAACAACAGGATGACTTCTTCCTTGCTGCGCTTGCGGCGGGCCGATACCCAGGCCAGCCGGCCGCCAAAAATCTTCTCTAATTCAGGCATAAAGGTGGCCAGTCGTCTCTTTGGTTTTTTGCTTTTTTTTATGACACCGGCGCGTGCGCCGGCGCCGGCGCAGCCGGACGTTCTCCCGCTGGCGCCTCGGCCTTGTGTTCCCCCGCCAGCAGCATGTACACGGCCGGCACCACGAACAGCGTAAACAGCGTTCCGATCGACAGCCCTGTGAAAATCACCAGTCCCATCGCGTGCCGTCCCGCGGCGCCGGCGCCGGAAGCGATCACCAGCGGCACCACGCCGAACACCATGGCGGCCGTGGTCATCAAAATCGGCCGCAGACGCGTGGCGGATGCTTCCTCGATCGCTTCGCGCTTGCTCTTTCCGCCCGCCCGCAGGTGGTTCGCCACTTCCACGATCAGGATACCATGCTTGGAGATCAGTCCCATCAATGTCACCAGCCCAACCTGCGTATAAATATTGATCGAGGCGAAACCGAGGAAGATGAAGGTCATCGCGCCGAACAGCGCCATCGGCACCGAGAACAGGATCACGATCGGATCGCGGAAGCTCTCGAACTGCGCCGCCAGCGCCAGGAACACGATGATCACGGCGAAAGCCATGGTCACGACAAAGCCGCCCGACTCGGTCATGAACTGGCGCGACGAGCCGGAATAGTCGACCGTGTAGCCGGACGGCGCCACTTCCCTCACCGCGTTGCGCAGGTACTCGAGGATCTCGCCCTGCGAGGCCCCGCTGACGCCGGAGATCGTGGCCGAATTGAGTTGCTGGAAGCGGGTGACCGATTCCGGCTGCACGCTGTACTTGATGCTGGCCACGGTGCTGGCCGGGATCATGCCGCCGCTCGGCGTCTTGATGTAGAAGTTGAGCACATCGGACGGGTTGAGGCGGTCGACCTGGCGCACCTGCGGGATCACCTTATACGAGCGGCCGGAGATCGAGAAGTAATTGACGTAGCCGCCCCCCAGCGCCGCCGCCATGGCGTTGCCGAAGTCCTGCTGCGTCAGGCCCAGGGTACTGAGCTTGTCGCGGTCCACCTCCACGCGGGCCTGCGGCGAATCGATCTTCAGGTCGACGTCGGCGAAATAGAACTTGCCTTCCTTGGTGGCCTTGGCCAGCACCGCCTGCGCCACGTTGTTCAGGTTCTCGAACGGCTCGGTGGTGGTGATAACGAATTGCACCGGCAGGCCGGAGCTGCCCGGCAGCGCCGGGAACTGGAACGCCGCCACGCGGCCGCCGGCCACGTTGCCCCACTTATGCTGCAACTCCTGCTGGATCTCGGCGGCCGAGCGGCTACGCTTGTCCCATGGTTTGAACAACACGCCGCCGATGCCGGCGTTGGTGGTCGGCACCCCGGTGATCTGGAACATCTGGTCGTACTCCGGCAGCGCCTTGGCGATGTCGAAAATCTGCTTCGCATAGGCCTGCATCTGGTCCGAGGTAGCGGTCGGCGCGCCGACCACCTGCGACAGCACGATGCCCTGGTCCTCCTCCGGCGCCAGCTCGGACTGCGACATCGTGAACATCACGCCCAGCAACGCGCTCAGTATCACGCCCAGCACGATCAGCACCAGCCAGGTGTTGAGCAAACTATGCAACAGCCGCAGGTAGCCGTTATGGACCTTCTCAAACACGCGGTCGATGGCCTTGACGAACTTGCCCTGGTCCTGTTTGGGGTCGAAGAAGTAGGCGCACATCATCGGCGACAGGGTCAGCGCGACGATGCCAGACACCGCCACCGCCCCCGCCAGGGTGAACGCGAACTCGGTGAACAGCGCGCCTGTCAGTCCGCCCTGGAAGCCGATCGGCACGTAGACGGCGATCAGCACCACCGTCATCGCCAAAATAGGGCTGCCCAATTCGCGCGCGGCCAGGATGGCGGCGTCGAAGGGCTTCATGCCCGCCTTCATATGGCGGTCGACGTTCTCCACCACGATGATGGCGTCGTCGACCACCAGGCCGATCGCCAGCACGATCGCCAATAGCGTCAATAGATTGATCGAATAGCCCAGCATCAGCATCATGAAGAAGGTGCCGATCAGCGACAGCGGCATCGCGATCACCGGCACGATCACCGCGCGCAGGCTGCCCAGGAACAGATAGATCACCACCGTCACGATCACCAGCGCCTCCACCAGGGTGACCACCACTTCGTGGATGGAGGTGTTGATGAACTCCGTCGAATCGTAGACGATCTCCCCGGTCAGCCCCGTGGGCAGCTGCTCCTTGATCGCCGGGAAGGCCTCGCGCACCCGGCTCGCCACGTCGAGGATATTGGCCTCCGGCGCCACCTTGATGCCGATGAAGACCGAGCGCACGCCGCTGAAGGCGACGTTGAAATCGTAGTTCTCCGACCCCAGCGTGACGTTGGCGACATCCTCCAGCCGCACGATGGCGCCGCCGCTCTGCTTGACGGCCAGCGCCTTGAACTCCTCCACCGTGTGCAAGTCGGTGCCGGCGGTCAGCGGCACGCTGACCATCTGGCCCTTGGTCGAACCCAGGCCGGCCAGGTAGTTGTTCGACGCCAGCGCGGCGCTCACCTCCGCCGCCGTCACGCCGTGGGCCGCCATCTTGCCGGCGTCGAGCCAGGCGCGCAGCGCGAACTGGCGCGCGCCCAGCAGCTCGGCCGTCTGCACGCCCTGGATCGAATCGAGCTTGGGCTTGACCACCCGCGCCAGGAAGTCGGTGACGTTATTGGTGGGCAGCGTGTCGCTGTAGAAGCCCATGTACATGGCGTCGGTGGTTTGGCCCATCTGCACCGTCAACACCGGTTGCTGCGCCTGCTGCGGCAGCTGGTTGCGCACCGAATTGACCTGCGTGGTGATCTCGGTCAGCGCGCGATTGGAGTCGTAATTGAGCAGCAAGGTGGCGGTGATGGTCGACACCCCGCTGTTGCTCGACGAGGACAGGTAGTCGATGCCCTGCGCCTGCGAGATCGCCGATTCCAGCGGCTGCGTGATGAAGCCGGCCACGGTGGCCGCGTCGGCGCCATAGTAGGTGGTGGAAATCGTGACCACCGCGTTTTGCGTCTTCGGATACTGGTTGATCGGAAGGCTGAACAGCGAGCGCAGGCCCAGCACCACGATCAGCAGGCTGACCACGCTGGCCAGCACCGGACGTTTGATGAAGATGTCGGTAAAGTTCATGGCGCGTCCGTCCTCACTGTTCCTGCGGCGTCGGATTCGGGCTGTTGGCCGGCTGCACCGTGTTGTTGATCACGGCCGGCGTGCCGTTCTTGAGTTTCAGCTGGCCGCTGGTGACGACGGTCTGCCCTTCCTTGATGCCGGTGAGGACGGCCACCTGGTCGCCGCGCGTCGGCCCGGTGGTGACGAACACCTCCTGCGCCACCAGTTGCGGATTGCCCTTGTCGTCTTTTGGCGGCTGCTTGCCCTGCTCCGCCTTGGCCGGCGCCAGCACGAACACGGTCGAACCGTACGGGTTGTAGGTGATGGCGGTCTGCGGCAAGGTCAGGTATTTTTTCACGTCGCCCTGATCCAGGCTGACATTGGCGAACATGCCCGGCAACAGCTGGCGCTTGGCGTTGGCCACCGTCGCCTGCACCTGTACGTTGCGGGTGGCGGCATCGACTTTCGGGCTGATGGCCGTCACCCTGGCGGGGAACGCCACGCCGGGCCAGGCGTCGCTGGTCAGATTGAGCTTCTGCCCGATCGACAGGCCGGCGATCTGCTTTTGCGGCACGAAGAAATCGGCGTACACGGTATCGATGGTCTGCAGGGTGACCAACACGTCGCCGGGATTCAGATACTGGCCCGGATTGACGGCGGTGATCCCCAGCTTGCCGGCGAACGGCGCGCGGATGGTTTTCTTGTCGACCAGCGCCTGCTGCTGCGCCACCAGCGCCTTGCGGCTCTTCAGGTCCGCCTCGTCGTTGTCGACCTGCGCCTGGCTGATGGCCTGCGCCGCCAATTGCAGCTTGTCGCGCTTGAGCACCGTCGCCGCCAGGTCGGCCGCCGCCTGCAGGGAGCGCAGCTGGGCGATGTCGGATTCGGCGTTCATCTCGAACAGCACCTGTCCGGCCTTGACCTCGTCGCCGGATTTGAAATTGACCTTGCGTACCAGGCCGGCGATCTCCGTCGTCACGTCGACACCGCGCACCGGCACCAGGGTGCCGACGGCGGTGAGCTGCGGCTGCCATTCCACCGCAGGCACCTTGATGGCGGTGACCACCTGCGCGCCGGGCTTGGGCGAGCTGGCGATCATTTTTTGAATCTGAAGGTATTTTCCAAAGGCCAGTACGGCGATCAGTAGGATGACACACCCTACCATGATGAGCATACGCTTGGTCATGAACAAGTCTCCTGCGTTTTTTTTGGAATGTGCGGCAAAGTACGGTATGGCTTAAGTGCGTGGCCCGGAGGGCCGCTACGGACTTTTGCTGATCGACGGCGCCGCCGACACCGGCGTGGCTGCCGGCATGCCGTCGGCCCGATTCCACCAGCCGCCGCCCAGCGCCTGGAACAGCGCCGCCGTATCGGCATAGCGGGCCGCCTGCGCCTGCACCAGATTGATGTGCGCCTGCTGATAGCTGCGCTGCGCGTCGAGCAGCGCCAGATAGCTGATCGCGCCCAGTTTGTATTGTTCGGTGGCCAGCGCCAGCGATTCGGCCGCCAGCGCCTCCGCCTCGGCCTGCGCCTTGAGCGCCAGCGCATCCGAGTCGAGCGCGCGCAGGCTGTCGGCGACGTTCTGGAACGCCGTCAGCAACGTCGCCCGGTACTGCGCGGCCGCCGCGTCGTACGCCGCCTCGGAGGCGCGGCGCTGCGCGCTCAAGGCGCCGCCGTTGAAGATCGGCGCCGCCAGGCCGGCCGCCAGGCTCCAGACCGCGCTATTGGCCTCGAACAGATTGCCGAAGGTGGGGCTGGAGGCGCCATAGCTGCCGCTCAGGGTGAACTGCGGATACTGCGCCGCCGTCGCCACGCCGACCAGCGCGCTGGCCTGGTGCAGCAGCTCCTCGCTGGCGCGGATGTCGGGACGCTGGCGCACCAGCGCCGACGGCAAGGACACCGGCAGCGTCTCCGGCAAGGTCAGGGAATCGAGCGCGAATTCCGGCATGCCGGCCTCGCTGGGCAAGCGGCCCGCCAGGACCGAGAGCTGATGGCGGCTTTGCGCCAGCGCTTTTTCCAGCGGCGGCAGCGTGGCCGCGACCTGCGCCACCTGATTGCGCTGGCTAAGGATCGTGGTGCGCGGGATGGCGCCGTACTCGAACTGTTTCTCGATCACGCCGAGCTGTTTGTTCAGCGCGTCGAGCACCTCGCGCGTGGCCTGGATCTGCGCGCGCAGCGAGGCCTCCTGGATCGCCGTCGTCACCACGTTGGCGCTCAAGGCCAGATAGGTCGCCTCGACCTGGAAGCGCTGGTAATCGATCGTCGCCCGCGCCGCCTCCAGCGTACGGCGCGTGGCGCCGAAGACGTCAGGCGTGTACGACACGTTGACCGAGGCGTTATAAAGATTGAAGACGCCGGGCGCGCCTGCGGTGCTGGCGGCATTGGCCTTCTGGCGCGACACGCCGAGCTGGCCGTCGACGGCCGGCCAGACCAGGTTGCCCGCCTGCGCGGCATAGTTTTCCTGCGCCTGGCGCAAGGTCGCCTCGGCCGCCGCCATGTTGGGGTTGCTCGCCAGCGCGTTGCGGATCAACTGGTCCAGCGCCGGCGAGCGGAAAACCGTCCACCACTGGGCCGGTATGTCCTGTCCCATCGAAAACTGCTGGGCCGCGCCGCCGGTGGCGGACGCCGGGGCCGACGCGGTGCGCGCGGCGAGCGGCGCCGGCGTGTAGCGATCCGTGGCGGCCGCGGGCGGCGCCGGCGTCTGAAAATCGGGACCCAGCGCACACGCGCTCAAGCCGGCCGCCAAGGCCGCCGAGGCCACCGAGGCCACCGAGGCCAAGACCAGACCACTATATTGTTTTGCCATAACAAACTCCCGTTATGCCCAGGACGAGCGTCTCCCACCCGTTGCCCGGTATTCAATTAGCTCAGATCAGATAGTCATTTGACCACATGTTCGCATTTTTTACGGATGCGGTGTCTTTTTTGTTGGACGCTTGGCGCTGCCCGCAGGGGAGTACCCGCGAAAAAAAAGGGCTTTGCCACGATGGCAAAGCCCTAATTATGAATATCGACAGTTCGGGATCAGGCCAGCGCGGCCGCCACCACGCCGTAGGCGCGATTGGCTTCGGTCAGCGAGAATGCCGATGGGCCGTCGACCAGCGCGTCGGTCGAGCGCTCGCTGCTGCGATAGGTGATCGGCAGCTGATAGCGGCGGCGTTCGTCTTCGCTGATCTTGCCGTCGTTGTTGAGGTCGGCGGCAGCGTGTTCCTTGCTGGGCACGCCCAGCACGCCGTCTTCGCTCACGCCAGGCAACGGATCGGGCGACACCAGGTTTTCCTGCGCGCCATTGTCCAACCCGTACTTGGCCTGGAAGATCTGCGTTTCCGGACGCATGGCCAAGCGTTTCAGGCCGTCGTCGAATTGTTTCAGTGCTTCTTTCAAGCCGGTGTCATCCGACTCCGTCACGGCCTTGACCATGGCGCTGGCCTTGTCGGCGGCGCTGACGGTGTTGCTGGCCTCGCTGGAATCGACCTGCGTCGGCGCGTTGAAGCCCGGCAGCGACAAATAAGAGGCCACGGAAGCGTTCAGCTCGAAACTTTGCGGGTCGTTCGAGGGATCAGGCTTTTTGTTCGGGTCGAGCGCCGCCTCTGCAACAACTGCTGCAAACCGGGTGGCGCCACCTATGGCATTTATCGTAATCATCATCGACTCCTGTTGGGAGATTCCTCACAGCACAATTCTATCAATAAATTTACCAGCAGGCACCATTTTTAGCGGCCTGCGGCGGTAAAAAGTTGATTTTGCGCACGAAAAAGTGGGCGTCTGATCGTAAAAATTTATCGCTTTTCGATTGCCATAGTTTCTATTCATAGAAGCAACGTGCAACCCGCTATTGAATGTTGTTTTATTGGCCAGTCCACCTTGCGGGATTGGTCAGGCCACCGTAGAATTGATCGCAAGAATTAGCAAACTTACATCGCGCCCTGTGCGCGACCTTGTGCGCTACACGACCTTTACGACAGATTTTTGACCAACCACGAGCTCGGTGCTTCCTGCGCCCTCCTCGCGGTGGCACGGCATACGCGAGGTGTGCCGACCGGCGACCGGCAAAGACCGGCGTTGTTGAACTCAATATCTGGAGACAAAATGCACACCTCACTACACAAAGCCGTGGCCGCCGCATGTTTTGCGCTGGCCGCCGGCGCCGCCCACGCGGCCGCCGATCCACTGCACGACGCCATCATCACCGCCAGCTACAACGGCCAGCCCGGCGGCATGCTGGGGGCCGACCACCTGTTCGCCGATGAAGCGGGCAGCAACGTCAGCGGCCTCGATCCGATCGAGCCGGGCACCGAATTCCTCACCAGCGACTACCTGCTGGCATTCGACTTCGCGCCCGACGGCCGCCTGACCATCTTCAACAACGGCGCCCTTCCCGCCGGCGCCTACAGCGCCATTTTCGATTTCGGCGCCACCCTGGCCGCGCCCATCGTCGGCTTCAGCGTGCTCGATGCCGGCATCACCACCGGCGCGCCGGTCCTGGACATCGTCAACGGCCATACCATCTCGATCGACCTGTCCGGCGTGACGTGGAACGGCGACTTCAGCGCGCTGACCACCGCGATCACGCTGCAAGGACCGGTGGCGGCGGTGCCCGAACCGGCCACCGCATGGATGATGATGGCCGGCCTGGCCGGTGTCGGCATGCTGGCCCGGCGCCGCCGCGCCTCCGGTAGCGGCGCCACCAATACTTCGCCACGCTAACAACGCCCGTTCAAACAAGGAGCTTCACATGAAACTGACTCGCTTCAGGGCCGCGTTACGCCTGTCCTGTTCACTGCGCGCGGTGTTATCGTTCTCGCTGTTGGCCGCCACCGCCGTCAGCGCCGCCGCCATCGATCCGGCGCTGCAGACCGCGCCGGCCGACGGCTTCGCCGGCCAGACCGGCGGCACCATCGGCGGTTCCGCCGCGATCCCGTCACAGATCTACACCGCCACCAATCGCGCCGAGTTGCTGGCGGCGCTCAGGCGCAGCGCCGCCAATCCCAAAATCGTCAAGCTGCGCGGCACCATCGACATGAGCGAAGGCGTTCCATTCGCGAACACCGGCGACCAGGCCAGCCGGGGACTGATACGCCTGCCCAGCAACACCACTTTGATCGGCGAAGGCGCGGGCGCCGGCATCGTCAACGGCCATATCGTCGTCTCCGGCGTCTCCCAGGTCATCGTGCGCAACCTGAAGATCGTCAATCCGTGCGACGTCGGTCCGGTCTGGGACCCGAACGACGGCGCCCTGGGCAACTGGAACTCGGCCTTCGACGCCATCGGCGTCACCACCTCCGATCACGTCTGGATCGATCACAACACCTTCACCGACGGCGCCATGACCGACGACAAGCTGCCGATCGAGAATGGCCAGATCAAGCAGTGCCATGACGGCGCGGTTGACATCACCAAGGCGTCGGATTTCGTGACGGTGTCGTACAACGTCTTTGGCCAGCACCGTAAAAATAGCCTGATCGGCTCCAGCGACAACGACCCGGCCGACACCGGCAAGCTGCGCGTCAGCTTCAGCAACAACGTCTTCCGCGATGTGGTCAGCCGCGCGCCGCGCGTGCGCTACGGCCAGATCCACATGTTCAACAACTACTTCGTCGGCAGCAAGGCGAATCCCGTCTACCCGCACGAATACTCGATCGGCGTGGGCCACGCTTCGCAGATCCTGTCGCATAACAACGTGTTCGACATAACGGGCGCCCCCGCCGCCCCGGTTCGTTGCGACGACGTCATAGAACCGATAGGCGGCACCATCCCCGGCGCCTTCAAGGATACCGGGTCGACGCTCAACGGCGCCGCATTGGCCGGCTGCTCGGTGCCTAACGGCGTCGCCTTCACCGCGCCCTATGCGTATGCGGCGCGTCCACTGGCGCTGGTCAAGGCCAACGCGCTGGCGCAGGCCGGCGGCGGCAAGCTGTCCACCACCATCAGCGGCAGCGGCGACGTCACGCCCGACACCACCGTCACGCTGAACTGCCCGCCGTCGGGCCTCTACTTCTGCGACGACTTCCAGAATGGCGGCACCGCCAACTGGAACCTGTTGCCGGTCGCCGGCGCCAACGGCAGCTTCAGCGTCAAGGCCGAGAGCATCGGCGCGGCCAACCTGGTGATGCAGTACACCGCCGCCTCCACCGGCGGCGTGCTGGCGCTGCTCAAGCCCGCCGCGCTAAGCGCCGTGCCATCGGCCGACTACTACGTCGAGGCGCGCATCAAGCCGATGACCAACAGCACCACCGGTAACAAGCAGCTGTATCTGATCACCCGCTACAAGGACGCGGCCAACTGGTACGGGGCCGGCCTGAATGTGCAAAACTCCAGCACCACCACCCAGGTGGAGATCGCGCGCATGCTCAACGCCACCTTGTCGCGGCCCAAGCAGGTGCGGAAACCGATTCTGATGGACGCGCAGTTCTACACGGTGCGCTTCGAAATGATCGGCACTTCGCTGACCGTCTACCTGGACGGCGAGGCGCTGGGCACCGTCACCGATGCCTCGTTCGCGGAGCGCGGCCTGGTCGGCCTGTACACCACCAACAAGTCGTTCCAGATCGACGACGTGCGCATCGGCGATCCATCGCTCAAGCCCGCGCAGCTGACGCTCAATCCGGCGTCGCTGAACTACATCGCCGAGGTGGGCGACACGCCGTTGACCATCAACGTTAACGCCGTCAAGCCGGACGGCACGGCGGACGCCTTCGCCGCCGCCTCCAGCAAACCGGGTGTGGCCGCCGTCGCCACCAGCGGCGGCACGCTGACCATAACGCCCGTCGGCGCGGGCACCGCCACCATCACCGTCACCAGCGGCTCGGACCCCACGCTGCAGCGGACCATCGCGGCCACCATCAGTCCCCGGTTCGTGCAGCCGTCGCAGACCTATCCGCTGGGTGGCGCCACGCAACCAGCGGCGGCCGCGCCATCGGCCCACGTCGACGCCGCGTTCAAGCTGACCTTCGACAGCCCGCCGACGCTGGGCACGGGCGGCAGCATCCGCATCTTCCGCAAGGCCGACGACGCGCTGGTCGATGTCATCCGCCTGTCCGGCGAGACCGATATGCTGGGCTACGCCGGCCAGGCGGCGATCCGCAAGGTCAACACCACGCCGGTCGCCATCAGCGGCAACACGGTGACCATCAAACCCCATAGCAACAAGCTTGAATACGGCACGGAGTACTACGTCGCCATCTCCAACGGCGTGTTCACCGGCGCCTCGCTGGGCGGCATCCCGTTCGTCGGCATCGGCAAGCTGGGTGACTGGTCGTTCACCACCCGCGCGGCGGGGCCGGCGCCGGGCAGCGCCAGCGTCACCGTGGGCGCGTCCGACGACGCCGACTTCGGCACCGTGCAGGCGGCGCTCAATTACGCCATGAAGGACGTGGCGGCCAACGATCCGCTGACCATCACCGTGCGCAACGGCACGTATACGGAACTGCTTTACCTGCGGGGGAAGAACAACGTCACCATCGTCGGCGAAAGCCGCGACGGCGCCGTCATCCAGTACACCAACTACGACAGCCTGAATAGCGGCACCGGCGGCAGCCAGTCGGCCGACAGTTCGGCGACATCCGGCGGCCGCTCGGTGATGCTGGTGGAGGCGGCGGACATGCTGACCCTCGACACCCTCACGCTGCGCAACACGACGCTGCGCTCCAGCGCGATTTCGGCCCAGGCGGAGGCCATCTACTTCAACAGCGACAACGGCCGGCTGGTGGCGAAGAACGCCGCCTTCTTCAGCGAGCAGGATACGCTGAACCTGAAGGGCTACGCCTGGTTCTACCGCAGCCTGGTGGCGGGCAATGTGGACTTCATCTGGGGCGGCAGCCGCGCGGCCCTGTTCGAGGAAAGCGAAATCCGCTCCGTCGGCGACACCACCAGCGCCACCGGCGGCGGCTACATCCTGCAGGCGCGCGTGCCCAACGCCACCGACAAGGGTTTCGTCTTCCTCAACAGCCGATTGACCCACGGTCCCGGCCCCGGCCCGCTGCACGGCGACGTGCCGGACGGCGCCACCTGGCTGGCGCGCAGCCCCGGCGGCACCGCCACGTGGGACAACATCGCCTTCATCAACACGAAGATGGATACCCACGTCGCGGCGGCGGGATGGGCCGGCGCGGGCGTCAACGGCCAGCCGGCGCCGAATCCGGTGACGCCGACGGCGGCCAGCGGCTGGCGCGAATACGGCAGCACCACACTGGGCGGCGATCCGATCAACCTGGCGGCGCGCGTCGGCGGCTTCCAGTTGAGCGCATCGGATGTCGCAGCCGGTTTCGCCAACCGCGCGCTGGTGTTCTCGGCCTGGAACGGCGGCGCTGGTTGGGACCCGCAGCCGTAGCGGTCAACGGAGGAACGCCGCCAGCGCCTGATTGAAGGTGTCGGGCGCTTCGATGTTCGAGATATGGGACGCGGCCAGCGTGACCGTGGCCGCGCCCCTGATCTTTTGCTGCATGAAGACGGCATCGCTCGGCGTCGTCACCGGATCGTGCGCGCCGGCGATGATCAGCGTCGCATTGGGTATCGTCTGTATCTTATCGCGCAAGTCGGCGACGGCCAGCGCCTCGCAGCAGGCCGCGTAGCCGTCCGCGCTCCCCTGCCGCATGGTCTCCACCAGCGCCGCGACTTGACCCGGCTCACGTGCGATGAAATCCGGCGTGAACCAGCGTCCGGCGGCGCCATCGGCGATGCCGCCCAATCCCTCTCCGCGCGCCAGCCGTGCACGCTGCTCCCAGCCATCCGCCGTGCCCACGCGCGCGGCGGAATTGGCGATCACCAGCTTGTCCATCCTGTCGTACGCGTATATCCCCAGCCACTGCGCCGTCAAGCCGCCCATCGACAGCCCGCAAAAGTGCGCATGGCTGATGCTCAAATAATCCATCAGCGCCAGCACGTCGCCGCCCAGCTGCGCCAGGGTGTACGGGCCGGTGGGACTGGATGAGCGGCCATGCCCGCGCGTGTCGTAGCGCACCACATGATAGTTCTTGCCGAATTCGCGCGCCTGCGCGTTCCACATCTCGAGGGTCGTGCCGAGGGAATTGGAGAAGATCAGCGCAGGAAGGCCCGGCGAGCCCTCGGTTTCGTAGTGGATTCCGTTCGCGACCGGCATAGGCTACCCCTGGTCGCCGCCACCGACCGGCAATACCGTGCCGGTGATGTACGACGCTTCATCCGACGCCAGGAACAGGATGGCGTTGACCTGTTCCGCGATGCTGCCGTAGCGGTGCATCCAGCTGCTGGCGATGGTCTGGTCGACGATACCCTGATACCAGCGCTGTTCCTGTTCGCTCAAAGGCTGCGGATTGCGAGGCACCTTGCGCGGCGGCGCCTCCGTGCCGCCGGTGGCCACCGCGTTCACGCGGATGCCGTCCTGCGCGTGCTCCATCGCCAGCGCGGCCGTCATCGCGTTGACGCCGCCCTTGGAGGCGGAATACGGCACGCGATAAATGCCGGTGGTCGCGATCGACGACACGTTGACGATGGCGCCCCGCTGCCGCTCCACCATATGCGGCAGCGCGGCGCGGCACGACCACATCGTCGGAAACAGCGAGCGGCGGATCTCGGCTTCGATCTGCTCGGGCGCGTATTCCTGGAACGGCTTGGCCCAGATGGTGCCGCCCACATTGTTAATCAACACATCGACCGCGCCGAACGCGGCCAGCGCGGCGGCAACCATGTTTTCCGCGCCCTCCCACGTTTCCAGGTCGACGTTGACCACGACCGCTTTCGCACCCTCCGCGCGCACCTCGGCCAGCACCTCCTCGATCAGTTGCGAGCGGTCGGCCAGCACCAGTTGACCGCCCTCCCGCGCCACGGCCAGCGCCACGCCGCGCCCTATGCCCTGCGCCGCGCCGGTGACGATCACCGTCCGGCCTTCGAAACGTCGCGCGCGCGTCACGCCGCCACCTCGCTGCTGGCCGAGAATTTCTCGAAGTAGAAGTTCGCCGGCGTCACGCCGCACTCGCCCAGCCATCGCTTGACCGCATCGACCATCGGCACGGGGCCGCACAGGTAAACATCGACATCGCCGCCGTTGAGCCATTCCTCGTCCACATGCTGCGTGACGTAGCCTTTGCGCGGGTGCGCGCTTTCCGGCGCCGCCACGCAGGTGCGATAGCTGAACATCGGATTCGCGGCCGCGATGCGCTCCAGCGCCTCCAGCCCGACCAGGTCGACATCGTTGGTCACGCCGAACACCATGCGCACCGGCTCGGTGAAGCCGGACGCCGCCAGCACCGCCAGCATCGACAGGAATGGCGCGATGCCGGTGCCCCCGGCCAGCAGCAGCAAGGGCCGCGCCACCTCCCGCAGATAGAAGCTGCCGTACGGCCCGGAGAAGCTGATCGCCTGCCCCGCCGTGGCCTGGTGCGACAGGAACTCGCTCATACGGCCGTTCGGCACATTGCGGACGACGAAATCGACCTGCCGGGAGCCAGGCGGGGAACTGAAGGAATAGGAACGGGTCAGCGTGGTTCCCGGCACATCGACATTGACGTACTGGCCGGACAGGAAGTCCAGGCTGGCCGCGGCATCCAGTTCGATCGAGAAGCCGATGGTGGTGCTCGAAAACTGCTTCACGGCGCCCAGGTTGCCCGTGTAGCGCGACACGCCCGTCTTGCAGGCCGCCGACGTGGCCGGGATGCGCACCACGCAGTCCGACGTGGGCTTCATCTGGCAGGCCAGCACGTGGCCCTTGGCCGCGTCCTCCGGGTCCAGCGCGTCTTCGATATAGCTCGATTCCGGCATGTCGTAGCGGCCCGACTCGCAGAAGCCGCGACACGTGCCGCAGGCGCCATCGCGACAATCCAGCGGAATATTAACCTTTTGCCGGTAGGCGGCGTCGGCCAGCTTTTCGTTCTCGTTGCATGAAATGAAGCGGGTCACCCCGTCCTCGAACTGCAGGGCGATGTTGTAGCTCATCGTCGTCTCCTGGTGTTATAAGTGGTAGATGTCGATCACCTGGTTGATGTAATCGTTCTTGAGTACCACATACTTATTGAGTATCAGCGGGCGCTCGCCGGAAAAATCGATGACGTAGCGCGACATGCCGAAGTAGCTGAAGTCCGTCTTGTAGCGATGGCTCAGCGTGTGCCAATTGAAGCGCACCGTGTAGCGGCCACCTTCGCAGGACTCGATCTCCACGTTGGCGATATTGTGGCTGGTGCGGGTGTCGGGCATCGTCGCGCTGGAACGCTCGGTCTTGATGCGGAATACGCGGTCCTCCAGGCCCTGGCGGGTCGGGTAGTAAATCAGCGAAATCTCTCGCTGCGGGTCGCTGACCAATTCATCGTCATCGTCCCACGCCGGCATCCAGAACTGCGCGTCCGGGTGGTAGCATTCCAGCCAGTCGTCCCACTGCTTGTCGTCCAGCAGACGGCTTTCTTTGTAGAGGAAAGCGCTGATTTTGTCGATCATGCCGCCTCTCCCTCGTCCTTGATCGCCTTTTTCATCACGTCGAGCCAATAACGGTGCTGGATCGTGTACAGGCCCTCGTCCTCGGTCTTGACGCCGCTCATGACGGGCGCCAGACCGATTTCCCTCGCCGCCGCGTCGGCGCCCTGCACCCAGTGCGTCGAGCCCCGGCACATGTCGTTCCATTCCAGCGCGCGGCCGTTGTAGCCCTGCTGGCAGGCGCGGAATTCCTCCAGATCGTCCGGCGTCGCCATGCCGCTGACGTTGAAGAAGTCCTCATACTGGCGGATGCGGCGGGCGCGCGCCTCGTCGGATTCGCCCTTCGGCGCGATGCAATAGATCGTCACCTCCGTCTTGTCGACCGAGATCGGGCGCAGCAAGCGGATTTGCGAGCCGAACTGGTCCATCAAATACACATTCGGGTACAGGCACAGATTGCGCGAACGCTCGATCATCCAGTCCGCCGTGGCGCCGCCGAACTGCCCGGCGTACTCGGCGCGCTTTGGATAATTGGGCCGGTCCTGCGGATTGGCCCACTGGGTCCACAACAGCAAATGGCCATGGTCGAACGCGTAGAAACCGCCACCCTGTTTTCCCCAGTTACCGGCGTCCATGGCGCGGATATTATCCGGGCGGACTTCGTTCAGATCCTTGCGGCGGTTGGTGGTGGCCGCATAGTTCCAGTGGACCGCCGAGACGTGATAGCCGTCGGCGCCATTCTCGGCCTGCAGCTTCCAGTTGCCCTCGAAGGTATAGGTGGACGAACCGCGCAGCACTTCCAATCCGTCGGCCGACTGGTTGACGATCATGTCGATGATCTTGCCCGCCTCGCCCAGGAATTCGGCCAGCGGCAACACGTCGTCATTCAGGCTACCGAACAGGAAGCCCCTGTAGCTTTCGAAACGCGCGACCTTCTTCAGATCGTGCGAGCCTTCCTTGTTGAAGCAATCCGGATAGCCGGCGCCTTCTGGGTCCTTCACCTTCAGCAGTTTGCCGCTGTTGTTGAAGGTCCAGCCGTGGAACGGACAGGTGTAGGTGGCCTTGTTGCCACGCTTGTGGCGGCACAGCTGCGCGCCACGGTGGGTGCAGGCGTTGATGAAGGCATTCAGCTCACCCTGGCGGTTACGCGCGATGAACACGGGCTGGCGGCCGATGTGCGTCGTGTAGTAATCGTTGTTGTTCGGGATCTGGCTTTCGTGGGCCAGATAGATCCAGTTGCCCTCGAAGATATGCTTCATCTCCAGTTCGAACAGTTCCGGATCGGTGAAGGCGCTGCGGTGCAGGCGGTAATCGCCTTTCTCGTGGTCTTCGAGCAGGTAGCGGTCCAGGTTTTTCAGCCCGGCCTTCTTCTCGACGTAAATCGGGATCATGATCGCATTTCCCCTCAGGCGGCCACGCGCACGCGCTGCACTTCGGCCGCCGGTGCTTGCTGGCGCTCGGCATACAGGCGGAAATCGAAGTCGATCTCGGAGTACGGCCGATCCAGTCCCTTGGCCGCGATGGCGGCCGGCTCGGTCACCTTGCGCACCGCCGGCACCAGGCCCTCGCGGCTGGCGAAGGCGAAATCGTCCCACAGGAACTCGTCGCCGTCGATGTTGATCTGGGTGGTCAGCTTGCGCTGGCCTTCCGCGCTGATGAAGAAGTGGATATGCGCGGGACGGTGGCCGTGGCGGCCCAGTTGATCGAGCAAGCGCTGGGTGGTGCCGTCCGGCGGGCAGCTATAGCCGACCGGCAGGATGCTGCGGAACTGGTAGCGGCCCTCGCCATCGGCGATGATGGTGCGGCGCAGGTTGAAAGGCGATTGCGTCTGGTCGAAGAACGAATAACCACCCATCAGGTTGCAGTGCCAGACTTCGACCTTGGCGCCGGGAACCGGCTTGCCCTGCTCGTCGCGCACCGTGCCTTGCATGAACAGGACTTCGGCCTTGTCGCTTTCGGTGCCGTCGTCGAGGCGCGCGTATCCTTTGCTTTCAGGCGCGCCGGCCACATACAGCGGGCCTTCGATGGTGCGCGGCGTGCCGCCAACCAGTCCGGCCTTGGCTTCCGCCTCGTCGGCGCGGATATCGAGGAAGCGTTCCAGCCCCAGGCCGGGCGCCAACAGGCCCAGTTCATTACGCACGCCCGCTTCGCGCAGGTATTCCAGGCCGCTCCAGAATTCGCTGGACTGGATGTCCAGGTCCTCGATGGTTTTGCACAGCGCGCTCACCAGGCCGAACACCACCTGCTGCACGCGTGGATTGACCGGGCCGGTGGCGGTGTCGATGATCCAGCTCTTTACCAGTGTGTCGATTTCGTTATGGGTCATGCTAGTCTCCTTGTTGTGATGATCGTTTAGGTCAGGCGTCGGTGTCGCGGATCGAGGATGGATGGCGGCACATGGGCATTACTTCGATTTGCATATACGGGAACAGCGGCAGCGAGGTCAGTAGCGCGTGCAGCTCGTCGACGCTGTCGACGTCGAACATGCTGACGTTGGCGTACTGCCCGGCGATGCGCCAAAGATGGCGCCACTTGCCGCTGCGCTGAAGGCTCTGCGCCAGTTCGCGTTCGGTCTTTTTAAGTTCGTCCGCCTGCGCCGCCGGCATGGCCGGTGGCAGTTGGACATCCATACGGACGTGAAACAACATAAAGGTCTCCTCTAAAATTTACGGCGCAGATAATCGAGCTTCTCGGTGTCGATCTCCACACCCAATCCCGGCCCGGTCGGCACCTGCAACATGAAATCCTTGTACACCAGCGGGGTGCGCAGCAACTCTTCCGTCAACAGCAGCGGTCCAAACAACTCGGTGCCGGCCGACAGATCGCCAAAGGTCGAAAACAGATGCGCCGATGCCGCGGTGCCGATGGCTCCCTCCAGCATCGTCCCGCCATACAGCGCGATCCCCGAAAGCTGCGCCACCGCCGCCACCTGCGCCGCCGGAACCAGCCCGCCAGACTGCGCGATCTTGACCGCGAAAACATCGGCCGCCCCCGCGTTGGCCAGCGCCAGCGCATCGTGCGGACCTTGAAGCGCCTCGTCGGCCATCAGCGCCACCGCATACCGCTGCGCGAGCCGTGCCATGGCCGCGACGTTCTCCGCCCTCACCGGCTGCTCGATCAGATCGACGCCACCCGCCTCCAGCGCCGCGATCCCCTCCACCGCTTCCAGTTCGCTCCAGGCCATGTTGACGTCGACCCGCACGCTGACCGTATCGCCCAGCGCCTTCTTGATCGCCAATACGTGGGCCACGTCTTCCCTGACGGCGCGGGCGCCGATCTTCAGCTTGAAAATGCGGTGACGCCTTAACTCCAGCATCATCCGCGCCTCGGCGATGTCCTTGGCGGTGTCGCCGCTGGCCAGCGTCCAGGCCACCGGCAGCGCGTCGCGCACCCGGCCGCCCAGCAACTCGCTGAGCGGGATGCCGATCCGGCGCGCCTGCGCGTCCAGCAGCGCGGTCTCGATCGCGCATTTGGCGAAGCGGTTGCCTTGAATGACCTTGCGGATCTTCGCCATCGCCTTCGCCACCTGGCTCGCCTCCATACCGATCAACAGCGGCGCGATGTGGGTGTCGATATTGACCTTGATGCTCTCCGGGCTCTCCTCGCCGTAATTCAGGCCGCCGATGGTGGTGCCCTCGCCCCAGCCCTCGACGCCGTCGGCGCAGCGGACCCGGACCAGCACCAGCGTTTGCGTGTTCATCGTCGCAACCGACAGCTTGTGCGGGCGTATCGTCGGCACGTCGGCGAGGATGACTTCTATGCTCTGGATCATATTTAATTTGTATAATAAGTCGGAATAAATACACAATATGCCGTTCAAACGGGGGCGTCCAACACTGAGTTGGTATGGTCTCCATACCCATCAGGTATGAAAGAAGCTATTCATGGAGCTACGCCACCTGCGCTATTTCGTCGCCGTCGCCGAGGAGAAGAACTTCACTCGGGCGGCCAAACGGCTGTTCATCGCGCAGCCGCCGCTAAGCCGCCAAATCCAGCAACTGGAGGAGGAACTGGGGGTGGAATTGATCGAAAAGGGATCGCGCCCGCTGCGCCTGACCGAGGCCGGGACCTTCTTCCACGCCCACGCGCAGGAGCTGCTGGCCAAGGCGGCCGAGCTCAAAACCATGACCCAAAGGGTGGGCAAGGTCGACCGTTCGCTGTCGATGGGGTTTGTCGCCTCCACCCTGTACGGCCTTTTACCGGACATTGTGCGGCACTTCCGCGAGCAGTACCCAACGGTGGAAGTGACTTTTCACGAGATGACGACGATGCAGCAGCTGAAGGCGCTGAAGGAAGGCACCATCGACGTCGGCTTCGGCCGTGTGAAGAGCGAAGACCCGAATATCCGCCGCATCGTGCTGCGCGAGGAAAGGCTGATCGTGGCGCTGCCGGCGGGGCATCCGCTGGCGCTATCGGACACCCCTCTCAGCCTGGTGGATCTGCTGATGGAAACGCTGATCATCTATCCCAAGGCGCCGCGCCCCAGCTTCGCCGACCAGGTGCTGGCCGTGTTCAGCGAGCGCTCCATCCTGCCGCACAAGATCATGGAGGTGCGCGAGCTGCAGATCGCCATCGGCCTGGTCGCCGCCGGCGAAGGCGTGGCCGTGGTGCCGGACAGCGTGCAGGGCATGAAGCGCAACAACGTCGCCTACCGCGCCCTCACCGACCGCCACGCGGTATCTCCGGTCATGTTCAGCGTCCGCAAGATGGACACTTCGGAAGAACTGCGCAATATGCTCAATACGATTTACGCCGTCTACGACCGTGCCGGCATTTCGTATATACGCGAATCGCTATAGACCGGCCTTCAATCCTGTCATGTCATAGTCATAAGAATCATGTAGCATATCGGGGCGCATGATAACTATGCGGTTTTGCTAACTCTCCCACCAGACAACGAACCAACATGACGAAGAAACTGTCCCTGCCCGTACTCGCGATCGCGACTACCTGTTTCGCCCTGCACGCCGGCGCCATCGCCGCGCCGGCCCCCAAAGCCACCGCCGCCGCCCAGCCCAAGCTGGTCGTGGTGCTGGTGGTCGACGGGCTGCCGAATGAACAGGTGCAGCGCTACCGCGACCAATTCGGCGAGGGCGGCTTCCGCCGTCTGCTGGACCAGGGCGCATCGTTCAGCAACGCGCACCAGGCGCACGGCGTGACCGTCACCGCGATCGGCCATAGCGCCGTGCTGACCGGCGCCTACCCCTACGTCCACGGCATCATCGGCAACAACTGGATCGATCCGGTCACAAAAAAATCGGTCTACTGCACCGAGGACACCAACTACACCTACATCGGCGAGCACACCGATCCGAGCGACGGCACCGCGCCGACCAAGCTGCGGGTCGACACGCTGGGCGACCAGCTGCGCTACGCCACGGGCGACCGCAGTAAAGTGGTCGCCGTCTCGGGCAAGGACCGCGGCGCGATTCTGCTGGCGGGTAAAACCGGCACCGCGTACATGTACATGGAACAGACCGGCAATTTCGCCAGCAGCACCTTCTATATGAAGTCGCATCCGGCCTGGGTGCAGGCGTACCAGGCAGCCAAGCCGCAGGACCGCTACTACGGCAAGGCGTGGGCGCCGCTGCTGCCGGAAGCGGCGTACGCCGGCGACGCCAGCGAGGAGCTGACCCCCGCCAAGCCGGGGGGTCACAACCGCCTGCCGTACACCTACTATAGCGAGAGCGGCCAAATCGACGCCGGCTATTACAACAACCTGAAAACCGGTCCGTTCCTCGACCAGCTGACGCTGGACTTCGCGCAGGCCGCGATCGAAGGCGAAAACCTCGGCCGCAACCCTGCCGGCGTGCCGGACCTGCTGGGCATCAGCCTGTCGGCGCACGATTATGTGAACCACGCCTTCGGCCCGGAGAGCAAACTGTCGCACGACCACCTGCAGCGGGTCGACCGCATGCTGGCGCAGTTCTTCAGCTATCTGGACAAGCGGGTGGGCATGGACAATGTGCTGGTGGTGCTGACGGCCGACCATGGATTCGCCAACACGGCCGAATTCTCGCAGTCGCGTCATCTGGACGCGCAGCGTATCAAGGGCGATCAGCTGATGAAGGATCTGGGGAAGCACCTGTCGGACAAATTCGGCGGCGCCAAGCTGCTGACCGCGTGGTCGCTGCCTAACATCCACCTGGACTACGAGCAGATCGACAAGAGCGGCCTGCGTCGCGCGGACGTGGAAAACGCCGCCGCGCAATTCCTGCTGCAGCAGAAGGGCATCGCCGATGTGTTCACGCGCACGCAGTTCGAGAGCGGCGCCGTGCAAGGCACGCGCATCGCCACCTTGATGCGCCGCGCTTGGAACCGTGAATCGTCGGGCGATCTGATGGTGACCACCAAGCCATACTGGTATTTCGGCTACGGCGACACCGGCACCACGCACGGTTCGCCGTACGCGTATGACACCAATGTGCCGCTGCTGATCATGGGCAAGCGCTGGGTCAAGCCGGGTAATTACGGCCAGTACGCGGAAGTGGTCGACATCGCGCCGACGCTGGCCAACATCCTGCGTGTGCGTCCGCCGGCCGGCGCCGAAGGCCGCGTGCTGACCGAGACCCTGCGCTAGTTCAGACTCTTAATTCAGACTGGCGAGATACTGATTCAAATGCTCGAAATTGAGCGGCTTGGAAAAATGGTGGCTGAAGCCGGCCGCCATCGCCTTGCGCGCCGACTCGCTGTCGGCCGAGCCGCTCAACGCGATAATCGGCAAGGCCTGCGTCCCCGGCATGCGCCGAATCGCCCGCACCGCCCCAAAACCATCCATCCAGGGCATCCCCAGATCCATGATGATCGCCTTCGGCATCGCGTCGCGCACCGAGTCGCACGCCTCGTAACCGTTATGCGCGGCCGACGTCTCGTAGCCGTGGCACTGCAGCAGCGCCGATAACGACTCCACCACATCGATGTTGTCGTCGACGACCAGTACTTGATTTGCGTTTGCCATGTTTGCCTCGTTAATGATGAGTTCGATAAGCCATCCTAACAATGCCCATACGCAATGTATGTTCGCTATCGCACCGTAGCCTAACGGCCGCCAATCGGAAATTTGTCGCCAATGGAAGGGCTTCCAGCTATAGTTGCCACTCCTTCCTTTTTGGCCAAAAAAGACATGAATAAATTCGGTTTGCTGCTGATCGCCTCCGGCGTTTTCACCTCTTTCCTCACCGCCTACGCGACGGCCGCCAGCGCGCCGCGCGCCGCCACCGCCACCGGCGTGGTGCAAGGCACGCTGGAGGCGTCCGGCGTGGCATCGTACAAAGGCATCCCATTCGCCGCGCCGCCGGTCGGCGATTTGCGCTGGAAGGCGCCGCAGCCGGCGCAAAAGTGGAAAGGCGTGCGCAAGGCGGACCACTTCGGCCCGCGCGCGATGCAGCTGCCATTATTCGGCGACATGGTGTTCCGCTCCGATGGCGTGAGCGAGGACTGCTTGTATCTTAACGTCTGGACGCCGGCCAAATCGCCAAAAGAGAAGCTGCCGGTGCTGGTGTACTTTTACGGTGGCGGCTTTGCAGCCGGCGACGGCTCCGAGCCGCGCTACGACGGCGAAGCCATGGCCACCAAAGGCATCGTCACGCTGACCGTCAACTACCGCCTTAACGTCTTCGGTTTCCTGGCCCACCCGGAACTGAGCGCCGAATCGCCCGACAAGGCATCCGGCAACTACGGCCTGATGGACCAGGCGGCGGCCCTGAAATGGGTCAAGAATAATATCGCGGCCTTCGGCGGCGACCCGTCGCGCGTGACCATCGCCGGCGAATCGGCCGGCTCGTGGTCGGTCAGCGCGCAGATGATCACGCCGCTGTCGAAGGGGCTGATCGCCGGCGCCATCGGCGAAAGCGGCTCGCTGCTCGGAGTCCACCCTCCTCCACCGCTGGCCGAAGCCGAAAAAACCGGTGCCGCCTTCGCGGAAAAAATCGGCGCGCCGACGCTGGCCGCGCTGCGCGCGCTGCCGGCGCAGCAGCTGCTCGAAACGCTGCGCCAGCCGGGCGCGCCGTGGTTCAGCGCGACACAGGACGGCTACGTCCTGCCGCGCGCGCCGGGCGCGATGTACGCCGCCGGCGAACAGGCCAAGGTGCCGCTGCTGGCCGGCTGGAACTCGCACGAAAGCGACTATAAGCGGGTGCTGGGCGACACCGAGCCAACCGAGGAAAACTTCAACGCCGCGTTGAAAAAATTCTACGGCGACCAGGCCGGCGCCGCGCGCATCGCCTACCCGGGCGACGTGAAACAGGCTGCGACGGACCTGGCCAGCGACGGCTTCATCGTCTACGGCACCTGGAAATGGATCGACACGCACGCCCGCACCAGCGGTAAGCCGGTGTATCGTTATTACTACAGCCGCCCGCGTCCCGGCGACCCGGGCGCCGCCCACTCGGCCGAAATCGAGTACGCATTGGGCAACCTGAACGGGAATAAAGTGTATTCATGGACCGCCGAGGACCGCGCGCTGTCGGCCCTGATGCAAGGCTACTTCGCCAACTTCATCAAGACCGGCAATCCGAATGGTGCCGGCCTGCCGGAATGGCCGCAGGCCAGCAGCGGCGCGGGTTCCCGCCTGATGCACCTGGACGCGACCCCGCGCGCCGTCACCGCCACCGACGACGCCCGCTTCCAGTTCCAGGACGCCGAGATGCAAAAAAAACACTGACCAAAACAGGCGGCGGCGGGAGCGGTTTGCGTAAATAATATAAACCGTATCATCGATTGTATTTTATTGTATCTGCCGGTGATACTTTGAAAACTTGCTATACACTAGTTCCTTTTCTTCTGGTAAAGATCAGGAACACAGAATATGCGCAAAACATTCGGCCTCGTCGCCATTTGCTTTACGGTGTCCGCATTCGCGGCGGAACCTTTCGATGACAAGTTCCGCCAACTGGACGAGATTCTACCCAGCGCCAACACCTACCGCACCGCCTCCGGCGCCCCCGGCGCCGCCTACTGGCAGCAGCGCGCGGACTACACCATCCGCGCCACGCTGGACGAAGCCAAACGTTCGCTCACCGGCAGCGAGCAAATCCGCTACCACAACAAGTCTCCCGACACGCTGAATTACCTGTGGGTGCAGCTGGACCAGAACATCTACAAAAAAGATTCCGACGCCCGTCTGATGATGACGCAGCCGTCGCGCGAGGCCTGGGCCAAGCCGCCGACGCAGGACGACGGCTACAAGTTCGAAGGTCTGCGCGGCGTGCTGGCGGGCCGCGACTTCGACGGCGGCTTCAAGATCAAGAGCGTGAGCGCCGGCGACCAGCCGCTGAAATACGTCATCAACCGCACGATGATGCGTATCGACCTGCCGGCGCCTTTGAAGCCGGGCCAGAGCTACGCCTTCAATATCGACTGGTCCTACAACATCAACGAGCAGAAAGTGCTCGGCGGCCGCTCCGGCTACGAGAGCTTCGAGGAAGACAAGAACGACCTGTTCGAAATCGCCCAATGGTTCCCGCGCATGGCGGCCTACTACGACGTGACGGGCTGGCAGCATAAGCAGTTCCTCGGCGCCGGCGAGTTCACGCTGGAATTCGGCGACTACGACGTCCAGTTGACCGTGCCGGCAGACCACGTGGTCGCCTCCACCGGCGACCTGCAGAATCCCGGCGAGGTACTGAGCGCGGCGCAGCGCGACCGCCTGGCCAAGGCGAAGACCGCCACCAAGCCGGTGCTCATCGTCACGCAGGAGGAAGCGGAGAAGGCCGAAAAGTCGGTCAGCACCGCCACCAAAACCTGGCACTACAAGGCCGCCAACGTGCGCGACTTCGCGTGGGCATCGAGCCGCAAATTCATCTGGGACGCGCAGGGCTACAAGAAGGACGGCACCAACGTGATGGCGATGTCGTACTATCCGAAGGAAGGCAATCCACTGTGGGGCCAGTACAGCACCCAGGCCATCATCCATACCATCGAGCAGTACAACAAGTACAGCTTCGACTATCCCTACCCTGCGGCGATCTCGGTCAACGGCCCGGTGGGCGGCATGGAATACCCCATGATCTCGTTCAACGGTCCGCGTCCGACCAAGGACAAGAAGACCGGCGCGCTGACCTGGTCGCAGCAGACCAAGTATGGCCTGATCGGCGTGATCATCCACGAGGTGGGCCACAACTACTACCCGATGATCATCAACTCCGACGAGCGCCAGTGGACCTGGATGGATGAAGGCCTGAACACCTTCGTGCAGTATCTGGCCGAGCAGGCGTGGGAACAAAACTACCCGTCGCGCCGCGGCGAGCCGCGCAACATCGTCGACTACATGCGCAGCCGGAACCAGGTGCCGATCATGACCAACTCGGAGTCGCTGCTCCAGTTCGGGAACAACGCCTACGCCAAGCCGGCCACCGCGCTCAACATCCTGCGCGAGACCATCCTCGGACGTGAGCTGTTCGACTACGCGTTCAAGGAATACGCCAGCCGCTGGAAGTTCAAGCGCCCCACCCCGGCCGATTTCTTCCGCACCATGGAAGACGCCTCCGGGACCGACCTTGACTGGTTCTGGCGCGGCTGGTTCTACACCACCGACGCGGTCGACATCAGCGTCGACGGCATCAGCGAATACGGCGTGAGCACCAAGGACCCGGAAAAGGAAAAAGCCTGGAAAAAGGCGCAGAAAGAGGCGGAGCCTATTTCGGTGTCGCAGCAGTTGAACAAGGCCATGCCCAAGCGCCTGGATAGCCATCCGGAGCTGAAGGACTTCTACAACGAGCATGACGAATTCACCGTCACCAACAAGGACCGCAACAGCTATGCCGAAGAGATCGAGAAGCTGGAGCCGTGGGAGAAGAAGCTGCTGGATCAGGGCAAGCACCTCTACCTGGTGGACTTCTCGAACATCGGTGGCCTGGTCATGCCGCTGGTGCTGGAGATTGAACTCAAGAGCGGCAAGAAGTACATCGAGCGCGTTCCGGCCGAAGTATGGCGCTACTCGCCGAAGAAGATCACCAAGTTGATCGTCACCGACGAGCCGATGGTCGGCCTGACGCAGGACCCGTACTGGGAAACCGCCGATATCGACACCAGCAACAACGCCTGGCCGCGCAAGTTGACGCAGTCGCGCGTGGAGCTGTTCAAGACCGAACGGGACCGCAACAACCTGATGCGCGACTTTAATACGCCGCTCAAGGGCAAGGGCGACAAGTCCAAAGAAGACGGCGGCAAGGACGCGGCGGGCGAATGACGCTGCGCGCCTTACGCTCGTTGGCCGCCGCTGTACTGGTGCTGGCACTCGCCAGCACGGCGGCCGGCGCCCATAATTTTCACATGGGCATAGCCGATATCAGCTACAACGACCGCACCGGCAACACGGAGATCGTGCACACTTACACGTCGCACGATGTCTCCACCTTGCTCACTAATCTATACGGCCGTAGTTTCGATCTGGGCCAGGCGGACAGCGAACAGCCGCTGCGCCGCTACGTTGAAAAGCAGTTCCGTCTTGCCGGTCCGGATAACAAACCGCTGCCGCTGCAATGGGTCGGCGTGAAGGCCGACGCCGACAGCGTCGTCATCTTCCAGGAGATCGCCGGCACCAAACTCAAAGCCGGCACTCGCATTCATAACGCCCTGCTGATAGACTTCCTGCCTTCGCAAAAGAACACAGTGAACCTGCAGACAGATGGCGCCATCCAAACCCTTATTTTCGATCAAGACAGCATCGATCAAACCGCCCGCTAAGCGGCTGGTCCCCGTGGCCTTGGCGGCGATCGCCCTCCATTCCCCCGTCCACGCCGACGACCTGCTGCAAAGAGTGGCCATCGATGGTTCGCGTGCCAACCAGCTTGGCCTGGCCGATGCCGCCAGCGCCGGCAGCGTATCGCAAAAGGAGCTGGCCGCGCGCACCGTCTACCGTCCCGGCGAACTGCTGGAGGCGACGCCCGGCCTGATCGTCAGCCAGCATAGCGGCGAAGGCAAGGCCAATCAGTTCTACCTGCGCGGCTTCAATCTGGACCACGGCACCGACCTGCGCACCACGGTCGACGACATGCCGGTCAACCAGCGCAGCCACGCGCACGGCCAGGGTTGGACCGATCTCAATTTCCTGATCCCGGAACTGGCGGTGCGGCTCGACTACAAAAAAGGGCCCTACTCCGCCGGGGAAGGCGACTTCGCCTCCGCCGGCGCGGCGTCGGTGGTGTACGCCAACCGCCTGACGCAGGGCCTTGCCAGCGTGTCGGCGGGCCAGAACGGCTATGGCCGCGCGCTGCTCGCCGACTCCGTCGAACTGCCGCGCGGCAGCCTGCTGTACGCGCTGGAAGTGCTGCACAACGACGGCCCGTACGAAAATCCGGACAACTACCAAAAGGTCAACGCGGTGCTGCGCTACAGCGAAGGCTATGCCAATAACGGCTTCAATGTCAGCCTGATGGCCTACCGCGCGGACTGGAACGCCACCGACCAGATTCCGCTGCGCGCGGTGCGGGACGGACGGATCGGCCGCTACGGCGCCATCGACCCGACCGACGGCGGCGAGGCACACCGCTACAGCCTCTCGGGCGCGTGGCGCCGCACGACCCAGGACAGCTCCTCCAAGGTCAACGCCTACATCATCGCCAACCAGCTGGATCTGTTCTCGAACTTCACCTACTTCATGGACGATCCGGTGCGCGGCGACCAGTTCGCGCAGCCGGACAAGCGCGTGACCAGCGGCCTGAACGCAAGCCACAGCTGGCACCAGCACGGCGACGGCTGGAACAGCGAAACCACCATCGGCCTGCAACTGCAGAACGATAATATCTTCAATGGTTTGTATAACACGCAGGCGCGCCAACGCGTCTCCACCACGCGCCAGGACCACATCGTCGAGTCCAGCGCCGGGCTGTTCATCGAGAACAGCACCCGCTGGAACGACGCATGGCGGACGGTGGCCGGCGCGCGTGTCGACGGCTACCGCTTCGATGTCGGCAGCGAGCTGGCGGCCAACTCCGGTACCGCGAACGACCGGCTGGTCAGCCCCAGTCTGAGCCTTATCTATGGACCGTGGAAGACGGCCGAACTATATGCCAATATCGGCACCGGCTTCCACAGCAACGATGCGCGCGGCACCACGATCACCATCGATCCGAAGACCGGACTGGCGGCCGACAAGGTCTCGCCGCTGGTGCGTTCGCGCGGCATGGAGCTGGGTGCGCGCAGCGCCTGGCTGCCAGGCCTGCAATCGTCGCTGTCGTTTTATCGCCTGGATTTCGATTCCGAGCTGACCTTTGTCGGCGACGCCGGCGCCACCGAGGCGGGCCCGCCGAGCCGTCGCTACGGCGTGGAATTCTCGAATTACTACAAGCCGCTGAAATGGCTGTCGGTCGATCTGGACCTGGCCTATGCGCGTGCGCGCGCACGCGGCGACGCGCCGGAAGGCAACCGCATCGCCGGTGCGATCGAAGGCACCGGCCAGTTGGCGGTGACTGTCGATGATGGCGGCGCGTTTTCCGGATCGCTGAAGCTGCGCTACTTCGGTCCGCGTCCTCTGATCGAGGACAACAGCGTACGTTCCAATTCCAGCATGACCCTGAACGGCCGGATAGGCTGGAAGATCGGCAAGGACCTGTCGCTGGAACTGGAGGCGTTCAACCTGACCAATCGCCGCGATTCCGCCATCGATTACTACTACGCCTCGCAGTTGAAGGGCGAAGCGGAGCCGGTGACCGACATCCACTTCCATCCCATCGAATCGCGCTCGCTGCGGGCGACGCTGATCAAGACCTTCTAATCAGCCCGCGCGTTCGTTCAGCATCGGGAACCCGCGCTGGTGCCACACCGGATATGCCGGCGACACGTCGCTGGCCGCTTCCAGCAACGCATTCTGTTCCGCGCTCAAACGCCAGCCGGTGGCGCCGATGTTATCGATCAGTTGCTGTTCGTCGCGCGCACCGATGATGACGCTGGAAATGGTCTTCTTCCCCAGCAGCCAGTTCAGCGCCACCTGCGGCACGGTCTTGCCGGTTTGTTCGGCCACCACGTCGAGCGCATCGACGATGCGGAACATGCGCTCCTCCTCGAAATGCGGGCCTGTGCCGGCGATATCGTGCGCGCGGGTGCCCGGCTTGGCCGGCTGTCCGCGCCGAATCTTCCCGGTCAGCTTGCCCCAGCCCAGCGGGCTCCAGACCATCGCGCCGACGCCCTGGTCCTCGGCCAGCGGCATCAGCTCCCATTCGTAGTCGCGGTTCAGCAGCGAGTAATAGATCTGGTGCGCGACGTGGCGCGGATAGCCGTAGCGGTCCGACACCGCCAGCGATTTCATCATGTGCCAGCCGGAGAAATTGGAGCCGCCGATGTAACGCACCTTGCCTTCGCGGACCAGCTGGTCCAGCGTGGACAGCGTCTCTTCGACCGGGGTGTTATTGTCCTGGCCGTGCAGCTGCAGCAGGTCGATATGTTCGACGCCCAGGCGGTGCAGGCACTTGTCGACGGAGGCGATCAAATGCTGGCGCGAGGAGCCGAAATCGTTGGCGCCGTCGCCGGTGGGGAAAGTGACCTTGGTGGAGATGAGCAGGCGGTTGCGCTTGCCCTTGATGGCTTGCCCGAGCACTTCCTCGGCCAAGCCATCGGAATAGACGTCGGCGGTGTCGAACATCGACACGCCGTGTTCAAGGCAAACATCGATCAGGCGCGAAGCGCCGCCGGCATCGGTGCTGCCCCAGGCTTTGAAGAAGTCATTGCCTCCTCCAAAAGTCGCCGTGCCAAAACTGAGCTCCGGCACGCGCAAACCTGATTTTCCTAAGCGATTGTGATTCATGGCTACCCTCCAGAACATTGGTTCCAGATTGTAGCCCGGGTTACAAAATCACGTCGGCCGCCAAATCAGAACTCTTCCCACTCCCCGCTCGACGTTGCGGCGGCGGTGGTCTTGGCCTTCTGCACCGGCGATGCCAGCGGCTTGGCGGCGGCCTTCACCACTGGCTTCGGAGGCAGCTTCTTCGCCACGGGCGCGCTGCGCACGGCCGGACGTGCCGGCGGCGTGTAGCTGGCCTGTTGCACGCCGATCGTGAACGCGCTGACCACGCGCTCCAGTGCGTCCGCCTGGTCGCGCAGGGTTTGCGCGGCTGCGGCGGTCTGCTCCACCAGGGCCGAATTCTGCTGCGTGGTCTCGTCCATCTGCGTGATCGACTGATGCACCTGGGCGATGCCTTCGTTCTGCTCCTGCGTGGCGGCGCTGATCTCGCCGACGATGTCGGTCACCTGCTTGATGCTGGAGACGACTTCGTTCATCGTCGAACCGGCCTGCTCGACCAGCTTGGTGCCGGAGCCAACCTTCTCTACCGAGTCGTCGATCAGCGCCTTGATCTCTTTGGCCGCCGCCGCCGAACGCTGCGCCAGGTTGCGCACTTCGGTCGCAACGACCGCGAAGCCGCGACCCTGTTCACCGGCGCGCGCCGCCTCGACCGCCGCGTTCAGCGCCAGGATGTTGGTCTGGAAGGCGATGCCGTCGATGACCGAGATGATGTCGACGATCTTGCGCGACGATTCGTTGATCGAACCCATGGTCACGACGACCTGTTCGACCACGCTGCCGCCCTGTGCCGCGACGTCCGACGCCGAACGCGCCAGCTGGTTGGCCTGGCGCGCGTTGTCGGCATTCTGGCCGACGGTGGACGTCAACTGCTCCATGCTGGCGGCGGTTTCCTCGAGCGAGGCGGCCTGCGACGAGGTGCGGTTCGACAGGTCGCCGGTGCCCGACGCGATCTGCTGCGAAGCCGTGCCGACCGCGCTGGTGGCGGCGCGCACGGTGTCGATCACGCCGGCGATCTGCTCCAGCAGCTTGTTGAAGGCGACGGCGGTGTGGCCGATTTCGTCCATGCGCTGGACCGGAATTTTCTGGGTCAGGTCCAGCGACTGGCTGACGTTGACCAGGGTGCTGCGAATGCTTTCAAGGCTGTTCTTGATGATGCTGTAGAGCTGCCACGCCAGCGCGCCGGTCACCAGCAGGCCAAGCACGATCACCGACAGCATCAGGCGGAACGCGAACGTGTAGGCGGCGGTGCTCTCGGTGCGGATATCGTCACTGAGCTTGTTGTTGTAGGCGATATGGTCGTCGAAGCCTTTTTTGAGCGCGCCGGCCGTCAGGGCCAGCGGCGTGCCGGGCATCAGCGTGGCGCGCACCGCATCCATGTCGCCGGCGTGGGCGCCGGCCAGGAACGGAATCAGCGCCTGGCGATAGGCCGCCATGTTGGCCTTGTCCGCCTCCAGCAGCTTGCGGTCGGTCTCGTCGAAGATGCGTTCTTTTTCGTAGGTCGCGATGACCGTGTCGAATTTGGCATGGGCGTCGTTGTACGCCTTGTCCAGCGCCGTTTTATCGGTCAGGTTGGAGAATACCGAAAGACGGTAGCCGGCCAGGCGGCTGTCCGCGAGGTAGCCTTTGGCCTCGTTCAGGCCCGCGATGCTAGGGTCTAAACGGGTTTGCACCAGGTCCAGCCGCGCTTGGGCGCGCGACAGTTGATTCAGTCCGGTGAAGCCGACAAAGATCAGCGCCAGCAGCGCCAATGACAGGGTCAGAATCAAGCGCTTGGTAATAGTCATGGTGACTTTTCTCATAAAAGTGTTAAAAGATTCGATTATTGCTCGGCCACATTTAAGTATACCGGAACCCTGTTACCACACGACAACAATGAGGAAATTTACGCTGCGCCGCAACCAAAACGCAACGCATGCATCCATTAAGTGACGCATTGCGTTGCGCTTGTTACAAGGAAGATTAGTTAAACCACCACGAACCCGTGCGTGCCGTCGCGGCCGAGCTGTTCGACCAGTCCGAACTCCCAATCGAGATAGGCCTGCATGGCCTCGTCCTGATTGTCCGTGCCCTCATATGGACGGCGATATCGGTCGATCAACGGCGACGCCAGACGGGTCGGCCCCTCTTCCAGCGGCAGTCCGGCGGCGGCCCACGCCGAAGTTCCGCCGGTGAGCACATGCACCGGCAGATCGGTTAGCGCGCGCACGTCGCCGGCGACATAGCGCGCCAGCAGGCTGCTGCCGCAGGTGAGCACATAGCGTTTGGCGCCGGGCGAAAGCTTCGATACGACCGCCGGCAATTCGGAGCGCAGCGCGAACCAGGCGCCCGGAATATGACGCTTTTGATAATTGACGCCGGAGGTGAAGTCCAGCAGCACCGTCTCTTCCGGCGCGTCGGCGAGCCATTGCGCAAGGGCCTCCGTGCCGATCTCGCGTACTTCCGGATGCGGCGGAAGTTCGTCGGTCCATGCCTCCGTCACGTTGAAGTCGGCGGTCTGCAGGCCGTCGATCACGTAGACCTCGTGGTTCATCTGCGCCAGCCAGTGCGCGGTCAGGTTGGCGCGTACGCCGTCGCTATCGGCCAGCACGATGCGCGCGCCGCGCACCGGCGCAAACTGTTCGGTTTCCTGCACCAGCTGGCCGCCCGGCGCGGAGCGAAAACCAGGCAGGCGACCGTCGCGGAATTCCGCCGGACCGCGCACATCGAACAGATAGGTGGTGCGGGTGGCGTCGGCCCGCAACCGGTCCAGTCCCGCGTAATCGAGGCGGCGGACACCGGCGCGATCGGCCAGCGCTCTGGCGTCGGCGGCGGCTGTCAGGCGGTTGGTTTCGGACGCCGGCGGGTAGCTTCGCGACTGGCCGTGTTCCAGTTTTTGGCGCGCCAGGGTCCAGCCGATCGTGCCGTTGCGCAGTGCAGCAACCGGATTGGGAATTCCGGCGTTAATCAGCGATTGCGTGCCGATAATGCTGCGGGTCCGGCCGGCGCAGTTGACGATAATTTGTGTCTTCGGGTCCGGCGCCAGTTCGCGCGCGCGCAGCGCCAGCTCGGCGCCGGGGACGCTGAAACTGCCCGGAATGCTCATGGTCTGGTACTCGTCGTAGCGGCGCGCATCGAGGATGACGATGTCCCCGCCGCCGTCGATCAGCGCCTTCACCTCCGGCGCCGACAGCGATGGCGTGTGGCGCTTCGCCTCCACCAGCTCACCGAAGGCTTTGCTGGGCACATTCACGTCTCGGAACAATTCACCGCCGGCGGCCTGCCAGCCGGCGACGCCGCCGGCAAGCAGCGAAACGTCGGTGTAGCCCAACTGGCGCAGGCGGCTGGCGGCGGATACCGCCAGGCCCTCGCCGCCATCCAGCACGACGATGGGCACGTCGCGGCGCGGCAGCTTGGCGTAGGCATCAAGTTCGATGCGGCCGTATGGCAGGTTGGCGGCGAACAGCGGGTGTGCCTGCGCATGAGGATCTTCCTCGCGCACGTCGAGCAGCGCGATCTCTCGTCGCGCCAGCAGGTCTTCGCGCACTTGCTGCGGGCTGCGGTAAGGGAAGCCAAGCAGGCCGGTTTGGAGCAGGTTTTTAGTCATGGCGTTCGGATTCCTTGGATTGTTTGGGACGATCAGGCGGCATTGGCGTAGCCGGAGCGGAAAGGCTTGACCGCGCCTTCCGGCGTGAACACGCTGCGATCGACGGCGCCGATGTCGGCGCCGTAGACGTGGATGCCGATCGAGATGCGGTCGTCGTAGGCGTTGAAGACCTGGTGGATGTCGCCCAGCGTTGGGGAGACGGCCGTCACCACGCCCGTTTCCAGCCGCTGCGGCTCGCCCACTTTTTCAAGCAGGCCATCGGCGCGGCGGCGGTAGTCCTGCGAGATCTCGGCGCCGCGCAGCAGGCCGATCAGGCCCCATACCGTGTGGTTGTGGATCGGCGTCGACTGGCCCGGCCCCCAGACGAAGCTGACCACCGAGAACCGCGCCGCCGGATCGCGGTACAGCAGATACTGGCGATAGTACTGCGGGTCCGGCAGCGCGGCCTGCTGCGGCAGCCAGTCGTCATGCGCGACCAGTTCGCGCAGCAATTTGGAGCCCTGCGCGACGATGCGCGTTTCGTCCGCCTCGGGGCCCTGCCCCAGCAGGGAGTCCAGCGCCTCGACGAAATGCCACAGGCGGGCCGGCGTTTCAAAACCCAATGATGTACTCATCTAAGTCTCCTCATCTAAGCCACCCCTATCAGGCGGCTTGGCGGCGGGCGGCGGTGTTGCGGTTTTCCGGCACGTCCAGCCCGAGGTTGCCGCGCAAGGTGGTGTGTTCATAGTCCCGGCGGAACAGGCCGCGCTGCTGCAGCACCGGCACCACCTCGGCGACAAAGGCGTCAAGCTGGCGTGGCAGCGACTCAAACAGTATAAACCCGTCGGCGGCGCCGCCATCGAACCAGTGCTGGATCGCGTTGGCCACCTGCACGCCGGTGCCTACGAACTCCTTGCGCGGGCTGGCGTAGCGCAGCGCGGTCTCGCGCAAGGTCAGGTTTTCCTGGCGCGCGGTGCGGATGATGCGCTCGGATGCGCTGCGGTTGCTTTCGGCGCCGTATTGTGCGATGTCCGGGAACGGGCCGTCGAGCGGGTACTGCGTCAGGTCATGTTCGTTGAACGAGCGCGCCAGCGCCACCAGTGCGTCCTCGATGCGAACCAGCGCCACCGCTTCCTGGTAGAGGCGCTGGGCGTCCTCTTCGGTCTTGCCGACGATGGCGCGCAGCGCCGGCAGCACCGCCAGCTTGCCGGCCGGGCGGCCGAAGGCGGCGGCGCGCTTCTTGATGTCCGCGTAGTAGGCCTGCGACGATTCGAAGCTCGATCCCTCGGTGAAGAAGGCCTCGGCATGGCGCGCCGAGAAATTGCGTCCATCCTCCGAGGCGCCTGCCTGGAAGATCACCGGCTGTCCTTGCTGCGAACGGCTGATGTTCAGCGGACCGCGCACCGAGAAAAACTCGCCCTGGTGGTGCAAGGTATGCAGCTTGTCAGGGTCGATGAACCGGCCGCTTGCCTTGTCGTGCACCAGCGCGTCGTCCTCCCACGAATCCCACAGCCCTTGCACGGTCTGCAGATGCTCGGCGGCGATCCGGTAGCGCACCTCGTGCGGCGGGTGCGTCGGCTTGCCGTAGTTCTCCGCGCTGCCCGACAGCCAGGAAGTGACCACGTTCCAGCCGGCGCGACCCTTGCTGATGTGGTCCAGCGACGCGAACTGGCGGGCGACCGTATAAGGCTCGCTGTAGCTGACCGTCAGCGTACCCACCAGGCCGATGTTCCTGGTGGCGGTGGCCAGCGCCGAGAGGATGGTCAGCGGCTCGAAGCGGTTCAGGTAGTGCGGGCTGGATTTCTCGGTGATGTGGACGCTGTCGGCCACGAACAGGAAATCGAACTTGCCCTGCTCCGCCAGTTTTGCCTGCCGCAGGTAGAAATCGATATTGGTGCTGGCGGTTGGATCGGCATCCGGATGACGCCAGTCGCCCCAGCCGGGGCCGACGCCGTGCAGGATGAAACCGAGTTTGAGTTGACGCGATGCTTGTGATGTAGTCATGACGATGCTCCTGATATGGGATGGGATCCGGGGATGGGAACCGGAGTTAAGCCGGCCGGAAAAGCGTGGTGTCGACCAGCCGACTGGCATCGACCCGGCGCGGGAACAGCTTCGCTTCAAAAAATGTATCGGCCACCTGCTGCAGCTGCGTGACGATCTGCTGGTCGACCGGGCGTAGCTGCGGGCGGTCGCGATCGACCACCAGCTTGACCACGTCGGCCGGTAAACCGGTCAGCCGCTGGAACACTTCGGCGTACTCCTTGGGGTGCGCGTTGGCCCAGGTGTTGGAGAGCGCCAGGCGCCGCAACACGTCGGCCAGGGCGGCGCGCTTGCCCGGATCGGCCAGCGCGGCATCCGACGCGGCGATCACGCCTATGCCGGAATTGATGCCCACTCCGTCGCGCAACACGCGCGCGCCGTGGATTTCGGCGTTGGCCTGGTAGGTGCCGAAGGTGGCCCATGCTTCGATCTTCCCGCTGGAGAAGGCGACAGCGGCGTCGCTCGGCAACAGGAAGCCGGTGGTGACGTCGTCCGGCTTGAGCCCCGCCTCGCGCAGCGCGCCAAACAGCAGGTAATGCGCTACGCTGCCGCGCGCCGACGAGACGATGACGTTGCGGCCTTTGAGATCGGCCACCGACTTGATGGGCGATCCTGCGGGGACCAGTATCGCCACACCGGTCGGCGAGGACACGCTGGCCGCCACCACCTTGACGCGCGCGCCTCCCGCCGCCGCCGCAAGGGCCGGCGTATCGGCCGCCATCGCCGTATCCACATCGCCCGAGACCACCGCCTCGAACAGCGGCGCGGCGCCCTGGAAGCTGGCCCACTGGATCTTGTACGGCACGTCATTGAGCACGCCGGCCGCTTCCGCCTTGGTGCGCAGCAGCTTGACCTGGTCGCCCAGCACCACGGTCACCTTGGACAGGTCGACCGGAGCCGGGGCGGCCGAAGCACCGGAATTCCCCGACTCGGCGGCCTTGCCGCAGGCGCCCAGCAGCGCGGCCGCCGGCAGCATCGCCAGCAAGCGCCGGATGCGATTGGGATCAGAAGTCATAAGTGACCTTGCCGTAGTAGTAGGCGCCGCTCGGCGCGAATGGCGCGGGGCCGTAGACAAAGCCGCTGCTGCCGGAGTTGGCGTCGCCCGGACCGTTGCGGTCCGGCTTGGTGTCGAACAGGTTGGCCGCGCCCACCACCAGCTTGGCGCGTTTGGTGACGGCGTAGCTGACATCGAGGTCGGTCAACCACTTGGCGCCGAAATGGTAGTCCCTGGCGCGATCGGCGGTGGTTTGCCAGGTGGAGGAATCGTAGCGGGTGGTTTGCAGATTCGCCTCCACCGGTCCGATGAACCAGCGCGCCGACAATATCAGCTTGGTCTTCGGAGTCGCGGTCAGGTCGCCTATGCCGCCACCGGCCGAGTAACCGAACCACACCGAGCTGCCACCCGGATTGGCGCCCAACGCCGTGATCTCCGATGGCGTGGCCTTGATATTGGTGATCCTGGTGCGATTCCAGTTGACCGCCGCGCCCCAGCGCACCAGTCCATAGCTGCCGTAGTCGCTGGTGATGTCGGCCACCAGGTCGGCGCCGCGCGTGCGGGTGTCGACCCCGTTGGCGAAGTACTGCACCCACTCGGTGCCGGTCAATCCGCCGGCGATCAGCGTCGGCGCGAAGGCCGGGCCGAACATGTATCCGGTGCGGATGATGCGGTCCTTGACCTTGACCTGGTAGCCGTCCAGCGTGATGTTGATGTTATCCGCGGGCTTGAGTACCAGGCCGATGCCGAAGTTGACGGACTTTTCGGGATCGAGATCGCGCGCGCCGAACTGGCGGGCCAGCGCGGAATCGTTGCGCAGCAGCTTGGACAGGCTGGGCTCCACCACGCCGCTGACGGGATTGATGTTGGTGCGGTTGTCGGTCTGCGAGTAGCCAGATTGCGTCAGCGACGGCGCGCGGAATCCGGAACCGACGGTGCCGCGCACCGCGAACTTCGGCGAGAAGTCGTAGCGGCTGTTGATCTTGCCGCTGGCGGTGTTGCCGGCGCTGTCGTTGTAGTGCTCCGCGCGCACCGCGCCGTCGACGAACAGGTTCTCGACCGGATAGAAACCGATATCGTTGTAGATCGCCAGCACCGTGCGTTGGATTCTGGTCGCGTCGGCCGGCGACAAGGCCACGCCGGCCTGCGCGCCGACGGCGGCCGGCTTGCCGACATTCGGATTGCCTTCCTGGTCGCCGGGTTTGAAGATGTAGCCGCCGTTGACGTAACCCAGCGGATCGCCGGCGTAGGTGGTGAAGCGTTCGACACGCTGTTCCAGGCCCCACGACCACTGCAACGGCTTTTTCAGGCCGATGTCGAATGCGCGCGTGAAGTCCTCGTTGGTGGTCCATTGTTCGAACTGATAAACGGCCAGGTTATCGAAGCTGGTCGGCGACGTTGGTCCGAGCGAGGGATTCAGGGTCAGGTTGCTGTACTGGCGGGCGCGGTTCTTGCCGTAGCCGGTGCTGATATCCCAGTTCCAGCCCGCGGTGCGCCCGCGCGCGCCGGCGTTCAGCTGGAAGTCGAAGGCGCTCATATTATTCAGCGCGAAGTAGCCGTCCGGGTAAACCTGCGCTATCGTCGCCAGCCCGTTGGGACGACGGAAGTTATTCCCCGCCACGGTGTTGCGGGTGCCGGCCGTGCCGAACGCGTACAGCGTGATGTCCTTGTTGAACGGCTTCTCGGCGTTGAAGGCCAGATCGTAGGCTTCGATGCCCGGATCGCCGTTATGCGCGCCGTCGCGGTTCCAGGTGGCGTTCTTGGGATTCGATGCGGGCGAATACGCGACCAGGTTCGTTGACGGGAAGTTGTTCCAGGACTGGCCGCGCTTGCGCAGCGCGGCGGCGATGTGGACGAAGCCGTCGTCTCCCAGCGCGAAGCCGACGTCGCCCTCAAGCTTCTTATTGGACAGGTCGCCGGCACCGCTCTTCAACTCTCCGTAGCTGGCCGATACCTGGCCGCCGTGGTTACCCGTTTTAAGGATGACGTTGACGACGCCGGCCACCGCGTCCGACCCGTATTGCGCGGCCGCGCTATCCTTGAGCACTTCGATATGGTCGATGGCGCTGAGCGGAATGGTATCGAGATCGATGGCGTTCACGCCGCTGGTATCGCCACCGCCGTTGGTCAGCAGCGCCGAATTGTGACGGCGTTTGCCGTTGACCAGTACCAGCGTGTAGGCCGGTCCCAGGCCACGGTTGCTGACCGGCCGCACCACCGAGTTGACGCCGGCCTGGTTGGTGCCGAAGTTAAACGACGGCAGCAGACGCCCCAGCGCCTCGGCCAGCTCCGCGCGGCCGGTATGGATCAACTGTTCGCCGCTGATCACGTCGATCGGCGCCGGGCTGTCCGCCACGGTGCGCGCCTCGCCACGCACGCCGGTGGTGACCACCACGTCCTGCACCTGCCCCACGCTGGTCTGCGCCAACGCGCTGGCGCCTCCCAACAGGCCGGTCGCCAGCAGCGCCAGGCGCAGGGCCTTCAGTTTTGGTTGATTGTTTTTATACTGCTGCATGCGTTGATTCCCTCTATCGTTATGTTTTTTTGTGGTTGTTTCGTACTCAGGTCAGGTACTTGGCAAAACTGCGGTCCCAGATTGGCTTGACGTCGATGCGGCGCGCCAGCAGGCCAGCATCGGAAAACACATCGGCCACCTGCTGCTGCGACTTGATCGCCGCGTCGTCCACCGCCACCAATTTGTAGGGCTGGCTGCGCTGGGTCGCCTGGTTGAGGAAGAACTGCGGCGGCACGCCGGCGAGCTGCCCACTCTTGGCCGCCCATGGTTTCGGATTGCGGTTGATCCATTCATAGACCTTGGCCACGCGCTGAAGGTAATCGCCGATGGCGGCGTGCTTGAGCGGATCGGCGATCGCCTGCGGCGAGGTGCTGATGACGTAGTTACCGGACAGGTAGCCGTCCGCCGTGCGCAGCACGCGCGCGCCCTCCTGGCTTTTGGCCAGTTCCACCACCAGGCCGTAGATCACCCAGGCGTCGATTTGACCGCTCTTGAAGGCCGCGAACGCGTCCTGCGGCGGCAATGCCACCGGCTGGATGTCCTTGAACCCAAGGCCGTTTTCCTTCAAGAGCTGCAGCAGGAAGTAGTGCGACGTGGTCGAACGCGCATAACCGATGCGCTTGCCCTTGAACTGCGCAGGATCGGTGATCGGAGAATTTTTCGGCACCAGCACCACCTGGTTGTTGACGTCCCCGCGCAGCACGGCGATCACCTTCAGCGGCGCGCCGCTGGCGGCGGCGAAGATCGGAGGGATCTCGCTCATGCTGCCGAAATCCAGGGAGCCCGACGCCAGCGCTTCGACGATCAGGTTGCCGGCCGCGAATTCAGCCAGCGCCGTCTTGTAGGGGATCGTCGCGACGCCCGCCTCATTAAAATAATAGGAGTCGCCCCCCTTGTAAGTGCCCACCCGCAGCGTGGTGTCGCGCAACTGTGCCGCCGCCGCGCGGGTGGCGTTACTCCAGCCGCCCAGCAGCGCGGCCAGCCCGGCGCCGGCGCCCAATCGCGCGCTTCGGCGCAGAAATTGACGGCGAGTGTCGCCCTTCGAAGTGATCGAATCCATTTTTCCAGCCTCTGTGATGTGTGAATGTTTAGGGCGCGGGCGCTTCCGAGACCAGCGCGATGCGGGCGTAGCCGGCATCGTTCAGGGTTCCCATGGTCTTGACGATGCGGCCGTAGGCCAGCGCCTGGTCGCCGCGCAGGTGGATGCGGCGCTCCTTGTCGCCGGCGGCTTCCTGGGCCATCAGCGGCAGCAGCGTATCCGGCGTGGCGGCGGTCTGGTTGACGAACACCGTGCCGCTGGCGTCGATGCTGACCACGATAGGCGGTTTCGGCTCCTCCAGCGGCTTGGCGCTGGACGTCGGCAGATCGACCTTGACGCCGGCCGTCATCATCGGCGCCGCCACCATGAACACGATCAGAAGCACCAGCATGACATCGACCAGCGGCGTGACGTTGATATCGCTGACCGGACCTGGGCGATGGGCCGGGCCTGAGGATAGACGGACGCCCATATCAGGCTCCCTGCGCCGCCAGCGGCGTGACGTTGCGCGCCGCGCGGTCGGCCTTGGCCGGCGCCGCGTCGATATTCTCCACCAGCGCCTCCCCCGCCTCCAGTTGACGCGACAGCTGCACCTCCACCAATCCGACCAGAGTGGAAAGGCGGGCGGCATAGCTGTTCAGATCACCGGATGCGCGGTTGTAGGCGACGACGGCGGGGATCGCGGCCACCAGTCCCAGCGCGGTCGCGAACAGGGCCTCGGCGATCCCCGGGGCCACCACCGCCAGGCTGGTGCTGTTACTGGCGGCGATGCCCTGGAACGCGTTCATGATGCCCCAGACCGTGCCGAACAAACCGACGAAAGGCGCCACCGAACCGACTGTCGCCAGGATCGACAAGCCTTTCTGCAGTTGCTCCACCTCGACGTTGCTGCTGATCTGCCCCACGCGGTTGATGCGTTCCTTCAGGCTGTCGCGCCCCGCCGCGTCGACATGCAAATGCTGCCGATGGCTGGTGTGCCACTCGTCGACGATGGCGTGGTAGATGCGGGCGAATGGGTCCTGCGTATTTTGCTTGAGCTCCTGCGCCAGCCGCGCCAACGAACGCTGTCCGGCCAGCGCGCCGGTCCAGGCGATGGCGTTGCGGCGCAGGCGCGAGAAGCGCAACAGCTTGTCGATGATGACGCCCCAGCTGGCGAGCGACGCCAGGACCAGCACCACCATGATGGATTTAACGATAAAATCGGCCTGCTCGAACAGCTGCAACGGCGATAGATGAGCAACAGACTGGGCGACAACTTGGGTAGCACTCATGGCGTTTTCCTTGACTAGTTAATTTTGAAGACGATGTTCCCGGCCAGCAGATAAGTGCTGCCACCCAGATCGGGCAGCCGGGGGAATGGCGCCGCGCGCCGAATCGCGTCGCGCGCCGCCTCGTCCAGCGCTTCCACGCCGGACGACTGGATATCGAAGGAAATCATCGCGCCCTGCGGATTGAGGGTCAGGCGGTAGCCGACCTTGCCCTGCTGGCGGCGCATCTTCGCTTCGCGCGGATAATCGGTATTGCTGTTGATACGTGCGTAGACCTGGTTCACATAGTCGGTCGGAATGCCTTCGGTGCTGATTTGCCTGGGGGCGGCGGCCACCGGCGCGGGGGCCGGCGGCTGCGGGGGCGCCGGCGCCACCGGTGTCACAGGTCCGATGGGCGCTGCCTGCACCGGCGGCGCGGGCGGTGTGTAGGTCTCGGCTTTGTCGGCCGAGGTCTCCACCGTCTTCGGCGCCGGCAAAGGCTGGGCCACCGGCTTGGGCGGCGCCAGCTGCACCGGTTTTTCCTTCACAGGCTCCGGTTTGGGCGGCGCCAATTCCTTCTTCGGCTCCGGCTGCAGGCGGATCAATTCCACCACCGGCGGCGGCGCCGGCGCTTTGACGACGGCGCTGGAAAAGCTCCAGATGGCCAGCAGCGCCGCGCCATGCACCAGCACCGTGCCGGCGGCGCCGGGGCTGCGCAGCCAGCCGGCCGGCCTGGCCGCCGCTCCTTGCAGGTAGGACGTGGCGAATCCGGCACCGGGGGAGACCGATACGGCGGCGGCATCCACCTGGTCGGCCTGGCCTGCGAGATACGCATCGTTCAATGACAGTGTGGCGCTAGACATGATGGTCCTCCTTGATTAGTCGAACAGGTCCGGCTCTTCGCGCGTGATGACGTCCCACAGCGGCTGGAAGCTGAACCAGCCGCCGGCGTCGGAGCCGATCTGGCCTGCCGTGTGCAGCGCTACCTCGTGCGGGATCGGCTTGGTCGGCCCGGCCGCCTCGGACAACAACTGCGCCTGGGCCGCGTTCTCGAAGGCGATATAGCGCCACACCGCCGACTCCACCGACGCGCCGACCGTCAGCAAGCCGTGGTTCTGCAGGATCACCGCCTTGCGCTGGCCCAAGGTGGCGGCGATGCGTTCGCCCTCGCTCGAATCGAGCACCACGCCGCTGAAGTCCGAGAAGATCGCGTGATCCTGGTAGAACGCGCAGGAATCCTGGGTCAACGGGTCGAGCAACCTGCCCTGCGCGGCGAACGCTTTGCCATACAGGCCGTGCGAATGGGCGGCGGCGATGACATCCGGCCGCGCCTTGTGCAGCTCCGAGTGGATCGCGAACGCGGCCCGGTTCAGCAGCCCGTCGCCCTCGACCACCTTGCCGTCGTGGCTGACCAGGATCAGGTCCGATACACGAATGTGGCCAAAATAGACGCCGGCCGGATTGACCCAGAAGTGGTCCGGGAACTCCGGATCGCGTGCGGTGATGTGTCCCGCCCCGCCCATGTCGTAGCCATAGCGCGCGAACAGGCGGAAGGAGACGGCCAACCGCTCCTTGCGGTACTGGCGCTGGCCTTCGATGGTCGGCGGTGGCGGTGGTTCGGCAAAGATAACGCTGCCGTTGGCGTCGCGCGGCGCGGCGTAGATCGCCGGACGCGGTGTGCTTTTTCCGACCTGGCGCAGGTGTGGCCGCGACAGCGGGGCCGAGTAAAGTGGTGATGAACTGCTCATGATGGTTCCTTGTAAGTTCAGTAGCCGCGCGCGGTGTCGACCACGTCGGTCAATGGTTCGCCGCTGCGGAAGCGGTCCAGGTTCAGCACGAACTTGTCGATCAGCGCCGGCACGATCTGGTCGGTGCTGGGCGAAATGTGCGGCGACAAGCGTACGCGCGGATGGCCGTAGAACGCATGCCCGGCCGGCAGCGGCTCGGGGTCCGTCACATCCAGTGTCGCCAGCGCGACCTTTCCTTCGTTGAGCGCGTCGAGCAGCGCCTGGTGGTCGACCAGATTGCCGCGCGCGATATTGATCAGGTGCAGACCGGGCCTGGCATGGGCCAGCGAGGCCCGGCTGATGGCGTGGCGCGTCTCGGCGGTCGACGGCGCCGCCAGCACCAGATGGTCCGAGCGCGCCAGCAGTTGATCCAGCGAGCCGACCCGCTCGACGCCGTCGACACCGAACGGCTCGTCGGAACGGCGCAGCGCCACCACCTTGATGCCCAGCGCCAGCGCCCGCTGCGCCAGCGCGCGGCCGATGGAGCCGAAGCCATAGAGCCCCAAGGTCGTCCCCTGCACCAGGCCAAGCGTCAGCCGGCGCCAGTCGCTGGCCTGGTCCAGCCAGATTTCCGGAATATGCTTGGCGGCCGTGAAGATCGCCGCCAGCACGTACTCCGCGATGGCCACCGAGGCGGTGCCGCGCGCGGAGGTGACCACCGGACCGTCGAACAGCCAATCGGGGTAGTAGTCGATGCCGACCGAGGCCAGTTGCACCCAGCGTACCTCGCTCCAGCCGGCCGGCGCCGGCGTCTGCAACAGCGTCTGGCCTTTCGGCGCGGGCAGCGCGAAAAGGACGTCGGCGCCCTGCGGCAGCGCCGTCAGCGGACCGGGTGGCACATCGCGCACGGCCAGGCCGGTACGCTCGGCCAGCAGCGCGTTGATCTTGGTGTCGAACTGGCTGGCGACGATGATGTCGCCGTTCCTTAATCTGGTCGTTTGGCTCATCGACTACTCCGTATCAGGCGGCCAGGCGCGAAGGCTGGCCGGCTTGCTGCGCTTCGCGCTCGGCTACCGCCGCGCGCACCAGGGGAATCAGTTCGCGGCCGTACTGCAGCGCGTCCTGGATCGGATCGAAGCCACGGATCAGGAAGGTGGTCACGCCCAGCTCCCAGTACTTGAGCAGCGCATCGCGCACCTGTTCCGGCGTGCCCACCAGGCCGGTGGAATTGCCGGCCGCCTTGGTCAACGCGGCGATGCCGGTCCACAGGCGTTCGTCGACCACCCTGCCCTGCGCGGCCGTATCGAGCAGGCGCTGGGAGCCGGCGTTCTGCGGTTGCTGCGGGCGTTGGCTAAAGAAGGTATTGCCCTTCACTCTCTCCGTGGCTGTCGCCAGGATGGCGTCGGCCTTGGCCCAGGCCTGATCCTCGGTCGCCGCCAGCACGGGGCGCAGCGACAGGCTGAAACGGATCTTGTCGGCGCGGCCATGCTTGGCGGCGGCCGCACGCACGCGGCCGATCGTCTCCGCCACCTGGGCCAGCGATTCACCCCATAGCGCGTAGACATCGGCATGCTTGCCTGCCACTTCGATCGCAGCCTCCGACGAGCCGCCGAAGTAGACCGGGATGTGCTGGTTGTTCAGCGGACGCACGCCGGCGTTCTGCCCCTTGAAGCGGTAGATCGGGCCTTCGTGGTCGAACGGTCCTTCCGAGGTCCAGGTTTTACGGACCACGTCGAGGTATTCGTCGGTGCGCTGGTAACGCTGGTCGTGGTCGAGGAAGTCGCCGTCGCGCTGCTGTTCGGTGTCGTCACCGCCGCTGATGACGTGGACCGCCAGGCGGCCGTCGCTGAAGTGGTCCAGCGTGGCGAACTGGCGCGCCGCCAGGGTCGGCGACACGAAGCCGGGACGATGGGCGAGCAGGATGCCCAGCTTCTGCGTCTGCGAGGCGATATAGGAGGCCACCTGGAAGCCGTCCACCGAAGCGCTGCTATGGGCCACCAGCACGCGGTCGAAACCGGCGTATTCGTGGGCGCGGGCCACCGCGCCGAGGAAGCTCTTGTTGACGACGGAACCTTGCGGCAGCACGGTTTCGGATACTTCCTGGGTGGCGCTAAAGCCGATGAATTCGATGCTCATGATGCTTCCTTTGCAGTGATGGATGAAATACCGGCCACGCCGGACGAGGAGGTTTTTTTTGCGGCGCGCGCGGCGAAGGCCGCCTTGCCGGTGTTGACTAAAATGCTGTCGTTCTGCGGCGTATGGATACGGCTGCACAGCACATCGCGGTAGTGGCGCTGCAGCGGATTGGCGCGCGACAGGCCCGGATTCCCGCTCAGCTCAATCGCTTTTTCCACCACCTGGATCGCCTGGTTGGTGACCAGGTATTTGACGCGGAATGCGTCCGAGGCGGGCACCGCGCCGTTGGCGGCGGCGTCGATCAGCACGCGGTTGGAGAATAGCCAGGCGTCCAGCTGCCCCAACGCCTCCTGGAAGCGCGGCAGCGTCGAAAGCGGCGCGCCAAGGTTGGCCGGCACGCGCTCTTCCAACCATGTGGCCAGCCAGTCGCGGGCCGAGCGGGCCACGGCATCGTAGATCGCCGACAGCAACACCGACATCCACAGCAGCAGCGAGGCATCCAGATCCGGGGCGGCGCCGGCCGGCGCAACTTCCACCGCGTGATCGAGCGGCACCAGCACATCGTCGAACACCACCTCGTGGCTGCCGGTGGCGCGCATGCCCAGGTGATCCCAATTTTCGATGACGGTGATTCCCGGCGTGTCGCGGCGCACCAGCCAACTGCCGACCAGCGGCTCCGGATCGTCGCTGCGGGCCCAGACGCCCAGCCAGGTCAGGCGCGGTATGCCGGTCGAATAGATTTTCCGACCGCTGATGCGCCACCCCTCCGGCGTGCGCCGCGCCGTGGTCGCGGGCAGGCCGCCGCGCGCGGGCGTGCCCAGTTCCGGTTCCACGCGCAGCGCGTTGATCAGCGCGCCGTCGCGCAAGGTCTCTTCGACGACACGCTTCAGCAGATGCGGCGGCCACTTGGACTGCCGGCCCGACGCATGGTGCAGATACTGCATGGTCAGCACCAGCGCGGTGGACGGCTCGCCGCGCGCCACGGCGGCCACCACGCGCGTCGTCTGCGCCATGTTGGCGCCAAGGCCGCCCAGGGCGCGCGGCACGGTCAGTCCGAGCAGACCCAGTTCGTGCAGGCGGTCGAAATTCCGGTGCGGGAAGCTGGCGTCGCGATCGTGCTGTTCGGCGGTGGCGGCGAATTCGGCGCTCAGGCTATCCAGCAGCGCGGCGAATTCCGGGCTGTCCAGCTGATGGGCGGGATCGATGACTGGCAGGCGAAGGACGGATGTGGTCATGATCAGATCGAGAAGTTACTGAAGTTGAATGGGGTATGGACCGGCGCCTGGACTTCCGGCTCGGCTGCCGGAGCCGGGGCATCGGTTTCAACGCCGAGTAATTGCAGCAGCTGGGCGCGGACCCGCTGGAACTCCGGCCGCTCGGCGCTGCGGGGACGCGGCTGGGTGATCGCGATGTCGGAGACGATGCGGCCCTTCTCCAGCACCAGCACGCGGTCGGCCAGCAGTACCGCCTCGTCGACGTCGTGGGTCACCAGCAGCACGGATGGCCGGTGCTGGCGCCAAAGCGCCAGGATCAGCTGGTGCATGCGGATGCGGGTCAGCGCGTCCAGCGCGGCAAACGGCTCGTCGAGCAACAGCAACTGCGGTTCGCGCACCAGCGCACGGGCCAGCGCCACGCGCTGGGCCTCGCCGCCGGACAGCGTCGCCGGCCAGGCGTTCTCGCGGTGATCCAGCCCCACCTCGGCCAGCGCCCGGCGGGCGCGCTCGCGCGGCTGGTCGATCTTCAGTCCCAGCGTGACGTTGCGCCAGGCGCGCTTCCACGGCATCAGGCGGGGCTCCTGGAACACGGCGGCGCGGGCTTGCGGCACCTCCAGCGTGCCGGAGGTGATGCGGTCCAGTCCCGCCAGAGCGCGCAGCAGCGTGGTCTTGCCGGAGCCGCTGCGGCCCAGCAGCGCGACGAATTCGCCGGCGCGGATATCGAGATTGAGCTGGTCGAGAATGACGTTCGGGCCAAAGTGCTTGCTCAGCAGGCGGGCCTGCACCGGAGTGCGCGACGCGACCGGCGCTTCGGGACGGAAGCTGGAAGCGCCGTCGTTGCGCGCGGCGATGCCGGCACGTGGCAGATCGATTTGTATGGTTTGCATGCTCAGTCCTTGATGAAAGTCGGACGCCAGGCCAGCGCATAGTGTTCGATGGCGCGCACCAGCAGATCGGTGGCGAGGCCCAGCAGGCTATAGACCAGCAGGCAGACGACAATCACGTCGGTGCGCATGAAGTCGCGGGCGTTGTTGATCAGGTAGCCCAGGCCCGCCGTCGCGTTGATCTGCTCCACCGCCACCAGCGACAGCCAGCTCACGCCCAGCGAGTAGCGCAGGCCGACCAGGAAGGATGGCAAAGCGCCGGGCAGGATCACGTGGACGATCAACTGCGGGTAGCTCAGGCCGAACAGGCGGGCCGCCTCCACCAGCTTGGAATCGATGCCGCGTATGCCGCTGTAAAGCGTCAGGTACATCGGGAAGGTGGTGGCGAAGGCGATCAGTGCGATCTTGGTGAACTCGCCGATACCGAACCACAGGATGAACAGGGGAACCAGGCCAAGGAAAGGCAAAGTGCGCGCCATCTGCATCGTCGAATCGACCGCCACCTCGCCCTGGCGCGACAGGCCGGCGATCAGCGCCAGCGCGGTGCCCAGCGTGAGCGACACCGACAGGCCGGTGAGAACGCGATGCAGCGACACCCACACGTTGCTGCCCATTTCACCGGATGCGATCAACTCGCCCAGCGTGACAAAGATCTGCGATGGCGCCGCCAGCACGCGCTCCGGCAGGTAGCCTGCGCGCGAAGCCACTTCCCACAGCGCGAGCAGCACCAGCGGGCTGGCGGCGCGCCGCAACACAGACAGCAGAACGGATGGCTTGGTTTTAGCGGGCGCGGTATCGGAAGACGATACTGGTGCTGTCGCGCCGCCGTAGGCAGGAGTTGAAACCGACATGTCTTTGCTTCCCTATGCTGAGGATTCGAAGGCTTTGCGAGCCGTTGAAATCTAGTATAGGTAGCAAATGATTATGTCAAAACTAATTGTTTCGACTATTGATATATGATTTTCAGGAATAATTACAAACTAGCGCGCAGCCACCTTGGGCACCGCCTTCAACGGCGCCTCGGCGAACGCGTGCTGCACCGCCTGCGCGAAGAAATCGATCGCATGCTGCACCGGGCCTGGCTGCAAAGGCTGCACCAGCCAGATATCCAGCACCGGCTTGAAGTCCACCACGTTGACGATATCGAGCTGCGCGCGGTGGCGGCTGCGCTCCAGTATCGGGCGCGGCATCAGGCCCAGTCCCAGTCCGCTGGCGGCCAGTCCCAGTTGCAAATCGGTGCCGAAGGTCTCGAGATTGATCTTGAACGACAGGCCCTGCTCCATCAGCGCGCGCGCCAGGCCGGCGCGGAAACCGCAGCCGTCCGGGTTGAGCACCCAGCCGGTGCTGAAAATGTCGCGCAGCTTGTAGCTGCGCTTGGGCATGGCGCCCTTCTGCGCGACGATCACCAGCTCGATGCGCCCCAGCGTGCGGCCGCGCAGCCCGTCGGGCAGCACTTTCGTGGCCGGGAACAGCGCCACGGCGGCATCGATCTCCGCGTTGGCCACCCGCTCGACCAATTGCGAACCCCAGCCCGACGTCACTTCGGTATGCAATCCGTCGAAGGTGCGGTTCAGATTCTGCAGCGTCTCGAGCAGCACCACGTCGCCGATGGTTTGAATGACGCCGATGCGGAACACGCCGGTGGGCGCCTGGTCCACCTGAACCAGATCGCGAAGTCGGTCGACTTCCAGCAGCACCTTGCCGCATTGCTCGAACACCTGCTTGCCCATCAGGCTGGGTTTGGGCGGCTTGACGCTGCGGTCGAGCAGCTCCACACCCAGTTCCTGTTCCAGGTTTTGCACGCGGCGCGTGATCGCCGACTGGGTCAGCCCCAGCGTCTCGGCCGCGGCGCTGACCGACTGGCTGCGCACCACCGCCACGAACGCACTGATGTCATCTATTTTCATGTAAGTATCGACGCATGTATTGAATTAAACCCTGCAAAAACAGACGCCATATTAACCCCTAATCAGAACTTGTAGTTCGCCCTGACATAGTAATAGCCGCCGTTGAACGGTATCTGCGCGGCCGCCGTGTCGTACTGATACACCCCAAGATAGCGGCTGGCCGGCGGCACCTTGGTCGGATACACGTCGAACAAGTTGGTCGCGCCGGCGGCCAGCTGCAGTTTTTTCGTCACCGCGTAGCGCACCTCCAGATCGGTCAGCGTCTTCGGCTTGTTCTCTATGTGGTTGAACACCGTCGTCGAATAAATATTCGGTCCCGAAAAGAAAGTCGCCTCGGTCGCGGTCTTGCCGTAACGGGTGGCGTGCAGACTCACGCTCCAGTCGTCCAGCGTCCAGACGCCGCCGATAATCAGCTTGTTCTTGGGCGTGGCCGTGGTCAGGTAACCAACCTGCTGGGCGTTGAGCAGGGTCTGACCATTGCCGTCGTTGGCGACCTTGGTCACCTTGCTGGTGTTGATGTTGGCGCTGAAGTCCCAGTCGATGCGGCCCGGGCTTCCCAGGTTCGAGGGGTAGCCCGCGACAAAATCCAGACCCTGCGTGCGGGTATCGACACCGTTCGCGTAGTAACTCGCGCTCACCGACGACAAGCCGCTCGGCAGGCTGATGCCGGCCGCCGTGAGCGCGTCAATGGCCGCCTGGCCGGTGTAGGTGCCGCCCTGGACGATCCGGTCGCGAATCAGGATACGGTAGGCGTCGACCGTCACATGCAGATTCTCTATCGGCTCGGCGACCAGGCCAAGATTGAAACTGCGCGACTTCTCCGGCCGCAGCGCCAGGGCGCCCAGCTTGCGGGCCGCCTCCGAATTGACGGCCAGCTGGCCGCCGGCGGTGGTGGGCGAGACGGCAAGGCTGGTGTAGTTCTCCTGCGCCAGCGAAGGCGCGCGGAAGCCGGTGCTGGCCGTGCCCCGCACCGCGAAGCGCGGATTGAACTCATAGCGCGTCGATACCTTGGCGTTGCGGGTGCTGCCCGCGTCGCTGTAGTGTTCATAGCGGCCGGCCAGTTCGGCCTCCCACTGGCTGGTCAGCTTGGTCGAAAAGTCGACATAGGCGGCGCCGATATTGCGCGAATGCCTGCCGGCGCTGACCGGGGACAGGCCAGGCAAAGCCTGCGACCCGCTGCCGAAGTAAGACGCCTCGTCACCCGCCCCCACCTCATAAGTCTCCCTCCGAAACTCGGCGCCCAGCGCCACGCTCAACGCGGAAGGCAAAAAGCCGGTATCGAACGAGCGCGCAAGGTCCGCGTTGGCGCTTTGCTGGATATTCTTGTACTGCGCAAGATGGAAGCTGGTGGGCGTGGCGCCGGTGGCCGCATACAAATCGGTGTTGGCGGAATCGACCATGTTGATCTTGACATTGTCGATGCCATAGCTGGCGCTCAGGTCCCAGCGCCATCCCGCCAGATCGGTTCCCTTGATACCGGCCGTCAGCGCGGCATCGGTCTCGTTGCTGGTTTCGATGGGGCTGAAGCCGTTCGGATGCACCTGCGGCAGGCGCGATGGCAGCCGGTAGTTCTGATAGCTGCCGCCCGCCCGGTGGGCGGCGGTGCCGAACGCATACAGCTCGATGTCCTTGTTGACCGCGATTCCGGCATTGGCGCCAAACGATTCGCGGCGGATCTGCGGATCGCCAAGGGTCTGGTTGACGAAGGTCCCGGTGCGCTCATCGGCGCCACTGCGCATGCTGTGCTCATGCCTGCGATATTCCGCGCTCAGATGCACGAAACCATCCGCGCCGAGCGGCAGACCGATATCGGCCGCGCCGCCCAGCGTGAAGCCGTCATGCTTGTAGTATTCGCCGGCCGTGGCGGTCGCGCTGCCGCCCTGGCTGGACGATTTGAGTATGACATTGATCACGCCGGCGATGGCGTCGGAACCGTATTGTGCCGCCGCGCCGTCGCGCAGCACCTCGATGTGATCGACGGCGCTGACCGGTATCAGGTCGATATCGACCGGCGTGGCGCCCTGCTGCGAACCCGCATCCGCCGTGATGTTCGCCGAGGTGTGGCGTCGCTTGCCGTTCACCAACAGCAGAACGTGATTGGGACTGAGCCCGCGCAACGTCAACGCGCTGGTCAGGTTGGCGGCGTCGCCGGTCTGGGCCAGCCGGTTAATCGACGGCAGCAACTTGACCAGGGCATCGCGCAAATCGGTCTGGCCGGTGCGCTGCAAATCCTTGGCGCTGATCACATCGATGGGACTAAGGCTTTCCCCTGCCGAACGCTGAATATCGCGGGTGCCGGTAACGACGACGTCCTGCACGATGCCGGCGGCCAGCGCCGCCGCTTCGGGTTCGGCTTCAGCGGCCATGGCGGGCGACGCGGCCGCGTACAACAGCGAAATAGCCAATGCTACGGGACGAAGGCGTGGTCGGATCGATGATGGTTGATTCATGCGGTTCAGCTCCTGAAGTATATATAAAAGTTATGGCTTGACGCGGGCGGCAATCAGGTCGATCTCCACCAGGGCGCCGGGCAACGGCAACGCGGCGACCTGCAAGGCGGTGCGGGCCGGCTTGGCCGGCTGCGCGGCGGTGCCGAAGAATTGTCCGAAGGCGGTGTTCAGGCCGTTGAAATCGAGCTTGTTATCCAGCTTCGGATCGCCCACCAGGAACACCCGCAGCGAGACGACATCGCCGAAGGTCAGGCCTTCGGCCGCCAGCGCGGCCTGCAGCTTGCGCAGCACCGACGCCGTCTGCGCCTCGGTGCTGCCATAGGCGGCCGGCGTTCCTTTCGGCGCGGCGGCGTCGGCGACGTCGGGCAGCACGCCGCTGAAATAGATGGTTTCCGCATTGGCCGGCACCGTGACCGCGACCGAGATCGGGAAATTGGAATTCGGGATGGGCGTGCGCTTGATCTGCTGCGCCTGGGCGGCGGCGGTGGACAACAGCAGGCTTGCGAAAAGTACTTTTACGGAGGTTTTCATGGTGTGCTCTTTCGATGTGAAAAAATCAGGCGGCGCGCTTGGCAACGGTGGCGCCGGTGGCAACGCGGTGTGCGATGGCGGCGATGGCATGGTGGGCCGACAGCGCGGCGCCCTCCTGCCATGCGCCGATCTGGCTAAGGTACTCGCCGGCGAAGTGGACGCGGCCCTCCGGCTTATTAAGCAAGGTGTATTCCTTTTCCGCCGGCGTGGCCCAGTGCACCCAGGACCCGAGGCTGTACGGCACCTTGTGCCAGGCCACGCTGACGGGACGTTGCAGTTGGGCGCCGCGCCCCGGATGCACACGGTCGATGACGCCGCGCGAGGAGGCGAATTGCGCCGCCAAGGGCTGGGCGGTGAAATCGCGCGCGACCTGGCCGATGTTGTAGCAGCCGACGAGAACACCGCTGGCCTTATGAAAGCCGCCACTGGGATACCAGATCAGTCCCGTATCGTGCTTGACGATGGAGATGCCGCCATAGATATGCGTATCGGTCTCCCAGAAACGGCCCGACTGCCAGGCGATCTTGCTGGCGGTGTCGTAGTGAACTCCGGAGATCGCGGCTTTCACCTCCGGCGAGAAGTTGGTGTCGACCAGCGCCAGCACCGGCAAAGGGAAAGTCGTAATCGCGAAATCGGCCGACAGCACTTGCTCCTTGCCGCTGGCGCGGTCGCGCACCGTCACATCGACGCCCGCCGGCTTGTTGCGGATGGCCTTGACCTCGGTGTTCAGCCGCACGACATCCTTCAACCGCTCGTGGAAGGCATGCGGAATGCGGTCCATGCCGCCGACCGGCTGCAGCATCGTCGGCTGGAAGATCAGCAGTTCATCGAAGATCAGCGAGGTCCACAGATCAGGATCGAGCAAGGCCTCCAGCGACAACGGTTCCTGGCGCTCGCCCACTTGCTCCGCCGATCCGGGAAAGACCTTGTAACCGGAACGCTCGGTGCCCTTGAATTCCGCTTTCGGCGTCAAGTCGCCATAGACCTTGAGGAATTCGACCAGGCGCGCGCGATCGTCGGCACTCAGCTCCTGATCGAGCGCGCCGCGATTGACCGACTTGGCCAGCAGCTCGGAGATGTGGCCGCGCGCGTCGTTGATGGCGCGGCGCAGCTGGATCGGCTGGCCGCCCTTGGCCGGATCCGGCAGAAAATAGGCGCTACGGCTGGTGTTGACCTCCGCCTCCAGCTCGACGCCGAACTCGCGGCAGTATCCAAGGATGGTCTGATGATGGCTGGGTAGACGCGCCGGCCCCGCGTTGAAATAGTGGTCCGGCTCGAATTCGGCGGTCTGCGTGGTGCCGTCGTTGTACTCGATGCGGGTGCCGTTGCGGATGGTCCAATTGCGGCCACCGACACGGTCGCGCGCCTCCACCACCTGCACCTCATAACCCGCCTTGCGCAACTCGTAGGCCGACACCAGACCGGCGATGCCGGCGCCCAGCACCAGCACGCGCAGGCCCTTCCCCGAGCCGGGGGCGAGCTGCGGCGCTGCGGTTTGGCCGGCGGCCGCAATGGCCGGCGCCCCCAATCCCAAGGTCGTCATCGCTGCGGTGGCGGCGGCGTAGCCGCTGGTCGCAGCAAGCTGCACAAGGAAGTTCCGACGCGACACTGTCATAAGTTAGCTCCACAAATTGGTTAAGTCGGAGCGATCTTATGACGCGGACAATTATGTAGAAACTAATTGTTTATCATATTCAAATATGAATTTTGAGAATAATGTATTTACGTGGACGATATCTGCTGGCGCTATATCCAAACGCGAAACCATTCGTTCCGGTGCCGGCGGCACGCGACCTACAATCGAAAGATAACCAACTTCCGGAGCCTTCATGTTCACCCCGCGCCGCCGTACCGTGCTATCCCTGTTTGCGTTGACATCCTTGCTGCCACTGGCATCCTTGCCGGCGCTGGCGCAAAAACCATCGACGCTGCGCATCGGCTACCAGAAGTCATCCACCCTGCTCACCATCCTCAAGGTGCGCGGCCAACTGGAACAGGATCTTGCGCCGCTGGGCGTCAAGGTCAGTTGGCACGAGTTCTCCAGCGGCCTGCCGCTGCTGGAGGCGCTCAATGTGGGCGGCGTGGATTTGAGCGCCGACGTCGCCGACACGGTGCCGGTGTTCGCGCAGGCGGCAGGCGCGCAGCTGACCTATTTCGCGCAGGAGGCACCGTCGCCATCGGCGCAGGCGATCGTGGTGCGCGCCGACGCGCCGTACACCAGCGTGGCGGATTTGAAGGGAAAGAAAATAGCCTTGACCAAGGCCGCCGGCAGCCACTACCTGCTGATCGCGGCGCTGGACAAGGCGGGCTTGCGTTTCAAGGACATCGAACCGGCCTACCTGACGCCTGCCGACGGCCGCGCGGCGTTCGAGCGTGGCAGCGTCGCCGCCTGGGTGACCTGGGACCCTTACCTGGCCGGCGTGCAGCGGCAGTCGTCGGTGAAGATTTTGGCGGACGGGCGGAATATCGCCGACTATCAGCGCTACTATCTTGCCGCCACCAGCTATGCGGAGGCGCGTTCGGATGTGCTGGCGGTGGTTTTTGAAGCCTTGCGCAAGACCGGCAAGTGGGTAAAGCAATCGCCGAAGGAAGCGTCGGAGCTGCTGGCGCCGGCGTGGGGGTTGGATGCGAAGACGGTGGAATTGGCCAACAGCCGGCGAAGCTACGATGTCAGGCTGGTGCTGAAGGATGCGTTGGGCGAGCAGCAACGGATTGCCGACGCGTTTTATGGCGAGGGTCTGCTGCCGCGCAAGCTGGATGCGACGGCGGTGCCGTTGTGGCGCGGCGCGAAGTGAAGTCCCCCGGCACCCGACGTTTCATCAACCACGGAGACACGTAGGGCGGATTAGCGTAGCGTAATCGGCCATGTATGCGTTACCGAAACGCATGCATGGCCGATTACGTCGTCCCGCCTAATCCGCCCTACGTGATCCCCGGATAACCCACCGCCTCGGCTTCGGTTTGAATCTGCAGTATCCGGGCGTAATCGGCATCGCCACGATATTCGAAGGCGCGAATACTCAGCACCTCCATCAACTCCCGCAACCGCGCGGTCGGCCGCAGCAACGCCCCGCGCAGCCGCAGCACCAGTTCCTCCTCCACACCCCCACCCGCGATCAACGGCAACCCCGGCGACGCCACCGAATACCGCAGCACCTTCAGCCCCCTCAAGGCCCCGGAATCCTCCCGCGCCAGATACCCCCAGGTGACACAATCCACCGCCGCGATATCGGCCGCGCCCTGGCGCACCATGCGCACGCTGGCGGCATGGCTGCCCGACTGAATCACCTTGCCAAAAAAACGCCCGCCCCGCGCCAGCGGCGCCACCGCATGGCGCAGCACATTCATACCGCTATTGGAATTCAAATCGTTGACCACGGCGACCAGCCCGATCGCATCGGCCAGCACATCGACCTCGGCCCCCTCGCGCACCACGATGACGCTCGAATAGTCGCTGCCGGAGCACCCTGCGAAATCATAGCAAGGCGTGGCGACCAGCGTGACCGCGCCACGCAACTGGGTTATATAAGGATAGCCGCAAGTCTGGCTAAGCAGCAGATCCCGCCGCCGCCAGAACGCCGGCAAGTCCGAAGGCGATTCGAGCGAAACCACCTGCCCGGCCTCCTCCGCCAGCGTGATCAGCAAAGCCTCATACGCCTGCCCGAGCCGCGCTGAGACGTTGTACATCGGCAGAGCGGCTGTCCAGGTCATTTGACTAATCCGGCATATGGGGATGAACCGGCGCGTCGATCGCGCCGAAACCGAAGCGGCGCATCAACCGTCCATAACCCTGGACATGAAAGCCGCCACTGCGCGTATTGTAAGCCAGCCGCCGCGCCTTGTAGACGCGCGGCAGCAGATACCAGGGCACCGAAGGCAGATCGTGATGAACCAGGTGCAGATTATTATTCAGGAACAGCACGCGCCAAACAAAACCCGCTTCATTGAGCACGATGCGCTGCTTGTGATCCGCAGCCGGACGATGTTCATAGTAAGAACGCACCATCGCCAGCGATTGCGCCGGATACGAGATTGCAAGCAGATAGTAAAGCGGCTCGACGCCGAAGGCCGACCGCACCCACCACAACATCGCCGCCAGCAAGGCGACATGCGTCAGCCACATCGGCACATTGCGCCACTCGCCGCGCAGCGGTTCGCGCACCGCCTCGGCCCAGGTGCCGGTGACGGCAAGCGCCGGCCCGACCAGCATGCGTCCCCAAAAAGTCTTGTTAAACCAGTGCAGCGCGCGCAAAGGCTTGTTCATTTCCGCCCACCGCGCCGGCGCGACGTAATTGCTCTCGGCGTCCAGCGCCGGCATCGTCAAATCAAAGTCGTTGTGGTGGCGCAGGTGGCTGTCTCGGTACAGTCCATACGGATACCAGACCGCCAGCGGCAGATAGCCGAACAGGCGGTTCACCGCTGGCCAGCGGGTGGGATGGCCGTGTATCAGTTCGTGTTGCAACGACATGTACCAGGCGCACCACCAGATCATCAGCAGCGTGGCGGGCACGGTGCCGATTTCACGCCAATATGCAAGCGTCAGCAGCCAGCCGCCGTGGATGACGGCGATCAGCAGCCAGGTCGGCCACTCGCCCAGCCACAGCAAGCGGCCCCGTTCCGCGACGATTTCGCCACGCTGACGCGCATCGATATACTCGGAGGGCCGCTGCTTCAGCATCAGAATCTCGCTTTAACGCGCAAACCCACGGTTCGGGGACGCGCCATGTACACCAGATTACCAGGTTGGATGGCGATGGTGTTAGGTACGACGTCGTTGACCTTGGCGCCATTGGTCAGATTCGTGCCGAACAGGCCGATCTCGTAGGCCCCGGTCTTGTAAGTCACCGTGGCGTTGACCGTGTTCGACGACGGGATGCGCGCATAACTGCCCTGCTCCGGCGCGAAGTTGGTGTAGGCGTCGCCGCGATAAGCATAACTGGCGGAGATGCCCACTTCGTCCGTGCCACGCACCGGGATGCTGTAACTGGCCGTCGCGGTGGCCGACAAGCGCGGCGCATACGGCACGCGGCTGCCTTCGGGGATGTTCTGCGCCGCGATGCCGGTCACCACGGTCCGAGTGGCGTAGGCATGGTTGTAGGCCGCGCTCAGTCCCACCGATGCGCGGCGCGTCAGCTTGAAGGCGGTTTCCAGCTCCAGGCCCTCGCTGCGGATCTTGCCGGCGTTTTGGGTAAAGTAGTAGGTGCAAGGCAGGCGGTTGAAGACCTGCACGTCCTTCCATTCGATGACGTAGGCGCTGGCGTTGAAGGTCATGCGGTGGTCGAGCAGCGTGTTCTTCGAGCCAACCTCGTAGTTCCACAGGCTGTCCGAATCAAAGGTGGTCGGCGCGTTGATGCCGCAGAAGTTGAAAGGCACCGGCTGGTTGTTGCCGCCGTAGCGGAAGCCCTTGCCCGCCGACGCGTACAGGGTGTGGTCCGGATCGAGACGATAGGCGGCGACGAAGCGTGGATTGGCGCCTTTCGACGTCGCGCTGCTGTTGCTGAGCGTCGGCTGTCCAACCGGCGCGGCCGGCGTGGCGTTGACCAGATTGCCGAACAAACCGCTAAAACGCAGATCGAAGTCCTGCGTGCCACGGAATAGCCTCACGCCGGCCGTCAAGTCCAGCTTTTCCCATATGGTGTAAGTCGCTTCCGCGAACAGCGCGGCCTGGCGCGATTTGGTGTTCTGCGCTCCCGAGAAGAAGTCGTCCGGATTGAAAGCCAGCTCGTTGATCTGCGAGTTATAGCCGGGGAAGTTGCGGGTCTCGGCGTAACGGGCGTCGAAACCGACGGTCGGCTCGTCCTGCAGCGTATCGCGCTTGCCCTTCTCGAAGAAGGCGCCGGCGGTCCACTTGAACGGTCCTTCGCCCTTGGAGTTGACTCGGAATTCCTGCGCGAAGTCCTCGACCTTGTTACCGATCGTGTAAGCGGCTTGCATCAGCGGATTCTGTCCACCGAAGATGAACGCGGTCGCGGGATACTGTGCCGACGTCACGTACAGCGTGTCGCGATGCAGGTAGGAAGTCGAGGAAACCAGCTGCGCACCGCCCAAATCGTAGCTGACACCGACGTTATACAGCTGCAGTTTGTCGTTGCTGGTCTGCGGGATCAGGGCAAAGGTGGTGTACGGCGCCAGATCGCCATAAGCGTCATTGACACCCGCCTTGACGTTGGAGGCGGTGACGCTGGCGTCGATCACCAGATCGCGCGAGGCCTTCAGGCGCAAAGCGGCCCGTCCCTGGTTGGTGGAGACGGCGTTGGTGATGGCGCCGTTATATTGGTTGCGGATATAGCCGGAATCGTTCCCCGTGTAGGCGGTCAGGCGGAGTCCCAGCACATCGCTTTTCAGCGGCAGGTTGACCATTCCGCGCAGGTTGTGATTTCCACCACCAAATTTGGATGTACTGGAGCCGACCGCCTCCACCGAGCCGAAAAGATCGGTCAAATCGGGTTTCCGGGTAATCTGGCGGACGGCGCCCGCCATCGCGCCGGCGCCGAACAACGTGCCCTGCGGGCCTTGCAGCACCTCCACGCGCTCCAAATCCAGCACCTTCAGGTCCGGATTGGAGGACTTCAAGGTCACCGGCATGTCGTCGATATAAACGGCGACCAGCGACGCGTCCTGCACCTCGGACGGGACGATACCCCGCACAACCAGCCCGCGCATCGTGATGTTGTTGATGCCCGGCCCCTGCTCCTGGACGGACATCGCCGGCACCAGAGCGGCGATGTCGGTCAGGTTGCCAAGTCCATATTTGGTCAGATTTTCCGGTTTGAGCACGGTGATCGCGGCTGGCACCTGCTGCACGTCGACCGCGCTGGCGGACCGCGTAGCGGTAACCTCCACTTTTTCTATCCGGTCGCCTTCCTGCGGCGGCGCCGCGTTCTGCGCCTGCGCACCGGCGATGACGCCAACCGACAACACGGCCGCGACCCGATAATCCCTCTTCCCCATCATTTTTCCTTATTAAGCAGCCTATACCATGAGAAAACAGTATATAGACCCGAAAAAGACTGGGAAACGAAGATAAACGCGCTTGCTTAGAAGAAAATCAGAAGAGAAAGTAGCTTAGCGCCAACGTGGTACAGCGCACAGCCGGCGTTTCGCGAGGAGGCCACAATAAGAACCATGGATACTTCAAACGCCCCCAAACACACGCCCGCCGCCCGCGCACTGCATCGCCAGATGATGGCGGTTCAGCGGACCATGTCCGCGCCGACGGTGGAGGAATCGATGCTTGCGTCCAGATGGGCGATGGCCTGGTATTGCCTGGTGCAGCGCAAACTGGAACAACTCCAGCATGCGCCGAGGTACCTACACTAATAGAGGTGTGAGGCGAAGCTGATTAAGCGGCGACGTAGCAACCGCCGGCACGACGCTCCATGCCGCTGCGATCCAGAACGGTGACGGTTCCGCGACGGTATTCGATCAGGCCCTCTTCCTGCAGCTTGCCCGCCGAGCAGGTGATGCTCTCACGGCGCACGCCCAGCATATTGGCGATCATCTCCTGCGTCACTTTCAGTTCATTGGACGTGGAGCGGTCCAGGCGCTCCAGCAGCCAGCGGCAAAGACGCTGCTCGATGCTGCCGTGACGGACACCGGCCACCGTTTGCGCCAGTTGGGCGAACAGCGCGCTGGTATGGCGCATCAACTGCTGCGCCAGTGCGCCGCCGCTGAAGAAGGCCTCGCGCAGCACGGCCGATTTGATGCGGTAGCCGTAACCGGCGCTCTGCACCACCGCCGAGCAGTTGGCGCGTTCGGTTTCATACATCGACACGCCAACGACGCCTTCGCGGCCCACGACAGCGATCTCGGTCGCGCCGCCGTCCTCGGTCACGTACTGCAGCGAGACGATGGCGTTGGTCGGGAAGAAGGCGTATTCCATTTTGTCGCCGAAGTCGAACAGGTGTTTGCCGGCGGCCAGGGGCACCAGTTCGAGGTGGTCGAACAGGCTAACCAGCTCCTCACGCGACAGGGCCCGCAGCAATTCGTTTTGCTGTGCGCCGATGATGCTGATGGCGGGCGATGGCGCCGCAGCCGGGGTGACTGCGTGCATTGCCATTACCGTGTTGCCGGAGATCTTGGTGTGAGTAGCTTGTTGCATGGCGAGCCTCTTATAGTGTGTTTTATTCCGATAGATCGTTGCCGACCTGATGGATACACTATATCCCCGCTATGTGCGCTAGCTCATAGGAGCGCGTAGGAGCCTAATGTAGGCTAGGAACATAGCACTTTGTCATCCCAGTCCTACGCTGTCCCTCTCGTATTCCTACCCTGCCGCCAGTGGGGTTTTAAAACGCTCCGACATAATTCTCCGCCAGCGCCGTCGCCATCGCGCGCGAGGTGACGATATTCTCCAGCTCCGCGCGCTGCATCTCGCGCTCGAACGGCGTCGCCTCGGCGAAGGTGTGCAGCAGCCGCGTCATCGTCCACGAAAAATACTCGGCGCGCCAAATGCGCTTGAGCGCATCGTCGGTGTAGCTTGCAAGCCGCTCCTCGCTACCCTTCTTGTAGAACTGCTCCAGGCCGCGCGCCAGCAGCTTGACGTCCGAAACGGCCAGGTTCATGCCTTTGGCGCCGGTCGGCGGCACGATGTGTGCCGAGTCGCCGGCCAGGAACAACCGGCCCGATTGCATCGGCGTCGACACGAAGCTGCGCATGCCGATGATATTTTTCTGGAAGATCTTGCCCTCGTTGAGCTTCCAGCCGTCGTGGTTTTCCAGCCGCGCATGCAGCTCCGCCCAGATCTGATCGTCCGACCAGTTGTCGACGTGATCGGACGGATCGCACTGGAAGTACAGCCGCTGCACGGTCGGCGAGCGCGTGCTCACCAGCGCGAAGCCACGATCATGCTGCGCGTAGATCAATTCCTCGGACGACGGCGCCGACTCGACCAGGATGCCGAACCAGCCGAAGGGATAAATGCGCTGGAAGTTCTTGCGCTGCTCCGGCGCCGGCATCGCGGGACGGCTGACGCCATGATAGCCATCGCAGCCGATCACGAAGTCGGCTTCGATGGAGCGCGCCTCGCCGCCGTGCACAAAGGTGGCCGAAGGCTTTAGCGTGTCGACGCCGTGCAGCGCCACCTCGCTCACCTCGAACAGGATCTGGCCATCGGCGGCCAGGCGCGCCGCCACCAGATCCTTGATCACCTCATGCTGCGGATAGACGGTGATGGCCTTGCCGGTCAATCCCGTCAGGTCGATGCGATGGCGCTTGCCGCCGAAAGCCAGCTCGAAGCCGTGATGCAGCGCACCCTGCCCGCGCATGCGTTCACCGACGCCGGACTCGTTCAGGATATCCATCGTGCCCTGTTCCAGCACGCCGGCACGGATGGTGGCCTCGATCTCTGCGCGCGAGCGGGTTTCGACGACGATCGACTCGATGCCGTCGAGGTGCAGCAAATGGGATAACAGCAGGCCGGCCGGGCCGGCGCCGATGATGGCTACTTGGGTACGCATGGTTGTCTCCGATGTGGTTATGAATGCGGTATGGATGCATCTATGACGCCATCGTAGCGCCGCCGCGCCCTAAAAAAAATGGATGAAACGGCATAAAACTTGTACTATTTCGACAAACACCGGATTCCATACCATGCCCTCCCCAGCAAAAAAAACAGTCGCCGAGATCCCCAAGTTTGCCCTCTACGGCGAGCAAACCCGCACGGAAGACGCCGAATTCGTTCACATAGAGCTGATCGAAACGCGCAGCCGCATGTACGACTGGCATATCGACAACCACACCCATCCGGGGATGTTTCAGGTACTTTTTTTATTCGGCGGCGAAGTGCGCGCCAGCGTCAACGACGCGCTGTGGGAGCGGCGCGGTCCGGCGGTGCTGACCATCCATCCCTCGGTGGTGCATGGCTTCGATTTTTCGCCGGAGGCGCAGGGCTATGTGCTGACGGTGGACCAGAATGTGATTTTCTCGGCGGCCGACACCCAGGGCGATTTGTATTCGACGTTGTTCGTCGAGCCGCTGGCCATCGATCTGGCGGGCCTGCCGGAGGCGCGCGCGCGTCTGGAGGCGCTGCTGCAGCAGTTGCTGGCCGAAGCGGCCTGGCCGCAATACGGCCACACGCTGATGCTGGAGTGGCTGGCGCGCGCCGTCCTGCTGCTGCTGGTGCGGGTGCAGGCGGACCACCGTTTCGCCGACCAGTCGGGCCGGGGAGACTTCGAATTGTTCAGCCGCTTCAGGGCGGAGGTGGAGCGTCACTTCAAGGAGCAGTGGCAAGTCGGCCAGTATGCCGACGTGCTCAAGGCGTCGCCGGTGCGCCTCAACCGCCTGTGCCTCAAGCTGTCCGGCAAATCAGCATTCGACATCACCCAGGACCGGCTGATGCTGGAGGCGTGCCGCAAGCTGACCTACGTCCCCGCCAGCATCGCCAGCATCGCCTATGAACTGGGCTTCCAGGACCCGGCCTATTTCAGCCGCCTGTTCAAGAAGCGCATGGGCCTGACGCCCAAGGAATTCCGCAAAAACGACTAAAGCAAGGCGTTCAGCTCCACCTGCATCTTGATCAGCGCCGGCAGGCAGCGCTCCACCATCTGGTCGAGCGGCATGCGCGCCGCGTGGACGCTGATGTTCATGGCCGCCACCACGTCGCCGCGAAAATTCTTCAGCGGGACCGCCATCGTGCGCAGTCCCAGCTCCAGCTCCTGGTCCACCAGCGCGTAGCCCTGCGCGCGGGCGCGCGCGATCTCCAGCGCCAGGCGCTCCTTGCTGACGATCGTATGCTCCGTGATCTGCTCCGGCCGCACGCGGGCCAGAAATGCGTCCAGCTGGTCTTGCGGCAGGCTGGCCAACAGCATGCGGCCGTTCGCGGTGCACCACGCGGGCACCCGCGTCCCTGGTTGCAGGGTGGCGGAAACCAGCTGGCCGGCGCTGACCGCCGCCACGCACACCAATTGATCGTGATCGAGCACGCCGGCCGATGCCGCCTCCCCCACCGAATAGGCGAGCCGGTACAACAGCGGCTGCGCCAGACGCGGAAGGCGCGCCGAGTGCAGATAGGACTGGCCGAGCCGCAGCACCATCGGCGTCAGCGAGAACAGCTTGTTCTCGTGCCGCATATAGCCAAGATGCGTGAGCGTGATCAGGTAGCGGCGCGCCGCCGCCCGTGTCAGGCCGGTGCGCTCGGCCACCTCGGCGATGCTCAGGCGGCCGCGTTCCTGATCGAAGGCCTCGATCACCTGCAAGCCTTTTTCGAGGCCGGCGATCATGTCGCGCTTGGCTGGAACGTCGTTTTCGGTGCTCATGACTAGAAAAAATGCGAATTTGGGCGATATGCGCACAAATTGTGCGTATAGCGAATATAACACGCCAGTAGTGGCTTGTGACGGCATGCGCGCTTTCGTACCATCATCGACAGAACAAACCACGGCACCAACATCAGGAGACCAGCAATGAAATTCGATGCGATCGCGCCCGGCGTCTATCCGGAGCTGATTTATCCAGAATATAAATCCACCGTCAAACGCGGCCCGGTGCAGCCGGCGCTGCGCATCGTCGCGCCCGTCCCGGTGACGCAGAATATCGCGCCGTCGCCGCGCATCCTGCTGCCGAACGATATGGACCTGACCGCGCACGGCGAAGCGGAACCGCTGGGCGAGAAAATCGTCGTCACCGGCCGCGTGCTCGATGAAGACGGCAAGCCGGTACGCAACTCGCTGCTGGAAGTCTGGCAGTGCAATGCGGCGGGCCGCTATCGCCACAAGCGCGACCAGCACAACGCGCCGCTCGACCCCAACTTCAACGGCTGGGGCAAGATGATGACCGACGACGATGGCCGCTACCGCTTCGTCACCATCAAACCCGGCCCGTACCCATGGGGGAACCACGACAAGGCCTGGCGTCCGGCGCACATCCACTTCTCGCTGTTCGGGAATGTGTATGCGCAGCGGCTGGTCACGCAGATGTACTTCCCCAGCGATCCGCTGTTCGAGTACGACCCGATCTTCCAAAGCATTCCGGACCTGGCCGCGCGCCAGCGGCTGATCTCCCGCTTCAGCCTTGAGCACACCGTCAGCGACCAGATGCTGGGCTATGAATTCGACATCGTGCTGCGCGGCCGCGACGCCACGCCAACCGGCATCTGAGGGGAACCGACATGACCAATCCAGCAAAACCAATCACCACCTCACAGACCATCGGCCCGTTCTCGCACGAGGCGTGGCAATGGGCGGTGGACCTTAGCGACGCCGCCAAGCCGGTCGACACCGTCACCATCAGCGGCATTATCTACGACGGCGACGGCGGGGCGATCAACGACGCCCAGATCGAGGCCTGGCAGCCAGCCGCCGCCGACGCGGAAGCGTCGCAGCCGGTGGCCGGCTTCCGCCGCGTGCCGAGCGGGGACCAGGGAGAGTTCACCTTGCGCTTGTCTGCCATCCCTCAGGCGCCGGGCCAGCCGCTGGCCTACATCACGGTGTTCGCGCGCGGCCTGGTCAAGCACCAGTTCACCGCCGTTTTCCTGGAAGACGACGCCGGACTGGCGGAATCGGCGATACTTGAGCAAATTCCGGCGGCACGCCGCCCCACCCTGCTCGCGGTTAAAGCCGGCGATGGACAGTACCGCTGGAACATCCACATGCAGGGCGCGCAGGAAACCGCCTTCTTCGACTATGTTTGAACCAGAACTGGAGCAGCAGTGAGTGTATCGATTTTCGACAGCTTCCTGACCACCACCGACATGATCGCCGTGTTTGACGACGCGGCCATCGTGCAGGCCATGTTCCGCTTCGAGGAAGCGCTGGCGCAGGCGCAGGCCGACGAAGGCATGATGGAGCCTTCGGCGGCGCGCGCCATCGCCGGCGTTTGCAATGCGCGGCTCTACGACATCCCCGCCATCATCAGCGCCGGCCGCCGCGCCGGCAGCCTGGCCATCCCGCTTGTCAAGGAACTGACCAAGACCGTCGCGCTGTACGACACGGAGGCAGCCGGCAAGGTCCACTGGGGCAGCACCAGCCAGGACGTCATCGACACCGCCATGGTGCTGGCCACGCGCGACGCGCTGCAACTGCTGGACGACGGCCTGCACGACCTGACCGGACATCTGCTGGAACTGGCGGAGCGCCACCTGGCGACGCCGGTGCTGGCGCGCACGCTGATGCAACCGGCGCAGGTCACCAGCTTCGGCTTCAAGCTGACCGGTTGGCTGGCTCCTCTCGTGCGTGCCCGCCTGCGCCTGCGCGAAAGCGCGTCGCGCGCGCTGCAGCTGCAATTGGGCGGCGCCGTCGGCACCCTGGCGGTGATGGGCGAACAAGGTCCGGCGGTCGCCGGCCGTGTCGCCGCCGCGTTGAAACTCAAGGTGGCCGACGCCGCCTGGCACACGCAACGCGACGAGTGGGTGCGTCTGGGCCTGGAGGTGGCGGTGTTGTCAGGCAGTCTGGGTAAACTGGCCACGGACGTAAGCCTGATGGCGCAAGGCGAGATCGCCGAACTTGCAGAACCATCCGGCAATGGACGCGGCGGATCGTCGGCCATGCCGCACAAGCGCAATCCGGTATCGGCGATGATCGCGCTGGCCGCCGCCACGCGCACGCCGCAGCACGCGGCCGCGCTACTGGCCAGCATGGGCCAACAGCACGAACGAGGCCTGGGGAACTGGCAGGCCGAACTCGCCGAGTGGCCCAACCTGTTCCTGAGCGCCCACGGCGCGCTGCAAGCACTGAACGACGCCTTCGCCGGCCTGCAAATCGACAGCGCGCGCATGCTGCGCAATATCGACGCGCTGCAAGGACTGGTGTTCGCCGAGGCGGCATCTGCCTATCTGGCGGCCACGATCGGCAAACAGGCGGCCCACACGCTGCTGGAAAAAATGACCGGCGAGGCGCTTTCCAGCCAGCGCCACCTCGCCGACGTACTGGAGGAAGCGGTAAAACAGGACGACAAGCTGCGCGCCAACATAGACACGGCCCATCTGCGCACGCTGTTCGATCCGGTCGCCGCCACCGCGCCCGCACAGCGGCTTGCACACCGACAGCTGCAAAGCCTGCGAGCCGATATCGCCTCGCTCAACCAAAAGTGAAGACACCATGAGCTACGATCCCATCGACCACGACTTCGAACGTGGCCTCAACAACCGCCGCGCCATCCTGGGCGACGCGTGGGTGGACCGGTCCCTCGGCAACGCCAACAACTTCAACGCCGATTTCCAGAACCTGATCACGCGTTTCGCCTGGAACGAGATCTGGGGACGTCCGGGCCTCGAACAGAAAACCCGCCGCGCCATCGTCCTCTCCATCACCATTGCCCTGGGCCGCTGGGAGGAATTCGACCTGCACGTGCGCGCCGCGCTGCTGGGCGACGAAGCCAACCGCCTTACGCCGGACGAGTTGAAGGAAGTGCTGATTCAATCGGCCATCTACGCCGGTGTTCCGGCGGCGAACACCGCTTTCACACACGCGCTGGCGATCCTGCGCGAAGTCGGTCCGCAGATCGGCTACGAGCTGGAACCTGCCGCGCCCACCAACGCCAGTCACCCCGGCATCGGCCGCGAGGGCCGCACCGACAGCCGTGACAAAACCCGCCCATCGCTGCACTACACGGTGCGCGATCCGCGCAACGGCAAGGCACCGCGCCACACCGTGGTGCTGAGCCACGCCATCGGCTGCGACCTGACGATGTGGGATGGATTGGCCAATCAGCTAGCCGAGGATAGCCGCGTCATCGCCTATGATCACCGTGGACACGGCAGCTCGGAGTCGCCGGCGGGGGCGTACACGATGGCCGATCTGGCCGACGACGCGGCCGCGCTGCTGCGCGAGCTCGACACCGGACCGGTTGTGTGGGTGGGTTTGTCGATGGGCGGCATGGTCGGCCAGGAGTTGGCGCTGCGCCATCCCGCGCTGGTGCGCGCGCTGGTGCTGGCCAATACCACATCCGGCTATCCCCAAGCCGCGCGCGACGCCTGGAAGCAGCGCATCGCCACGGTGAACGAGAGCGGCATCGAGGCGATCGCCGATGCCGTCATGGGACGCTACTTCCATGATGGCTTCCGCACCGACCATGCGGCGACGGTGGCCCGTTTCCGCCGCCGCGTGGTCTCGACCGACACTGTCGGCTACACCGGTTGCTGCAACGCCGTCGGCACGGTCGACACGACCGCGCGTCTGGCGGCGATCCAGGCTCCAGCCCTGGTGATCGCGGGCGAACTGGATCAGGGAACGCCGATCGAGATGTCGCAAACGCTGGCGGACGGCATCCCCAACGCAAAGCTGGAGATACTGCGCGAGGCTTCCCACCTGAGCTACATCGAGCAACCGGCAGCATTCAGCCAGACAGTCCGCGCGTTCATCGCGGAGCTCTAGACCAGACGGGGCGGCGCCTTAAAACCTATGGTGTATCCCCACCCCGTAAAAATTAACCGACGTCGCGGCCTTTCGCTGCGACGCATCCGCATACAGGAACGTGCGCGTCGATAAATTGTATTCGTACCCCACCCCGATTTGCTTGGTTGGCACGACACCGTCGGGCGACTTGCGGCCATAACCAGCCAACAGCGTCCCAGGTCCGATATCCAGATTCGCCCCCACCACCCAGGCCTTGGTCACCGAATTCACGGCCACCGTGTGATCCTGATCCTGGCTCTGATAAGAAGCCATCAATTTCAAATCCCGACTTGGCTGAACCGAAGCGGCCACCGACCACAAACGGGTTTCAGCGGCATTCCGTTCCGACGCCAGCATCGCCCCGAACATCCCAGCCTTGTACACCAACGTCGCGGAGTACGGGTTGCTGGTCAAGCGCGCATTGGCCGGATACTGCGGAGCAGCCGCCGTCCCGCGCCCGATCAGCACAGGATTGCCGAGCGCCTCCTTGCTGGCGACGGTGACATTGAGCTGCAACCCCGCCAGCACCGGCGAGTTATAAAACACCGCATTGGAAAAACGATTCGCCGACGACCCGGCCGGATCGAGCGGCTGGCTGTTGTAGCCAGCCACCATCAAGTCGGTCTCAAAGCCGGCAGTGCTGGGCGTGCCGCGAAACGGCTCGAACGCCACGTTCGAATCCTGATAGGCGCTCAAGCCACGCCCGATCCGCACCGTACCGAAATCGCCCTGGAGGCCGACGCGGCTCTGCCCCTGGAACAGCGGACGCGATACACCTTCGACAGTGCCGATATCCGGGTCGTAGCGTATCTCCAGCTGGAACAAGGCCTTCAAGCCGCTGCCCAGATCCTCGACGCCCTTGAAACCAAGCCGGTTGTTATCTCGCCGCCCCTCGGTCAACGCGCCGCCGGTCTTCTTCGATACGCCCAGATCGATGTTGCCATAAACTGTAACTCCGGACTGAGCCTGCACCGCGCCGCCCACCGTCAGCAACGCCAGCGCAAAAAACGATTTCTTCATGCTGTTTCCTTTCCATTTAAAACCGAGTGGGCCCGCTCGCGATCGATATCCTTCTCCCATACCGCCACCACCACCGTGGCCACGCAATTGCCGATCAAATTGCCGGCCGCGCGCGCGATGCCGATGAACCAATCGACCGACAGCACCAGCACCAGCCCGACCACCGGAATCGCGGGAATCGCCGTCAACGTCGCTGCCAGGATCACGATGGCCGAACCGGGCACGCCATGCGCGCCCTTGGAAGTGATCAGTGCGATCGCCAGGATGGACAGCAGATCGCCCATCGCCAGCGGGGTGTTGGTAGCCTGCGCGATGAACACGGCGGCCAGCGTCAGGTAGATCGAGAACGCATCCAGATTGAAGGAATAGCCGGTGGGGATGACCAATCCCACCGTGGAATCCTTGATGCCCATGAACTTCAATTTGCGCATCACCTGCGGCAGCACGCTGTCCGAGGACGCTGTGCCCAGCACGATCAGCAGTTCTTCGCGCAGGTAGCCGATCAACTTGAAGATGTTGAAACCCGCCGCCCGCAGGATGGCGCCGAGGATCACGAACACGAACACGATCACCGCGCCATAGAACAACAGCACCAGCATGGCCAACTGCTTGAGCGAACCGATGCCGTATTTGCCGACCGTGAAGGCGATCGCGCCGAACACGCCGACCGGCGCCAGCTTGATGATGAAGGACATGCACTTGAAGAACGCGGTGGCCAGGCCGTCGATCAAGGTGGCCACGGGCTGCGCCTTCTCGCCGATCATCGACAGGGCGCAGCCGAATATCACGGAGAACAGCAACACCTGCAGCACGTCGCCGGAAGTGAAGGCGCTGACGACGGTGGTCGGGATCAGCTTGAGCATGAATTCCGCCAGGCCGGCCTTGCGCACGCCCTCGGCGTTATCGACATAGCTGGTCAGCGAGCTGGCGTCGAGCGTGGCGGCGTCGATGTTCATGCCCGCTCCCGGGTGGAAGACGTAAGCCAGCACGATACCCAGCAACAGGGCGATCGTCGTCACCACTTCGAAGTAAATCAGGGCCTTCAGGCCCACCCGTCCAACCTTGCGCAATTCGCCGGCACCATGAATGCCCTGCACCACCACGCAAAACACGATCATCGGCACGATCATCTTGATCAACTTGATAAATCCATCGCCCAGCGGCTTGAGACTCCGGCCGATATCCGGGTAGAACACCGCCAGCAATATGCCCGCGCACATTGCGACGATGATCTGGCCAAACAGTGATTTGAAAAACCGCATTGCTGATCCCTCCCTATTTATTCAACACGCACAAAAATACCTTTGGTTTCTTTTCCCAAGCCCTGACCAGCTCTGATAATTTTTTTTCACCCTCCAATTCATTGAAAATTGTTTTTCATCCAGCGTCAACATTTTCCTGTCGCTTTGCATCGAAATACGCGCGGCGTAGTCGCATTCCGCCGACAACCGCAAACGCCGGGGCGGTGTATATTGGCGCTGCGGGGCGCGATCCTTACGCGCTTATCCCTGGAATGCGATCAATGACAAAAAAAACTCCTTTCATAGACAGCCTCTCGACCACCATCAAGCAGCATCTGGACCAGTTGCCGCAGGCCGAAAAACGCCTGGCCAATGTGATACTGGAGTCGCCCGGCCAGCTGGCCAGCTATTCGGCTTCGGAGGTGACGCGCATGGCGGGGGTATCCAACGCGACGATGACGCGGCTGGTCCATCGGCTGGGCTACGAGAATTACGACCAGATGCGCCGCCTGGCGCGCGAAGGAAAGGACTGGGGTTCGCCGCTGTATCTGATGGATCGCCGCGAATCGGACGAGGGAGGGAAGGATGCGGGTCCGTTCGACCGCCATGTGTCGGCCAGCGTCCAAAACATCCAGCGCACTTTCGCCGGCATGTCGGCGGCGCAGGTGGGCGAAGTCGGCACCGCAATCGCCAAGGCGCGGCAGGTTCGCGTGTTCGGCCAACGAAACAACTATTTTTTTGCCGCGTACCTGCGCTGGCAGTTCATCCAGTTTCGCAGCAACGTGTATCTACTTCCGGTATCTGGGGAAACGATGGCGGAGTATCTCGTGGGATTGCAGCCGAACGATATTTTTATCGTGTTCGGCGTGCGCCGGCGCACGCCGGGACTGGGCGCTCTGATCGCCGCCGTGAGCCGGGCAGGCGTGAAGACGGTGCTGATCACCGATTCATCGAATCACAGCGACCTTGGCGCCACATGGGTATTGAAGTGCGATACGGTCAGCGCCACCCCGCTGGACAATCATGCCGCGGTGATGGCGCTGTGCCACGTGCTGGCGTCGCAATTGATCGACAAGACCGGCCAAGCCGGCCGCCAGCGACTGGTCAAGATCGAGGAGCTGCACGCACAGCTCAATGAGCTGTGAGCGCGGCCGGATCAAACATCACACGCCCGGATCGCGCACCTTGTCGATCTTGTCGAACTCCACGTTGAAGAAGGAGCCGCCGGTGGCCTCGGCCTTGCGGATATAAACCGTTTGCACGATATCGCGGGTGCCGGCATCGATGCTGACCGGACCGCGCACGCTGGTCCACTCCATGCCTTTCATCGCCGCCAGCAGCTTGTCACCGTTGCTGTCGCCGGCGGTCTTCTTGAGCGCCGCGTAGAGCAGATGCATGCCGTCGTACGCGCCCACCGAATGGAAGTTGGGCCGCATCCCCTTGTTCGCCTTGCCGAACGCCTCGACATACGCTTTGTTCTCCGCCGACGGGTGCGCGGCCGAATAGTGATGGCTGCTGACGACACCTGCGGCGGCCGGGCCGATGCTCGCCATCAGATCGTCGTCCAACACATCGCCGGTGCAAATCAAGCGAATGCCGGCGCCGGCCAGACCGCGCTCGGTGAACTGCTTGAGCACCGCAGCGCCCTCGCCCGACGGCACGAACACGAACAGCGCGTCCGGTTTCAAGTCCTTTACCTTCGCCAGGAACGGCGCGTAGTCGGGATTGCGCAACGGCGCGCGCAGGCTCTCGACCACTTTGCCGCCCCCTTCGTTGAAGTCCTTGATGAACACCTTCTCGGCGTCCAGCCCGGGACCGTAGTCGCTCACCAGGGTCACCACGGTCTTCATCTTGTTCTTGGCAGCCCACTGAGCCATTGGCGCGGTCACCTGCGCCAGCGTGAAGCCGGTGCGCACGATGTACGGCGAACGTTGCGGAATCACCGACGTCGCGGCGGCCATCACGATCATCGGCACCTTGGCCTGCGTGGCCACCGGCGCGGCGGCGAAGGCCAGCGGCGTCAGGCCGAAGCCGGCCAACACCTGCACCTTGTCGCGCGAGACCAGCTCCTGCGCCAGCCGTTTGGTGACGTCCGGCGCCACCCCACCGTCGTCCTTGAGGATGATTTCGATCTGGCGCCCGGCAACGGTGGCGCCGTTCTGCTGCATGAACAGCTTGACGGCGGCCTCGATCTGGCGGCCGGTGGAAGCGAACGGTCCGGACATCGGCACGATCAGGCCCACCTTCAACGGCTCGGCGGCTGCGGCGACGGCCGGCAGCACGCCGGCGGACAAGGCGGCCGCGCCCAGCAGGATGTGACGGCGATGCGTATTGATATTCTCTGACATGGTGTCTCCTTCTTGTTTTTTATAGGTCGAGCACTAGGGTCGGGCTTTTGGAACGGGAACAGCAAGGGGTGAACTGGTCGTTGGCAGCTTGTTCTTCTTCGGTCAAATACAAATCGCGGTGATCCGGCACGCCTTCGAGAACCCGTGTCAGGCAGGTGCCGCACACGCCCTGCTCGCAGGAAGCCGCCACAAACACGCCGGCGTCGCGCAGCACCTGCATCACGGTGACTCCGGCGGGAACAGTGTAACTCGCGCCGGTGGATGCCAGCTTGACTTCGAAGGCCTTGTCGCCGCCGGTATCGACGGCGACCGCGCCGAAGTACTCCAGGTGCAGCTGCGCCTCCGGCCAGTTCTGCGCGGCGGCCGTCGCCTTGACGTGATCGATAAAGCCCCCGGGGCCGCAAAAATAGATGTGCGTTCCACGGTCCAGACCCGCCAGCAGCGCCGCGAGGTCTAGCTTTTGCTCGGGCGCGCCGCTATCGTAGTGAAAGTGCACCTGAGCGGCGAACGGCGAAGCCGCGATGCGCTCGCAGAAGGCGGTGCGCTCGGGCGAGCGCGCGCAGTAATGCATCTCGAACATCGCGCCCTGCGCGGACAGCGCTTCCGCCATCGCCAGCACCGGCGTCACGCCGATGCCGCCGGCCAGCAGCAGGCTGCGTTTGGCGTCCACCAGCGGGAAGTGATTTTTCGGCGCGCTGATGGTCAGCTCCGCTCCGGCATGGATCTTCTCATGCATGCCCTGCGAGCCGCCACGCGACGCTGGATCGCGCAACACGCCGATCAGGTAGCGGTGGGTTTCGTGTGGAGGATTGCACAGCGAGTATTGGCGTACCAGACCCGGTCCCACATGCACGTCGATATGCGAGCCGGCGCTGAAGGCCGGCAGCGGCGAACCATCGACGCTGACCAGCTCATAGCTGCAGATATCCTCCGCTTCGCTGGTACGGCGCTCGACCCGAACGTTCAGCAGGTCGGCGCTCATGCCGCCTGCTCCGGCTTACGTGGCGTGTTCTCCTTCTCCATCCACTGGTCCAGCAGACGACGCGACTGCAAACCACCGGCGTCGATATTCAGCATCAGCAGCTTGCGGTCGGGATGGCGCAGGATGTTCTGCTGCTGCAGCTCCAGCATCTGCTGGTCTTCGGCGAAGATCTTGCCCTGCCCCTCGCGTATGGTCGCCGTCAATTCCTTGTCCTCGGGCCTGAAGTTACGTGCCATGCCCCAGAAGTACCAATGCGAGGTCTCCGTCTCCGGCGTGATGAAGTCGACCACGATGCTCGATGCCTTGAACTTCGGATCGGCGTCGTAGCCGCCCTTGCCCGCGTGCGCGACACCCACCTCGATCATCACATGGCTCGGTGGCGTGAAGCGGCAGATCTGCCAGCGGTCCACCGGCACATCATCGGCCAGGCCGTTGCCGCGCAAGGCCGCGCGCCAGAACGGCGGCGCCATGATGTTTTCCATATATCGGCTGGTGACGACTTCCTCGCCCTCGACGCGAGTGTTGACCGGCGCTTCGTCGATCTCCTTCTGGCCGATGCTCGACGCGTGGACATAGGTCTCGTGCGTCAGGTCCATCAGGTTGTCGATCATCAGGCGGTATTCGCATTGGATGTGATACAGGCCGCCGCCGTAAGCCCATTCCGGATTGTCCGCCCATTCCAGATGGTGGATCAGGGCCGGATCGGCCAGTTCCTTGTCGCCGGTCCAGACCCAGATGAAGCCATAGCGCTCCTCGACCGGATAGCTGCGGATGCAGGGGAAGCCCCGCACGCGCTGGCCGGGCATGCTGATGACCTTACCGTCGCAGCCCATCTCCAGGCCGTGGTAGCCGCAGACCAGCTGCCCCTCGCGCACGAAGCCCAGCGACAGCGGCGCGCCGCGATGCGGACAGAAATCCTCGACCGCCGCCACTTTGCCCTCGGCGCCACGGTAAAAAACGATTTTCTCGCCGCAGATCTGGCGGCCCAGCGGTTTGACGTCGATCTCGTCGGGCGTGCAAGCCACATACCAGGTGTTTTTTGGATACATCTTGTCTCCTTATTGGTTTTCAGCTTAACATTCAGTGCACTGAATATCGTAAAGTATAGACCGGAAAACGCGGAAGTAAACACCCAGGCCCAACTCTTTTCATATTGCGCCGCACAAGCAGAGAATACGCCATGCCAGAAACCGAAAGCACGCTAACCAATTTATATGAGCATCCGGGGCACTTGCTGCGCCGCGCGCAGCAGATCTCGGTCTCGATTTTTTACGACGAGATGGGCGGAGAATTGACGCCGGTGCAGTACGCGATGCTGCGCAACCTGGCCGGCAATCCGGGCATCGACCAGGTCTCGCTATCGTCCAGCAGCGGCATCGACACCTCCACCGGCGCGACCGTGTGCGCGCGGCTGGAGGAAAAAGGTCTGCTGGAGCGCAAGGTCATTCCGACCAACCGCCGCCAGCGCGCGCTGACCATCACCCGCGCCGGCCAGCAGTTGCTGGACGATATGATCCCCGGCGCCCAACGACTGCGCCGGCGCCTTCTGGCGCCGCTGACCAGCGAGGAGCAGCTCAAGTTCATGGAGTTGTTGACCAAGCTGGTACAGGAGAACAATGAGCAAAGCCGGGCTCCGTTGACCACGCCGCCCGCCAGTGGATCGGCATCGGCCGCCATGGCGGCGTCTGCGCGCGACGCCCGCTAGTCGATGACCATGCGCGAATGATAGAACAGTGGGAGACCGCTTCCGCCCCATTGCGGACGCCGCGAATTAGTTACAACGAAGCATTTTGCAGTGTGTTACGCCACGAGCTGCAACTCAAAGCGCAGGAGCCTGCGCGACAATTTCCATCAGCTCTCTGGCCGCCTTCAACGCTTGCTCAATTGTCAGAGGATATTCTCTTCTGAAAGCACGGACTAATTCAATTTTATTGCCTGCCTTGGCGATTGGGATCAAGTCCGAAGACGAACTTAAAATTGAGCCGAGTACGATTGGCTCTCCTTTCTGCGAAAGTGGGACAGGATGGACGAGTTCAATTAATGATGGCTCAACACCAGCTTGGATGAGCTCATCGAAATGGCCAACATGAACTTTCCAGCTTACCACTCCAGTTCGTTTCATCAGGTCTTCAACAGGAAGAATACGGGCCAACGCCCCACCGAAGCGCTCCACACCTGAAGCATCAACAAGAAGCTGTCCGTCGTCAGGAAGCGTCGTCACCTGATGTTCGATCTCGCTTGCATCTTTAAAATGAACCCAAGGTGCAAGCCGAAGGCGCATTGGCCCATGACCAATAACGATGGCCGGCGGCTGCAGGTCAAAGTAACTCCTCAGGATTTCGAGTTGATCACCCGCCTTTCCGATGCAATGTTCGAAGGGAAAGCAATCGAAGGCAGCAGCTAGCATCATATGAGGGATAGTCTCCGGGCGGGGACTCCATAGGCAAAATTCCTGTAGCTTCGAGTCCGAGGAGTCGAACATACCATCAATGCTGATTCCGTCTAAACCAAATTGACTCCATCTCGCATCCCATGCCGCCAACATTCGTTCACAACTAGTACGAAGCGCAGCCATCGGCTCGCGCGCAACCGGCAAAGTAAGTGCAACGCTAGGAAGCAAGCCTGCTGGATCGGCTTCATACGTCGCCGTACCCGTGATTTCTCCTTTAATCCGAATTGAACAGTTTCGATGGAACGAAGGCGAAATATTAAGACGGAGATCGAACACAGGCATATTTCCCTAAGCGATTACTTAAAGTACCAATTTTGGCGTAGCAAAGTTGCTTCATAAACCGATAAGCCCGCCGGTAATCCCCCCATTAATGATGCGCACCAGAAGTAGAGGCTATGCGGCGAGGGCCAATTTCTGAATCGGCGTAATGCCGCCGAGTGCCATGTGTGGCCGGTCGTGATTGTATGTCCATAACCAGCG